>NZ_AP019365.1:2265833-2575500 GCF_033095865.1 Pseudomonas sp. KU43P | reverse complement strand
CACCGGCCACGGGTGAACTGGTCGGCAGTTTCCGCTACGGCAAGGCGTTCAAGGTCTTCATGGTGATTTTCAGCCTGGGGCTGATCGCGCTGGCGGGCTTCATGCTTTACCTGGGCTCGACACTCCCCGCTTCCGGGCCTGTTTCGCTCACCTCTTCACGCGGCACGACGCTGAATTTTTCCGACCCGGCTACGCTCACCTATTTCACCAGCGGCCTGTTGGTATTCTTCGCACTGGCCCTGCTGGGCCTCTACGCCTGGCACAGCCGGATGCGCAAAGGCAGCTACGAGCTGTATGAAAACGGCATCGCCCACACCCTTCATGGCGAGCGCACGTACGTGCCGTTCACCGAAATCGAAGACCTGTACCTGTTCAGCTCGGGGCAGGCGGCATTCACCGGCCTGATCACCAACCTGGCATACCGCCGTAACCCAGGCGAGCCGTTCAACCGGGTGATTGAAGCGCTCAAAGGCTTCCACCACTTCCAGCACCAGTTCCGCGAGCTTTACCTCAATGCCCGCCAACCGCAGGTTTGGAACACCCTGCAAGCCGGCGGCACGGTAACCTTCAACTGCATCGAGAACGCCGAGGTGTGGCGCAAGCGCGTAAGCGGCAACTTCCTGGACGTGCAGACGCAGCCGTTGGTGCTTTCGCGGGATTACCTGCAGGTGCAGGGCAGGCAGATATCGATCGCCGCCCTGCGCAGCATGGATCACAGCAACTGGACGGAAAAGGTCACCATCAAGGACGCGGCTGGCAACGTTGTGTTCTCGACCATTTCCACGGGTATTCTCAGCACCGACCTGTTCCTCAACACCCTGGGCCTGCTGATGGAAGCGCCCGCCGAGGATCCCTCTCAAGCCGCCACTTCCCTGGCCTGACGGCTGCATCAGGCGAGCGCCCGACAGGCCTCGCCTTGCCTGCTACAACACAAACACGATGCGTTCTGCCGAGTTGAGCTGCCAGGCCGCTTCGACCTCGCTCAAGGGCACGGCCTGCGCATCGACCTTCATCCCGGCCGGCTTGATCGCTTTCAGCAATTGCCCGACCACGTTCACCAAACCTTCGTTGGACACGCTGCCCAGGCCACTGCCGAGCATCTCAAGCCCCGTGCCACGCAATACGCTGGGGTTCATCGGCAGGGTCGCGCCGGCAATCGCGCCAATATTGACGAAGCGCACACGGGGCGCGGCCTCGCGGCTGGCATGGCCACCCAGTGCATCGAGGATGCAGGTAGCCGGCTGCCCCCACAGGTAGTCCAGCACGATGTCGACGCCCGGCCCGCGAAACTCATCGCGCAACACCGCAGTCAGCTGCTCGGCAGGCTGATCCAGGCAGATGAAATCGTCCGCGCCCAACTTGCGCAGTTCTGCTTCCACTGCACGATTACGTGCGGTCGCCACGACACGCGAGGCGCCAAGGTGCTTTGCCACCTGGATCGCCAGACGACCAGAGGCGCCAGCAGCGCCATTGATCAGAACGCGCTCGCCCGGCCTGAATCCAGCCCGCTCCTGCAGCGCCGACCAGGACGACATCCCCGGGTTGGCGATCGCAGCGGCGGTGATGTCATCGATATCGTCCGGGATGGCTACGCAGCAGCGCGCATCCACGGCCACGGTTTCGGCCATGGCGCCGATAGGGGCACGGGGGAAGGCGAAGTACACTCGGGTGCCATCCTCGAGCAGGCCGACACCGTCGGCACCGGGGACCAACGGCAGGGTCTTGCCACTGCTGTAATGCTTGCCGCTGGCCTGGGCCCGCACCAGCTGGCTGAGTGCGGCGGCACGCACCCGCACCAGCACCTCGCCAGCGGCGGCCTGCGGTGGGTCGATCTCGCCATAGCGTGGGGGTTGGTCGAAGGCGTGGACGATGGCTGCTTTCATAAGACAACTCCTAGAGGGTAATCAGGCGCGCCGGCAACGATACCAGAAGCCCCTCACACCTGAACCAGCCCTCGCTGCGCCCGCAACAGCAGGCCCTGCATCAGCCCGCCGCCAACGATGGCGATTGCCGCCAGCAGGTAGATCACCTGCTCACCCGAGTACGGCAGCAGCCCCGCCACCACCGCGGGCGCCACGGCAGCAGCGGACACCTGGACAAAACCGATGGCCGGCGCCAGGCGCTTGCTCGGGTCATGGGTGGCAACGGTGGCCATGTAGTAGGTGAGCGCCAGCGTCCAGCCGACGTTCATCACGAACACCGCCACCGCCAGCTCCCCGGCCTGGTGCACGCCGCGGGCCAGTATGGCCAGTGAGCAGAGTACCGCCAACGAACCCAGCGCGATCATCAGGTTGCTCGACAGGCGCTGGCCGAACAGGCTCGGCAACGCCGAGCCCGGCAAGCCGCCGAGCAAGCCCAGGCCCAGGGCCCAGCCCACATCCACCGGGTCGACCCCGCCCTCGACCGCCAGGTTTTCAAGAAAGCCCCAGACCGAGTAGATGCCCATCTGCAGGCACAGCATGCCGACCAGCGCGTACAGCCCCACCTTGCCGCTGCCCGGTGCGTGCTGGATGACCTGCTCCGTGGCGACGGGGCAAACCGCGCGCACATCCGGTAGCCAATGGCAGATCAGCACGATCACCCCAAACCACGCCGCCAGTGCGTTGATCGCCATGCTCAGGCCATAGCGTTCGGCAATCACCGGCAGCACTGCGGCGAATGCCGCGAACAACAAGGTTTGCAGAAACAGCATCGCGCCGTAGGAGCGCGCCTGTTGCGGCAACCGGCCCAGGGCCGTCAGCGCACTGCTGTACAGCAGGCCGCCGCCGATGCCCGCCACCAGCCGGCAGGCCAGCAGGCCCGAGAAACCCTCCGCCTGCACGCAACTGAGGTTGGCGGCCAGGCCCAGCAAGGCGCCGCCCAGGGTCAACAGGCGGGTGCCGACCCGGCGCTCGGCGGCCGGGCTGAACAGCGTGCCGACGATGACGCCGGCCATTTCCATCGACAGTACCCAGCCCTGCTGTTCCAGCGGCAGGTCGAACTTGCGCGCGAGCATGCCGAGAAACACCGGGCCGACGCCGACGATCATGGTGGACGCAATGGCGATATAAATGAACAGAGAGCGGGTCACAAGACCAGTGCGAGCTTTCATGGGGGCGTATTCCAGGCAACGCGGCCCGCAAGGGGCCGCGGCGGGGTCAGAGGGCGTTGTGGACGATACGGCCGTTCATCATGGTCAGCGCCACTTCGGTCTTGCCGATGTCGTGCTTGTTCAGCTCGAACAGGTCACGTTCGAGAATGATCACGTCGGCGCGCTTGCCTTCGGTCAGCGAACCGATCTCGTGCTCCAGGCGCAACTGGTAGGCGCCGTGCAGGGTATAGGCGGCGATCAGCTGCGGGATGCTGAGCTTTTCATGGATGTCCGGCATCACCGGCGCGTCCGGCTCGCCAGCCAGCTGGCGGGTGTGGCCCGACTCGATGTGCTCCACCGGGCGGTGCTGGCAACGGCACTGGCAGGCCAGGCCATCCATGCCGATGGACACGGTCACACCCTGGTCGACGAAGCTGCGGAACTTGTACATCGAGCGCCAGCGGGCATCGCCATAGGAGCGGCGAATAGCTTCCGAATAGGCGTCGACCACGCCCCACTGCAACTGGGTATTGGCCAGCGCACCGACCTGGCGGAAACGCGGAATGTCGTCCGGGTGGGTGAGGAAGGCATGGGTGATCACATGGCGGCGGTCGCGTGGCGGGTTGGCTTCGTTGGTGCGCTCGATCACGTCCAGCGCCAGGCGCACGGCGGCATCGCCCACGGCGTGGATCATCACGTCGATGCCATGGCGGTCGGCCTCGCGCACATTGCGTTCGAACACTTCCACCGGCATGACCGTGGCACCACAGCTGTCGGGCTTGTCGCAGTAGGGTTCCAGCAGGTAGGCGGTGTGGTTCATTTCGGTGCCATCGAGCATCATCTTCAGCGCTTGGGCGCGCACCAGTGGCGACTGGTAGCGTTCACGCATGCTGCGCAGGATGGCCACCGGGTCGTCTTCTTCGCCCAGCGAGATGTAGCTGCCGACCACGCGCAGTTTCAGGCGGTCTTCGCGCTCGAGCTGCTGCAGGGTTTCGTAGAGCAAGTCCTGGTCGCCGTTGGGGTCGAGGAAGCCGGCGTCGAACACCGTGGTGATACCAGCCGCCACCAGCTTCTCCTGCCACACGGCAATCGAGCGCAGGTACAAATCGATACCGGTGGGCAGGTAGCCGGCATCACTGATGCGCTTCATCAGCAGGAAGTACGCGGCGCCATCAACCACCACACCGGTGGGCTCGCCGGTGACCGGGTCTTTCTCGAACCAGCTGGCGCCCTCCTCCACCGGCGGCGTGTCGCGGTCGATGCCAGCGATTTCCAGGGCTTTGGAGTTGACCCACATGGTGTGGTAGTCGGTGGCCATCAGGCACACCGGTTTGTCCGGGCAGATGGCGTCCAGGGTTTCTCGGCGCAGCAGGTGGGGTGGCACCAGGGCCTGGATCCAGCCCATGCCAGTGATGGCTTTTTCATCGGGGTGCTCGTCGACGTAGCGCTTGAGCAGCGCCAGCATCTGCTCAGGGTCTTCATGGTTGATGAAGGCCTGGAAGGCAAAGGCCGTGGTGCTGAAGTGCCAATGGGACTCGACGAACCCCGGCAGCACCAGCTTGCCACCGGCATCGATGCGCTGGGTGTGCGGGCCGGCGAAGGCCTGCACCGAGGCGTTGTCGCCCACGTGGACGATGCGCTCGCCGCGCACTGCCAGGGCCTGGGCCCAGGGTTTGTGGGCGTCGACGGTATAGATGCGGGCATTGTGGATCAGTTAATCGGCAGGCAAGGTCATGGTCATTCTCTTTAATGGTCAGTAGCGGTAGGTCAGGTACATTTCCAGGGCGCGGAAGGTGTCGTTGCCGAACACCTGACGCGCCGCGGCCATGGGCCTGACCCAGTTGCAGGCCACCGAGGCATAGAGGCGCTCGGTGGGGGCCCAGTCCAGGTACAGGGTGTTTTCGTCGGCGAAGCGGCGCTGGTCGACGGCGATGCCCTGGTAGTTGTGCTGGTCGAGGGAGAAGCGGTAGTGGATGGCGCCCAGCCCCAACGTGGGCGTCAGGTTCAGCCGAGCGCTGTACTGGTCGACCCGCTCATTGGAGTTGAACAGCAGGTAATTGCCGACAATGTCGCCCACCAGCCAGGTGCTCCAGCCGGTGAAGCCCTTGGCCAACGGGTCCCAGCCTTGCTGTTGCGCATCGCTGGGGTCGGGGTCGCCGGAGAAACGGGCGTGCCTCCAGCCCAGTTGCGGGGCCAGCGGCAGTGCGCTGAAGCGGTAGCTGGCCTGGGCATAACCGGCACTGGCGTGGTAATCCACGGCGTCGCCATGGCCGCGTTGCAGGGCGTACTCGGCGTCGAGGGTGAGGTCGGCAAGGCCTGGCAGATGTGCGTTCAGCGCCCGCAGGTTGTAGACGCGCATGCCATCACGGGGTGCGTCGAAGCTGCGCCCGTGGCCAGTCGATTGCACGGCCATGGCCAGTGCCCCCAGGGTTGCACTGTCGGCCACGCGCCAGTCGAGGTTGCCACCTTGCAGGCGGTAATCGCCCTGGTAGCGGTCGCTGGCCACCAGGCTGAAGGCCTGGGCGCCGAAACTGTCGTGTTGGTAGCTCAGCAACGCGCCATCGTGAAAGGCGCTGCGCGGGCCCAGCCAGTAGTCGCCCTCACCGAACAGGTCGAGGTTGCCGTCCATCACGATGAAGCCGCTGCCGACCTGGTAATCCTGATTACCCAGGCGCAGGCCCCAGTCGCCCTGGCGAGCCCCCACGAACGCCTGCTCCACCGCCACCTGGCCGTCACCACCGCGGGTATAGCCGCCGGCGTCGCCATCGCCAAAGGTGTGGCTGGCTGCCAGGGAAAACCCCGATTCGACCAGGCTCTGATCGTTCAAGGCGTACTGCAGTGCGATGCCGGGCTTGAGGTAAAGCTCCTGCCAGTTCGCTTGCGTGCCACGGGGTTGCCCATTGCGCAGGTCAGCCCGGCCGGCACCGAAGTTGATGCCATGGGCGGCCACGCTCGCCGCGCCGGCGGCGAAGGTTGCCTGGCCCTGGACGTCCCCCAGGGTGAAGCGGTAGTCGGCCGCTGCGTACGGCGCCAACAGGCTGCCGAGCACGAAGGTGCCTAGGAAATGACGCATGGTGACGCTCCTGTAAGAATTTTTTTTGTGTACAGGGCAGTTCGAAAAGCGCAGCAAGAAGCCGGTCTGCGCCGGCGGCACAAATCTTTATTCGATAAAAGATTTTAGTCAATAAAATTTTATTGCGATTCAAGAAACCGGTATGCTTGGCCCAGACCTAGGTTCAATGCACAGGCAGACCATGAGTGGATTGCGGGAACAACAGAAAACGGCGCGGCGGCAAGCCATCGGTGAGGCGGCGGTGGGCTTGTTCGCCCGCCAGGGCTACCAGGCCACCACCATCGAACAGATCGCCAAGGCCGCGGGGGTTTCGGCGCCCACCGTGTTTGCCTATTTCAACAGCAAGCAGGAGATCGTCCTGGAGACATTGCGCGAATCCGATGCCCGCGCGATGGTCGCCACCCGCCAACGCATCGGCCGCCTGGACGACCCGGTCGAGGCCCTGTGCCAACTGGAACGGCAAGTGGTCGAGCATGCCTTCAGCATGTTGCCGGCGGCGCTGTGGCGCGAGCTGCTGCCGCAGATCATCGGCCAGCCAGGCGGTGGCCTGCCGGCGGCGTATCGCAAGGTCAACGCCCTGCTGGTGCAGGAGATTGCCCGGGTGCTGAACGACTTCAAGCATCGCGGGCTGTTGAGGGCGGACCTGGATGTGGATTACGTGGCGTTTCTGATCAACGACTACGGCCACCTGCAGTTCCTGCGCCTGGCCGGCCAGGATCAACCGGACTTTGCCGGGCATGCGCTGCAGGTGCGGCAGATGATCGAATTGCTGTTGCGGGGGATGGTGGCGCGCTAAGGGTTGCGCTCAGCGCTGCTTGGCATTTTTCTTGGCGATGGCTTTCATCCGCGTCGCTGCGCGCTGCACGGTGGCCATCTTCTCCGGGCGCTTCATGCCACGCCATTTGCGGATTTCCTCGCGGGTACGACCACAGCTCACACACAGCTCGCTATTGAGCTGGCACAGGGAAACGCAGGGGTTGTCGATGTCTTTGGCCATGGGCTGCTCCGGTGGGGGCGCGGATGATAACCCAGGATATCGGCGACAGGCTTCAGCACAGCTCGCTGCTGACCTCGAACTGCCCCACCAGCTTTTGCAACTTGCCCGCGTTGACCTTCACCGTCTCGGCACTGCTCTGCAACACCCCCGCCGTCAGGCGCATCTCGCTGGAGGACTGGTTGACCTGCTCGATGGTCTTGCCATAGGCAAGGCTGCGCTGGTTGAGCTGCTGGATGATCGCGAACATGCTTTCCACGGCCTGATGCAACTGCACATTCTCCGACGAGGCATCCTCGGCCAGGCGCAGGCTGTCATCGACGTCCTTGACCCCCTCTTGCATGAAGCTCACGGCCTGCTGGGTCTCGCTCTGCAAACCCTCGACCCTGTGCTTGATGTCCTCTGCGGCCAGTGCAGTGCGCGTCGCCAGGCTGCGCACTTCGGCGGCGACCACAGCGAACCCGCGGCCATGTTCACCAGCGCGGGCAGCCTCGATGGCCGCGTTGAGCGCCAGCAGGTTGGTTTGCTGAGTGATGTCGCCGATCAGCCCGCTGATGCTGGCGATCTGCGCCATCCTGCTGTCGAGCAGCTGCACGCTGGCGGAGGAACGCGCCACCACGTCGCGGATCGACTGGGTGCCCTCCTGCACTGCCAGGTACTGCTCACGGGCGCGGCTGACCACTTCGTCCATGGCCTGCTTCATCTGCTCGGCACTGACCGAGGCCTGCTGCAGCTCGCCCAGTTGATCTTCCATGATGATCATCATCTGGTGCACCGCATCGGCCACTTCGGCAGAGGTCGTGCTCGCGGCCTGGCTGCGCCCGAGCATCATCTGGTTGGTGGCACCCACCGTGCGGCTGGCCTTGACCACCTGCCCCACCACCGCGTCCAGGCGGTCGATGAAACTGTTGATCCAGCGCGCCATGTCAGCGCTTTCGTCGCGGGCCAGGGTGCGGGGGTCCAGGCGCTGGCGCAGGTTGCCCTCACCTTCGGCAATGGTGCGCAGCACACCGCTCATGCCGTTCAACCTGGCCGCCAGCCGCCGTGGGCCAAGCACGCTGAACAGCCAGGCGGCAGCAAGCATGCTCAAGGCCGCGATGGCGTCGTTGGCGCCCTGGCCCAGGCCGGCATAGTGCTGCACCAGGACATTACAGCCGAAGGCACCGGCCAGGGTCGCCAAATAGGGTTTCATCAGCCCGTAGCTGAGCGAACGCCTGCGGTACACCTCTTCCAGGTCGGCCTCGCACATCATGCCCCAGCGGTCCGGCGAGCCGGGTAACTGGAAGGTGACGCCCTTGCCCACCACCGGCACATGGCGGTAGTCCGAATAGCCGGGGTAGGTCACGAACAGGTTGGCGCCCTGGCGGATGGTTTCCCGCACGCCGGGGTGGAGCTGCTGGGTGGCAGGGTCGGTGAAGCGCAGCTCCAGCTCGGTGTGGCGCTGAATCTGCACCGCGCCCCAGGGTGTTGGCACGCCGCTCTTGAGATTGTCGCCCTGGGTGAAGGTGGCATCTTCGAAACGTGAGCGCGACAACGCGGTGCCCGGCTGGATCGCCGGGTCGAAGCGTGATTGCGCCATGAACAGGTAGTTGTCGCCCGACTCGGGGTAGATATGCCCCGCCTCGCGCTGGATCAGATCGCCCAGCACGTCGTTGGGCACACGGGCGCAGAGGCAGCCCAGGGTCTGGCCGGCAACCTGGATGGGCTGATAGAACATCAAGGTCACTTCATCGTGAAAGCGCGACGATGACGGGCCGATCTGCAGCGTCAGCGGGTCACGAAACGGGCCGTGCAGGAACGGCGCCTTCAAGCCTTGCGCCAACGCCGCACTGTGCTCGAAACGCGAGTTGCCGCGTTGCTGCCAGGTCGAGACGATCACCGTGCCGCTGGCATCGATCACCAGCAGCTCGGACACGTCTTGCGCCTGTGCCAGCTTCTCCAGCAGCGGCGCACGCTGCAGATGGGCGAAGCCAGGCGCGATGTGCTCGGCCAGTTCGCTCAGGTGTTCCCACTGCTCACAGGCCCAGTTGTGCAGCAACTGTACGCGCGTCTGGGCGATGGCTTCGAAGGTTTGCTCGATCTCGGGGTAGGCCGAGCGGTTGAGCCGGCATGCCCAGCCCATCCTGAATTTCCCAGTCTTACCCCACCACGGTAGCCAGCGCTTCTCGCTCGAAGACAACTGCATGAAACTGCTTGAAAGCGACATTATCTTCACCATACGCGACAACGAATGGCAAATTGATAGCAAGTAATGGACCAACTCGTACGCAAGCTAACGATTACGCCAGGCTTGGCCCTGACGCGCCGTCCAACCGCACCAGCCTAGGGCGCTTGGGAATTTGCGCCCTGTTCAAGTGCACGCCTGGGCTCAAGCAACCGCGGCTGCGCGCTTGCGCCGCCATGCCAGCCGCGCCACGGTGATCGACCAGTTCACCAGAGCAATCACCAGCACCAGTTGCAGCAGCGACGCCATGCCAGCCTGAACGATGACTTTGCCTGCCAGCAGCGGAAAGCCGAACACACCGATGAAGTAGGCCAGGCTGAACAGCAGCAGTGCCTGCGCGGTGTGGCCGGCAGGCGCTTCGTTCGCCGCCAGCCCGTTGATCACCGAATAGGTCAGGCCATAACCGACCCCCAGTACGATCGCCGCCAGCAAATAGCCGGCGGAGCTCGCCACCCCATACATGAACATCAGCACCGACAGCACGATCAACGCCGTGAGCAGGCACGCCATCCGATAAGGGTCGCGCCTGACGATGAAGCCCGCGACCAGCAGGCGGCACGAGATGACCGCGGACATGAAGCCGATGAAGAACAGCGAATAGTCCAGGTGCAGGAGCGCGGCGTAAGAGGTCTGGAAGCTGGACAGTCCACCGAAGATCGCACCGCCCAACCCCACCATCAGAATGGCGAAAGCAGCCTTGGACGACAGCACCGAACGCGCCGCCGCCGGGGTGATGCGGCACACGGCAACGGCGCGCTGATGCTGTTGCATGCGCGGCGCCAGCAACAAGAACATAACCCCCCCGAGCACACTGGCCGCGGCCGCGACCACGAAGGCCGCCTCCACCGGGTAGCCCAGCGCCTGCGCCACCCGCCCCAGCAGTGGCCCGGTGCCGATGCCGGTCATCATGCAGCCCGACAGCAGGGCAAAGTATTTTACCCGTCGCTGCGGCTCGATCAGCATGGCCACGATGATCGGCCCCAGGGTGTAGAACACCCCCCAGCCAAAACCGAGCAGCAGGCCGAACAGCATCATGGCCAGGCCCACCCCTGGCAGTGCGGCAAAACCCAGGCAGGCGGCGGCGAGGAAGACCGCGCCAACGGCCACCGACCTGGCCGCGCCAAGGTGGTCGCTCAAATGCCCGGAAAAGATCACCGCCACAAAGGTACTGAACATGGCCGTGGAGATGACCGAGCCGGCATCGGCTTCGCTGGCGCCATGCGCGCGCAAGGTCATCGCCAGCAGGAAAGTGGTGCCGTAGGACAGGGACAGCAGGTAGCTGCTCAGGCAGAAGGTGCCAAACAAGCGGTTGGAAGACATCGGTGTTCCTTGACGTGCAAGCGGCCGTGAGGCCGACTTGCCGGGCATTGTTATTGATGGTTGCCGGGGCGTTTTATCACGGGGGGGCAAACGCTTGGATATGAAATCCCCGGAGTGAAGCGAGGCACGCTCATACCTATCGGCCAGACGCCTCGACCCGGGTGCAGCGGGCGTTTATGCTCGGGAGCCCTTCCAGGAGGTCGCCCTGATGAATACAGCCCCTGCCCTGCGCCGCGCCACCGCTGACGACGTCGATGCCATCAGCGCGTTGGTCCATGCCGCCTATTAACCCTACATCGCCAGGATCGGCAAGCCGCCAGCGCCGATGCTCGATGACTACCGGCAAGTGGTCGAGGACAACGAGGTTTTCGTGGCAGTGGAGGCCGCGACTGTTACGGGTGTGCTGGTGATGCAGCCCGAAGACAGCGACATGCTGCTGGTCAATATCGCGGTACTGCCTGCCTGCAAAGGCAAGGGCCTGGGCAAGGTCTTGATGCAGTTTTGCGAAGCGTACTCACGGCAGGCCGGCTGCCAAGGCATCCGCCTTTACACCCATGAACGCATGACCGAGAACATCGAGATCTACCAGAAGCTCGGCTACGTGCAGACCCATCGGGCACAGGCGCACGGTTTTGCCCGGGTGTTCATGCGCAAGCCGCTTTGATACCACGGCCACCGCCCGTCTCCATATCTCTTGCAATCGGCCGCCTCGCAAAATACTGTATGAATAATCAGTATCGCGAGACCAGCCCATGCAACTCATCGCCAAGCTCGGCATCCTTGCCGACGCCGCCAAGTACGACGCCTCCTGCGCCAGCAGCGGCGCCCCCAAGCGCAGCTCGCGCGGCAGCGACAGCCTGGGCGCCACCGATGGCATGGGCATCTGCCACAGCTACACCCCGGACGGCCGTTGCGTGTCGCTGCTCAAGGTGCTGCTCACCAACTTCTGCCTATACGACTGCCAATACTGCGTCAACCGCCGCTCCAGCAACGTGCCGCGGGCGCGCTTCACCCCCGAGGAAGTGGTGCGCCTGACCCTGGACTTCTACCGGCGCAACTGCATCAGCGGCCTGTTCCTGAGCTCGGGTATCATCCGCTCGGCCGACTACACCATGGAGCAGTTGATCCGCGTCGCCCGCCTGCTGCGCGAAGTGCACAACTTCCGTGGCTACATTCACCTCAAGACCATCCCCGATGCCGACCCGCTGCTGATCGAGGAAGCCGGGCGCCTGGCCGATCGCCTGAGCGTCAATATCGAACTGCCCACCGACGCCAGCCTCAAGCGCCTGGCCCCGGAAAAGCACGCGCACACCATCCGCCAGGCCATGGGTGTGATCCACCAGGGCCAGCAAGCGGTGGCCAACGAGCCCAAGGCCCCGCGCTTCACCCCGGCCGGGCAAAGTACCCAGGTGATCGTCGGTGCCGACACCACCGACGACAGCACCCTGCTGCGCAACGCCGAGTCGCTGTACCAGGGCTACGGCCTCAAGCGCGTGTACTACTCGGCCTTCAGCCCGATCCCCGACAGCCCCGGCAGCGTGCCCCTGGCCGCCCCGCCGCTGCTGCGCGAGCACCGGCTGTACCAGGCCGATTTCCTGCTGCGGGGCTATGGCTACAAAGCGGGCGAACTGCTGAACCAGGGCAGCAACCTGGCGCTGGATATCGACCCCAAGCTGGCCTGGGCACTGGCCAACCGCGAGGTGTTTCCACTCGACGTGAACCGCGCCGAGCCGGCGCTGCTGGCGCGTATTCCCGGTATCGGCCTGCGCAGCGTGCAGCGCCTGGTGGAACTGCGCCGCGAACGGCGCGTGCGCTACGACGACCTGATCCAGCTGCGTTGCGTGCTGGACAAGGCCAGGCCCTTCATCGTCACCAGCGACTACCGCCCGGCCGATGCAGACCTGCGCAGCGGGTTGTTGCGCGCCCGCCTGCGCGAGCCCCAGGCCCCAGTACAGATGGGGTTGTGGGGATGATCGCGCTCGACTGTGGCGAGCGCTTCGAGACCTGGCGTGACCAGGCCCGTACGCTGCTGGGGCACGGCATCGACCCGGCTGCAGTGACCTGGTCGCAAGGCCCGATGGATGACCTGTTGGCAGTACCGGCCTCGCCGCCCGAGGGGCCCGGCCCTTTCCGCGCTACCGTGCCCGCGGCGCTCTTGCCCCTGCTGGAACAGGCCGCCCGCTACCACGGCGAGCAGCGCTGGAACCTGCTGTACGAAGTGCTCTGGCGGGTGGCCCATGGCGACCGCACGGCGATGCTCGCCGGTGATCGCCTGGGCAGCGAACTGCACCGGCGCATCAAGCAGGTCAGCCGCGAAGCGCACCACCTGCATGCCTTCGTGCGTTTCGTGCCACTGCCTGGGGCCCTGGCCGAACAGCTGCAACTCGACCTGGTGGCCTATCACGAGCCCGCCCACGACATTCTGCAAAGCGCCAGCGCACACTTCGCCGACCGCCTGGGGCGTCAGCGCTGGCTGATCGCGACGCCCCTGGATGGCATTCGCTTCGACGGCGAAGTTTTCGACTATCGGCGCCATTGCCCTGACGATTGGCGGCATTGGGCACGCAATGCCGATGATCCAGGTGCGGAACTGTGGCGTACCTACTACCGCCACACCTTCAACCCGGCACGGCTCAACCCAGACGCCTTGCGCCTGCACATGCCGGGGCGTTTCTGGCGACACCTGCCGGAAGGCATGCTGATTCCGCAGCTCGAAGGGCTGGCGCGACAAGGCAAGCAGCGCGACGGGCAAGCGCTGGAAATCGCGGCTCAGCGTGGGAAAAAAATCCTACCTACCGAGTAGCGCTCGGCCATACATGTGAAAATTTCGTGATTTTTTTGGCATACCACACTTACATGCTGCGACAAATCCTGACAGACTTATTGCCAATCGTTCTCATAAGCAATTTCAATAACGTTCAGGAAGCCGTCGTCCATGTCGTCGTCCCTAGCGCCCACGCGCCCTCTTCCCGCCCGCAATCTCCTCGCCATGGCAGTGTGCATGGCAATGGCCAGTCCAGCCCTGGCCGAAGACGAAAAGCCTGCAACCCTTGAGCTGGGTGCCACCGAAATCAGCTCCCAGCAACTCGGCAGCACCACCGAAGGTTCGGCGTCGTACACCACCGGCTCCATGTCCACCGCCACCAAGCTGCCACTGAGCCTGCGCGAAACGCCACAGGCCGTCACGGTGATCACCCGCCAGCGCATGGACGACCAGGCCATGACCAGCATCAACGATGTGGTCAATGCCACCCCGGGCCTGTACCTCGACTATTCCAGCGGCCCGGGTCGGCAAACCTACTCGGCGCGTGGTTTCGACATCGACAACCTGATGTACGACGGCATTCCCAGTGGTTACCAGGGCTGGACTGTAGGCGCCCAGCCGAACCTGGCGATGTTCGACCGCGTCGAAATCGTGCGTGGTGCCACGGGCCTGGTCACAGGTTCCGGCAACCCGTCGGCGGCAATCAACCTGGTGCGCAAACGCCCGCTGGCCGAGCAGAAGGTCACCCTTACCGGTGCCGCCGGCAGCTGGGACAACTACCGCGGCGAGCTCGACGCTTCCAGCCCGCTGAATGACAGCGGCAGCGTACGTGGTCGTGTGGTGGCTTCGTACCGCGACGCCAACAGCTTCATCGATGATGTGGAAGAAGACCACGGCCTGTTCTATGCCGTGACCGAGGCGGACCTCAGCGACGACACGACCCTGACCCTCGGCTTCTCCCACCAGAAGGACAAGACCAACTATTTCTGGGGCGCCATGCCCACAGCGCTGGACGGCCACCACATGGGCTTCTCGCGCTCCTACAACCCCGGCACCGACTGGGAGAACAAGGATCAGGAAATCAACACCGTGTTCGCCGAGGTGCGCCATCGCCTGGCCAATGACTGGGCGCTGCAGGTCAACACCAACTACTCACAGCAGGACGCGGTGTTCACCGGCTCCTACCAGTCGCGCTGGGCCGGCCTGCAAGCGCCGCTGTCGCGCACCGTCTATCAGTCCAAACACCAGGAAAACCAAGCTGGCGTGGACGGGTTCCTGAGCGGCCCGTTCGAAGCTTTCGGCCGCACGCACGAACTGGTGGTAGGCGCCAGCAAGCGCATCTACGACATGGACACGCGCAACTACAGCCCGTATGACACCAACTGGCCGCTCAATGGCGGCAAGCCCGACTTCGTGCACACCGGCAACACCCGCGAAGTCACCACCCAGGAAGGCGTGTACCTGACCACCCGCCTGAGCCTGGCCGACCCGCTCAAGTTGATCCTCGGCGGGCGCCTGGACTGGTACGACTACGACAACAAGGAAAGCGCCACCGCCGACTACAAGGTCACCCGCAACGTCACCCGTTTTGCCGGCCTGATCTACGACCTGGACCAGCACCACTCGGTCTACGTCAGCTACAGCGACATCTTCAACCCACAGAGCTACAAGGATGCATCGGGCAGCCCAGTCAAGCCGATCGAAGGCAAGAACTACGAAATCGGCATCAAAGGGGAATACTTCGACGGCGCCCTGAATGGCAGCATCGCACTGTTCCGCATCGACCAGGAAAACCGCGCCGTCTCGCAAACCGACCTGAGCGGCTGCAGCGACCCGACCAACTGCTACGTAGCGTCAGGTGAAGTGCGCAGCCAAGGCGTGGACATGGAGCTGCAAGGTGCATTGACGCCGAACTGGCAGGTCGGCGCCGGCTATACCTACGCCCGCGTCCACACCCTCAAGGACGCGGCCAACCCTGCCAACGAGAACCAGCGTTTCGACACCGACACCCCTGAGCACATGTTCAAGCTGTCGACCACCTACCGCCTGCAGGGCCCGCTGGAAAAAGCCCGCATCGGCGGCAACGTCACCTGGCAAAGCCGCATCTACAACGACTTCACCGTCGCCGATGGCAGCGAGTACCGCCTGATCCAGGGCTCCTACGCCATCACCAACCTGATGGCCGGCTACCAGGTCAACCAGCACCTCGATCTGCAGCTCAACGCCAACAACGTGTTCGACCGCAAGTACTATTCCGCCATTGCCGGCTCCGTGGACTATGCCGGCGACACTTGGGGCACGCCGCGCAACCTGATGCTCACGGCCAAGTACAGCTTCTGATCGTTTGACCGAGCGCAGGGATGCGCTGCTTCACCATGGCATACTGATTGCCGGCCTAGGCCCGATCAGTCACGCGCTCCACAACGAGAAGCCGCCATGCTCATTCGCCCCGAAACACCCACCGACTACCCCGCCATCGCCCGCCTCACCCTGCAGGCCTTCACCGACCACCCCCATCACGCCCCCGGCCAGGCGCCCACCGAGCACCTGATCATCGAACGCCTGCGCGCCCATGGCGCACTGGTGCTCTCCCTGGTGGCCGAAGATGAGGGCGTGCTGGTCGGGCAAGTGAGTGTTTCACCGGTCAGGATCGAGGGGCAGGTCACGGAGTGGTTTGGCCTCGGGCCGATTGCCGTGACGCCGGACCGGCAGGGGCAGGGAGTGGGGGCGGCCTTGATGCGCGAAGCGATTGCCTGCATGCGCGAGCGCGGGGCCGAAGGGATGGTGTTGCTGGGTGAGCCTGCGTATTACCAGCGCTTCGGCTTCGAGGCCTACCCGCAGTTGAGCTATCCCGGCGTGCCGGCGGAGTACTTCATGGCGTTGCCATTTGCCGGGGATGTACCTGCAGGCGCCGTGGCGTACGACCCGGCCTTTGGTTGAGAGGCTAGCGACCTCATCGCCGGCAAGCCAGCTCCCACAGGGACGGCGCTGCTCTTGAAGTTAGCGCTGTACCTGTGGGAGCCAGCTTGCCGACGATGAAGCCAGCCCGCCCACCGGGCATCCGTCAGAGCAGGATGTAATCGCTCCTGACCACCGTATCGGCATGCTCCCCTTCGAGCAGGTGCACGAAAGCGCCTGCAACCTGGTCGATCGCCAGGCAATCGTCGACATCGATCAAGGCATCGGTATGCGGCTTCAGCCAACCCGCCTGCATGCGTTTCTTGCCCAATGCCTTGGCCTCGGCCTTGTTGGCAGCCACCACCAGCAGATACCGGTGGGCTTCCCCGAACACCTGTTTTTCATAGCCCCCAAGATTGATGAAGTACAACCGCTGCGCACCCGCCGCTGGCCGCTCCTGGCGCAGTTCAACGCGATAGCCATCCACGCCCTGCACTTCCAGCCAGGAATCGATATGCAACCCTTTGGCCGCCCCGAACCAGGCGCTGCGCAATTGCGGGTAAGCCGCCTCGAGCGATGCGGCGTGGGCGAACACCACATCGTGGACTTCAATCTTGGCGCCCGGGTGACGCCCCCCGAGCATGACGACGTAAAGCATGGGCAATCCCTGCATCTTAGAGGCGTGCAGGATAAAGCCATCCACGCCAATGGTCATCTCTGGGGCCAGAGCTTGGAATTTGATGATGTTTTTTTAACGATTTTTTGGCAATTGCTTGCTTACTGTGGCGGTCCGGTCACCCAGGTAGCTGAAGATGAAGCCGCGCCCTCCTGCTCAGTCACTCGACACTGTCATCACCGAAGCCGCCAGTTGGTGCCTGCGCCTGCATGACGAGGGGTGCAGCGCTGAAGACCATGCGGCCTTCGCGCTGTGGTTGCAGGCCGACCCTCTGCATGCCTTCGAATACGGCAAGATGCTCGAAATCTGGGACCTCAGCGACCAGCTGGCCAATCACCCGGCCAGCGCCAGCACACTCCTCACCAACGCCGCCCCTCGCGAAGGACGGCACGATTGAGGTGTGAGCGCGCCTGCTTGAGGATGTCGCCACTGCGGTTGTTGGTGATGACGCCTTGTCGAAAGCATGCTTGAGCAACCCCGACATGGCGAGGTTCTGGGTGATCTTGCGCTCCGCGTTCGCGCCACAAGTGCCTGTCGAATCCAGGCTCAAGGTAATGCTGCGCTAACCAGATTCGCCTAAACTCGCCCGCATGCCCCGCGCCCTGCGACTGTTCACCCTACGGATGCTCGTGCTCTCGCTGGTCATTGGCCCATTGCGTTGTAACTGCACCGTGCGCCCCGGTGACCGGGTCCTGTTCTGGCAGCGGCACCGCGGCAATACGCGCCAGCGCCTGTTTGTGGGCCGCAGCATCTGGCCGCTGGATGTCGTAATCCTCTTGCCCCTGCGGGTAGGCACCCACCACGAGAAAGTCATCACTGGCGTCGACGCAGCGATGCCCGGTGCCCGCTGGCAACACCAGCACGTCGCCCATGTTCACGCTCAGCGTCTGCCCCGCTTCGCCCCCCAGGGTCACCCGTGCCCGGCCCCGGGCAATGCCCAGGACCTCGTGGGCATTGGGGTGAAAGTGGTGGTAGTCGAAAATGCCGTCACGCCAGAGCGGCGTCCAGCGGTGAGCGGCAAACAAGGCCTCGAAGGCGCTGGCAGGGTCGGCTGACGTGGCCAGCTTCAACCGGTAGAGCAGCACCGCAAGGCGGCTGTTCGGGGTCGCGCCGTCGTCCTGGAAATACAGGGTCTGCACAGGCACGTCGTTGGTGTCAATGTCGAGCATGGGGCTGCATCCTGATCGGGCAGTAGATGCGGTTGTGAAGCCGACCCGTGCCGCAAGGTTCCTCGTGGCCGACGAGTGAATGCGCCTGGGCGAACTGACCTGCGTTTCGGCGCAAAGGCTGAACGTTTGCCCAATCCCGCAAGTCGCAGCCCATAGACACAGACCACTGTGCACCCCCAAACCGTGAGGACCTGCCATGCCCGCACTCTCCCCCCCAAGCGGCCAAGCGCATGCCATCCGCCTGACACTCAACGGCCAACCCCGGTGCCTGCACGTTCACCCGTGGACGACGCTACTTGACCTGCTGCGCGAACAGCTTGATCTGATTGGCACGAAAAAAGGCTGCGACCACGGCCAATGCGGCGCCTGCACGGTGTTGCGCGATGGACGGCGGGTAAACGCCTGCCTGACCCTGGCCATCATGTGCGATGGGGCCGAGCTGGTCACGGTCGAAGGGCTGGCACGCGGCGACGAGCTCCACCCCATGCAACGGGCGTTCATCACTCACGATGCCTTCCAGTGCGGGTACTGCACCCCAGGGCAGATCTGCTCCGCTATCGGCCTTGCACAAGAAGGCCGGGCCACAACACGCGATGCCATACGCGAGCAGATGAGCGGTAACCTGTGCCGCTGCGGCGCCTACAGCAATATCGTCGCAGCCGTGGAAGCGGCACTGCCGGCAACGCGCGCCAAGGCCGACAGTGAAGGAGGCTCACGCCCATGACCCCTTTCAGCTACCACAAAGCGGCCTCGGTGGGCGAAGCCTTGAGCCTGGCAAGCCCCACTTCACGCTTCATCGCCGGTGGCACCAACCTTGTCGACCTGATGAAAGAGAACGTGGTTCGCCCCGAGCGCCTGATCGATATCACCGGGCTTGGACTTGATGCTATCCAACCGACCGCGAACGGCGGCCTGCTGATCGGCGCGCTGGTCAGCAATGCCGACCTGGCCTGGCACGCCCTGGTCGAACGAGGCTATCCCCTGTTGTCCGAAGCCATCCTGGCCGGGGCTTCACCACAGTTGCGCAATATGGCCAGCGTGGGCGGCAACCTGCTGCAACGCACCCGTTGCTACTACTTCTACGACACCGGCACGCCCTGCAACAAGCGCCAACCCGGCAGCGGCTGCCCGGCACGCACCGGGCTCAATCGCATCCACGCCATTCTGGGCGCCAGCGAGGCCTGTGTCGCGACTCACCCCTCGGACATGTGCGTGGCGCTGTCGGCGCTCGAGGCGGTGATCCACGTCGAGGGCCGTGCCGGCAAGCGGCAGATCGCCTTCGCCGACTTCCATCGCCTGCCCCACGACACCCCGGAGCGAGACACTCAACTGGCCACGGATGAACTGGTGACCGCCATCGAGCTGCCGCCGCCGCAATTCGAAACCCATTACCGCTACCTGAAGATTCGCGACCGTGCGTCCTATGCGTTTGCCCTGGTCTCGGTCGCGGCCGCCTTGCACATCCAGGGCGGGGTGATCCGGGCTGCACGCCTGGCGCTCGGTGGCGTGGCACACAAACCCTGGCGCGACCCTGCCGTGGAGCAGACCCTGCAGGGCCAGGCGGCTTCTGTCGCCTTGTTCGCCTGCGTGGCAGATGCCCTGCTGCAGGGGGCCCAGCCGCTGAGCCAGAACGGTTTCAAGGTGCAGCTTACGCAGCGGGCAATCGTGCGTGCGCTGGGTGAGGCAGCCGCCAGAGGAGCAACATCATGAACGACAAGCATTGCGTGGTGGGCATGCCGCTGGACCGTGTGGACGGCGTCGCCAAGGTGACCGGCCAGGCACGCTATGCCGGCGAACATCCGCACGCCGGGCTTCTGCATGGCAGCGTGGTGTCCAGCACCATCGCCCGGGGCCGCGTGCTCAGGATCGACAGTTCCCAGGCCCTGAAAGTGCCGGGGGTAGTCGCCGTGCTGGACCATGAACATCGCCCGCACATCTCCAGCTATGACGACGACTACAAAGATGCCGACTCGGCCAAGGGGGCGGCCTTCCGCCCCTTGTTCAACGACCGGGTTCTCTACAGCGGACAACCACTGGCCCTGGTGCTCGCCGACAACCTCGAGCTGGCCAGATATGCGGGCTCGTTGATCACCGTCGAATACGGCGAAGAAGCGCACGACACCGATTTGCTCAGTGCACTCGACCAGACCCATCAGGCGCCCGCCAAGACGCCTCCCCCGCGTGGCGATTTTGCCAAGCACTACGCCAACGCAGCGGTAACGATAGACGCCACCTACCTGACGGCCAACGAGCATCACAACCCGATGGAGCCGCACGCCTCCACGGTGCTCTACCAGGCCGACGGCTCGCTGGAAATTCACGACAAGACCCAAGGTACGCAAAACTGCCAGGATTACCTGCACAAAGTGTTCGGCCTGCCCAAAGCGCAGATCAGGGTCCTGGCGGCATTCGTCGGCGGCGCCTTCGGCTCCGGGTTGCGTCCGCAGTATCAGTTGCCGCTGGCCGTGATGGCGGCGTTGCACCTGCAGCGCTCGGTACGCGTGACCCTGACCCGTCAGCAGATGTTCACCTTCGGCTATCGGCCACGCACCCAGCAGCGGCTGCGCCTGGGTGCGGATGCCGACGGGCGATTGCTGGCGATCGCCCACGATGCCGTGGGGCAGACCTCGCGCTTCGAAGACTTCACCGAGCACCTGGTGGAATGGAGCGGCATGCTCTATGCGTGCGACAACGTGGCACTGAGCTACCGCCTGGCTCCGCTCGATGTGTACACCCCGCTGGACATGCGCGCACCGGGTGCTGCGTCGGGCATGATTGCCCTGGAATGTGCCATGGACGAACTGGCCTGCATGGCGGCCATCGATCCGCTGGAACTTCGCCGGCGCAACTTTGCGGCCAGCAACGGCAACACCGGCAAACCCTATTCCAGCAAGGAACTGCTGGCGTGCTACGCGCAAGGCGCGGCGCATTTCGGCTGGGACGCCCGCAACCCTGCGCCGCGCAGCATGCGCAAAGGCAATCAGCTGGTCGGCTGGGGCATGGCGGGCGGTGTCTGGGAAGCGCTGCAGATGAAGGCCAGTGCCAAGGCGCGCATCGATGCGCAGGGGCAGGTAACCGTCAGCAGCGCGACCACCGATATCGGTACCGGCACCTACACCGTGATGACGCAGATCGCGGCCGACGCCCTCGGTGCCAAGGTCCAGGACGTCACCTTTGAACTGGGCGATTCCTCACTGCCCACGGCGCCGCTGCAGGGCGGCTCCTTCACGGTGTCGTCCGTGGGCTCGGCGGTGCGCCAGGCGTGCCTGGTGTTGCGTGCCCAGGTGCTGGAGCAGGCACGCCAGGCCTACCCCGAAGTGGCGGCATCGCCACGCGAGCAGGTCGTGTTCGCCGACGGCTACCTGCAGGCGGGAAGCCACCGATTTGCCCTGTCGGATATCGTGGCAGGCTCCACCGAGAAGGCGTTCGAGGCGCAGATCGACGCCGAACCGAGCGCCAGGCGCAAGCCGTTCGCCACGGCGACCCATTCGGCAGTGTTCATCGAGGTGCAGGTCGATGAGGACCTTGGCACGATCAGGGTCACCCGCGTTGTCAGCGCGATCGCTGCCGGGCGAGTGGTCAACCCGAAAACGGCACACAGCCAGATTCTGGGCGGCGTGGTCTGGGGGGGAGGCATGGCCTTGCACGAGCAGACGCTGACCGATCACGCGCTGGGCCGTGTCCTCAATCACAACCTGGCCGAGTATCACATCCCGGTGAATGCCGACTGTGGCGATGTCGAAGTGATCTTCGTTGAAGAAAACGACGACATCGTCAACGAACTGGGCTCGAAGGGCGTGGGTGAGATCGGTATCGTCGGGGTCGCGGCTGCGATTGCCAATGCGATCCACCATGCGACCGGCAAACGCGTGAGGGACTTCCCGATAACCCTCGACACCTTGCTGTAACCGCTCACCCTTTGCCATTGCGCGATTCATAGCGGGCCAGCAACGGCTGCACGCTCAGCCCATGCAGCAGGATGCTCAAGGCCACGACCGACAGCACCAGGTTGGTGCTCTCGACCGCAACGGCAGGCAGCAAGCCATGGTTCACGGCGTAGAACAGGTAGTAGAAGCTGCCGATGCCGCGAATGCCGAACCACCCCAGCAGGCCGCGCTGAGGGGCATTGAGCAGGCCTCGCAGCGGCGCGAGCATGACGCCCAAGGGCCGGATCACCAGAAACAGCGCGCCAGCGACCATCACGGCGCGCCAGTCCCAATGCTCCAGCAGCACGACACCCAGCAGCGTCACCAGAAACACCTCCATGGCCCGCTCGACCAGGCTGCCGAACGCAAGCATGTCGCCCAGCATGATGCCCGCGGCAATCTGGGAATCGTCCAGGTCCTTCACGTCCCCCTTCACCGCCAGCTCCGGCGCGACATGCTGGTGCCCGACCACGGGTTGCACCAGATGCTCGGCCGCCGGCTCCTGTGGGCTGCTGGAGGTTTGCACTTCCGCCTGGCGCAACCCCAGCCCCGCCGCGAACACGGCCAGGAAGCCGTAGCCGTGGATCAGCTCTGCGGCCACGTAGGCCAGCGCGATCAAGGCCAGGGCAAGGTAGTCGTTGGGCGACACGGTGCTGTCGTCGTTGCGCAGGCGCAGGTACAGGGTCAGCTTGCCCAGGCCACGCCCCATCCAGTAACCGCACACGAGGCCCGCCGTCACCGCCCAGAGCACATCCTTGAGCAGCCAGTCGGCCAGCCAGGCCTCCCCGGAAGGTTGCAGCAACAGCAAGCCGAGGATGACGAAGGGAAACGCCACGCCGTCATTGAGCCCGGCCTCCCCCGACAGGCTGAAGCGCACGGGGTCGGCGTCGCGGGCGTCGACCACCTGCACCAGGGTGGCCAGCACAGGGTCGGTGGGGGCCAGGATCGCCCCGATCAGCACCGAAACACCCCAGCTCATGTGCAAGCCGTAGTGCAGCACCAGGCTGACACCGGCAATGCACACCAGCATCACCGGCCCGGCCAGGCACACGGCGATCCGCCAACGGTGGTCGCGCAAGGGCAACCGCAGTTTCAGGCCGCTGAAGAACAAAGAGAACAACACCGCAACTTCGGTCAGATGCTCCATCCAGCCACTGGCCTTGCCCAGATCCAGGTGCAGCAAACCCACCCCTGCCCCACCGAGCGCAATGCCCAGGCCAAGGCATACCACCGAGGATGTGACGGGCATCCAGCGCAGATAGGAAGAAGAGAGCGCGAGCAGCAACAGCACCGCGCCCAGCATGGCGAACCAGACGATGAAGGTCATGTGCGCAGTGCCCCGCGAGAGTGATGCCCTGACTAGGCTCTGTACGAAAAGCCTTGATACTCGGTGATGCTGCGTTGAAAACAGCCTCGGAATGCTCATTTACAACCCGTAAACTCCGCTTCCTCGGCTGTTTTCGCCTTGCCTGACCTTCGTCTCAAGACTTTTCATACAGACCCTAGGTATGGACTGCACGCTGATTGCGGTCGTTCCGCGCCTTGAAACCTACGTCAGACTGGGGCGAAAGCGCCTTTCAATGCACCTGCCCAAGGGTGCGCCGCACCTTGTCGAGCAGCTCGCCGATCTGGAACGGTTTGGTCAGCAGGTCCATCCCGGTATCGAGGAACGCCTGACGGTCCAGCGCCGTTTCTGCGTAGCCGGTCATGAACAGGACTGGCAACCCCGGGCGGTAGGTGCGGGCCATGTCGGCCAGCTCGCGGCCGCTGATGCCGGGCAGCCCGACATCGGTCAGCAGCAGTTGGATACCGACATCCTCGCGCAAATGGTCGAGCGCCTGCTCGATGGTCTCCGCCAGGGTGCAGCGGTAACCGGCATCGATCAGCACCTCGGCCACCGACAGCCTGACCGCGGCCATGTCCTCGACCACCAGCACATGCTCGCCGGCGCCGCGTTGGTCGAGTTGCGGGCTGCGCACCTCGCTGACCTCCTGCTGGCTGCTGCGCGGCAGCATCAAGGTGACCTCGGTGCCTTGGCCCGGCACACTGCGAATCGCCACATGCCCGCCCGACTGGCGGGCGAAACCGTAGATGGTCGACAGCCCCAGCCCCGTGCCCTGCCCGACCGGTTTGGTGGTGAAGAACGGGTCGAACACCTTCTCCAGCAGCTCCGGCGCGATGCCGCTGCCATCATCGCGCACCGTTACCGAAACGTAAGGGCCATCCTGCAGGTTGGGATCACCGTGTGACCACGCGGCCGCTGTATTCACCCAGATATGCCCACCCTTGCCCAACGCATCGCGGGCATTGATCACCAGGTTGAGCACGGCGCTTTCCAGCTGGATTGGGTCGACCAGAGCAATGATCGTTTCGTTCGAGAGTTCCAGCGCCAGCACGATGCGTTCACCGATGGTGCGGGTGATCAACTCTTCCAGCGACCGCACTCGCTCGTTGATGTCCACCGGTCGGGTGTCCAGGGGTTGCTGGCGGGCGAAGGCCAGCAGACGGTGGGTCAACGAGGCGGCGCTCATGGCGGAACTGAGCGCCGCATCGGCGTAGCTGGGCACCTTCTCCAGACGGTTCTGCTCTACCCGTTTGCGGATCAACTCCAGGCTGGTGATGATGCCGGTCAGCAGGTTGTTGAAATCATGGGCGATGCCGCCTGTGAGGCTGCCCAGGGCGTCCATCTTCTGCAATTGCAGCAGCTGAGCTTCGGTGCGTTCACGCTGGGCCATTTCCCGCGCCAATTGGGTGTTGGCGTCGTCCAGGCGGGCCAGGTGCGAGCGCTCACGGTGGCGGTGCTCGGTGACGTCCTCGACGAACACCAGGCACAACCCCGGCGCCCGATAGGGCGAAAGCTGCCATTCGGTGTCGCGTGGCACGCCTCCCACGCACATGGCCAGAGTGCCTCGCCAGCGCTGGCCGTCTACCAAGTGCTGGCGCAAGGCGGCAAGCATGGTTTGCTGGCCATCGGCAAAGCACTCCTGCAGGGCGTCGGGGTTGCGGTTGTCCTGGATCAGGCGGGCAAACGCATGGTTGCACTCCTGCACCTTGAGCCCGGTGCCGAGCACGGCGATCGGTGCCGATACATTGGTGAAGATCTCCTGGAAGTTGGCCTCGCTGTCGCGCAGTGCCCGCTCGGTGTCACGTACCCGCAGCAGCGTGCGCAGGGTGGCCACCAGCACATCCGGGTCGACCGGATGCACCAGGTAGGCGTCGGCACCGGCATCGAGCCCGGTGATGATGTCGCCGGTCTGGATCGACGCCGCCGACACGTGGATCACCGGCAGCAAGGCGGTCGACGGCTGCGCACGCAACAGCCGCACGATGTCGAAGCCGCTCATGTCGGGCAGGTTGACGTCCAAGATCAGCGCATCGAACGGCTCGCTGCGGATCAATGCTAGCCCCTCGCCGCCGGTACCGGCCTCCTGCACATGGTAGCCGTGCATGGCCAGACGGCGGTGCAACGCATAGCGGGTGGCGACGTTGTCGTCGACGATCAGCAGGCGCGCGTCAGTGTTCATCGGCGCCCTCCTGGGCCAGCGCCAGCGGCAGAACGACGAAGAACGACGAACCGACGCCCGGCGCACTGTCCACGCCTACCTCGCCGCCCAGCAGCTCGGCGAAACGCTTGCACAGCGACAAGCCAAGGCCAGTCCCGCGCAGGCGTTTCTGCAGGGGCGAGTCGAGCTGGGCGAAGTCTTCGAACAGCCCGCCCAGTAGCTCCGGGGCGATGCCGATGCCGGTGTCGCTGACGGCAAAGCGGATTTGCTCGCTGCCGTGCAACTGCGCCGATACCCGCACTTCGCCGCGGGTGGTGAATTTCAGCGCATTGGATATGAAGTTGCGCAGGATCTGCGCCAGCTTCTTGTCATCGGTGTACATGCGCGGCAGCCCCTCGGGCTCTTCGAAGATGAGGTCCACCGAGCCGGTGTCGACGATCGGGCGGAACATCCCGCGCAAGGCGGCGAACAGGTCGAGCATGTCGAACCAGGCCGGCGAGATGGTGATGCGCCCGGCCTCGATCTTGGCAAGGTCCAGCAGGTCGTCGACCATGTCGCTCAACTCGCGCGTGGCCGTGCTGATGAAGGCCACCTGCAGTTGCTGCTCCTTGCTCAGCGGCCCATCCACCTCGTCGGCGAGCAGGCTGGTGATGCTCAGGATCGAGCCCAGCGGGGTGCGAAACTCGTGGCTCATGTAGGAGAGAAAGCGGCTTTTCAGGTCCGACGCCTGGCGCAGCTGCTCGGCCTGGATATCCAGTTCGGCATAGAGCGCCAGCACCCCTTGGTTGGTTTCCTCCAACTCGCCGCGCAGGGCCTGGTTTTCGGCCTGCAAGCGGGCCACGAGCGCGGCCTGCTCGGGGTTGTTGGTGGGTATCGAGTCAGCCATGCACGGTCTCCAGGTCGATGACCAGCACCGTCACGTCGTCCCGCCCTCGGCAGAAGTCGCGATGCAACACGGCAGCGATCACCGCCGGGTGGCGGTGCGCCAGGCCAGGGTAGATTTGTAGGTTCCAACGGGACTGCAGGCCGTCGCTGAACATGATCAACAGATTTCCCTTCACGTGAGCGTAGTCGAACACTTGGCCCTTGCGGTATTGCCCGCCGACGATGCCCGGGTGCGAGGCCAAGCCCCGCGGCCGCTCGCCGCCGACCAGAGTGGCGCCGATATTGCCGATGCCGATGAAGTCCAGTTTGTCGCTCACGCCCTGGTATTGGGCAATCGCGACGGCGCCGCCGCGGGTGCCGGCCATGGCGTGGTGCAGTTCGCCCAGCAATTGCTCCGGTGCGCGGAACGGATCTTGGGCAAATGCGTGGGCGCCGGCCTTGGCGGCGCGCTCGGCCTCCTCGCCATGCCCCAGACCGTCGATCACCAATGCGCTCAGGCGTTGCTCGCCAAGGGCCACGTGCCAGGTATCCCCGCAGGCCGGGTCGTCATGCAGGGAATGGTGGCTCACGCCGATGCGCAGGTCCCGGGCCGGATGCTCTTGCGGGTAGAGGCGTGCCAGCACCACGGCGCCGCCAGCGTCGGCATGCACGTCGAACACCTGCGCCAGGCGGCTAACCGCGCCCAGGCCGATGCCTTGGGTGCCGCCGGTGGAATAACCGTCGACCAGGCAACTGGGCAGGTCGAAGCCTTTGGCACGGTCCACCGCCACCAGTTCGATGCCGCACTGCTCGCCATGGGCGAGCACCCGCACATGCAGTTCGCCCTGTTCGGCGTGCTTGAGCACATTGCTGGACAGCTCAGTGGCGACGATGGCGGCGCGGCCGGCGTCGGTGGGGGCGAAGCCGTGCTGTTCGGCCAGCTTCTGCACCACTCGCCGGGCATGCCCGACCTGGCTGGCATCGTCGAGGCGCAACACCTGGGTCAGGCTCGCGGCCAGGTTCACGTCCATCGGGTGATCGTTACCCGGGTACCTTGCCCGGGAGCGGTGTCCAGCTCGAACTCGTCGACCAGCCGGCGCGCGCCGGTCAGCCCCAGGCCCAGGCCGCCGCCCGAGGTCCAGCCATCGGTGAGGGCCAGCCTGACGTCGGCGATGCCCGGGCCTTCATCGCGAAACACCAGGCGTAGACCGACCCGCCCGGCTTCTTCGATGACTTCCCAGTCCATGTCCCCGCCCCCGCCATACACGACGGTGTTGCGGGCCAGTTCACTGACGGCCGTGACCAGCTTGGTCAGGTCGACCAGGCGCATGCCGCAGTCGCTGGCGACCTTGCGCGCCAGTTGGCGGGCCAGTACCACGTCCTGCTCAATGCGCACCGGTTGGCTGCCGCTTTGGCGAATGGTCATTGGCGGCCCACTCGCTGGCGCAGCAGGTGCATGCCGCGGTCGACATTGAGCGCGGTGCTCACCCCCGGCAGAGTCAGGCCGAGCTCCACCAGGGTGATCGCCACTGCCGGCTGCATGCCGACCAGCACCGTTTCGGCGTCCATGATGCGCGACAGGCCGGAGATGCTGGCGATCATCCGGCCGATGAACGAATCGACCATGTCCAGTGCGGAAATGTCGATCAGCACGCCACGGGCCGAGGTGTGGTCGATGCGGTCGGTGAGGTCGTCCTGCAGTTGCAGCGCCAGCTGGTCGTGCATGTCGACCTGGATGGTCACCAACAGGAACTCACCCATTTGCAGAATGGGAATGCGCTCCATCGCTTACCCCTTCTCGCCAGCCGTGGTGCCCAGGCGGGCAAGCGCCAGCTTCAGGGCGTCGGCCAGGTTGGACTTGGTGGTCAGCGTGCCCAGGTCCAGGCCCAGGTGCACGATGGTCTGGGCGATCTGTGGGCGCACGCCGCTGATGATGCAATCGGCGCCCATCAGGCGGATGGCGGTCACCGTCTTGAGCAGGTGCTGGGCCACCAGGGTGTCGACCGTAGGCACCCCGGTGATATCGATGATGGCGATCTCGGAGCCGGTGTCGACGATGCGCTGCAGCAGCGATTCCATCACCGTCTGGCTGCGTTGCGAATCGAGCGTGCCGATCAGCGGCAGGGCCAGTACCCCTTCCCAGAGTTTGACCACCGGGGTGGACAGCTCCAGCAGTTCTTCCTGCTGACGCTTGATGACTGCCTCGCGGTTCTTCTGATAGGTGCGGATGGTGTGCAGGCCGAAGGCATCCAGCAACTGCGAAATCTCCCAGAGTTGCTCGGCCAGAAGCGCAGGCTGCTCGCGGTAATGGGCCTGCAGCAGGGTGAACAGTGGGCCCTTGAGGGCAAAGATGAAATAGGCGGTCTGGTGCGATTCCTGGCCGACCTGGGCACGGCTGGCGGACAGTTTTTCCAGGAAGCGGCGGGTTTGCTCCCAGCCTTCGGCGCCAACTTCGCTGCCACTTTCCTCGCGCAGCCCTTCGACCACCAGCTGAAGGAATTCGCGGGTCTCCTGGCGCAGGTCCTGCTCGCGGATATTACGGGTCGCGCCGTTAGCCTCCAGCGCCGCAAGCCAGTCTCCCACCAACTGGGCCTGGTTGCCGACAATCGCTTCCAACGTACTGTTCTGCAGTGCTGCCATGTGCGCTTCGCTCCTGAAAAGGCCGTTTCGGCTTCCGATAAAGAAGCCAGCTTCGGAAAATGACACCCGCCGAGGGAAATAGTTGTGGCGCCGCTGGATAATTTCATTGCGCCATCTGCCGTGCCGCTAACTCTAGGCCAAGATCACCGGCCGTGTTGACCTCACGGGGGCTTATTTCCGGCAGCTGGCGTTAGCGGCGCCAGCCTTGCGAGCCGTTGAACAGGTTGTGCTGAACTTTGAGGTGCAAGCAGGCTTCCCCTGCATACCCCCTTGGCGTTTTGCACAAAGGAGCTTGCACCATGATCGACTCAGCCACAGGTATGAAACGGGGCGAACGTTATTGCGTGGAGAACCTCGAGCGCGCCCACCAGTTCCCGGGGTTCTTCCAGGACGGCAAGTATTACCTTGGCCCGGAGCTGTTGACGGCGGTGGGGTGGCTGGAAGGCAACCGGTTCATCTACGACAGCCTGGATGCCCAAGGCGAACCGGTGTTCCCGGAGCGTGTGGCCGGGACCATCGAAGGCCTGGCCTTGAAGCTGGTTGATGGCACCTCGTTGCAGCTCTCCCGAATGGAGGCCAGTGCGCCCTTCGAGCCGCAGAGGGTGGCGTCAGCGGTGACCCGCCTGGCACAGAGCCCGCCAATCCCGTCCACAAGCCGCCAGCCGGTGGGATGGCAGCGCTTGAACAACAGCGCCGTGATCCTGGTGGCTGCCGCAGCCCTGGGCTTCGTTGCGGGTTTCCTCATCACAGGGGTGCGGCGTAAGCACCATTAGCGAAGGTGGGGTTTAGTTGAACACCCACAGCACGCGAGTGGGTTTGTCCGTGAGGTTGGCATAACGAAAACTGGCATGAGATTGCAGCTGAAAGCTGTCATTGGCACGCAGGGTCACCGGTTCGCCTTCGTCCAGCCACACGGTCAGCTCACCTTCGAGCACGAAGCAGCCCTGCTCCGAGCTGTCGTTGAGAAATTCCTCACCGCTGCTGGCACCCGGCTCGAGGTGGCTGTCCAGCATGGAAAACCCGCCGGTGATGGTGGGTGATACCAGTACGTCGGTGATGCCCCCGGCCAGATGCAGCGTGCGCCGCTCATGCGGGCGCGTGACCCAGTCGAGGTCGCGGGGCTTGTCGAGGTTGTAGAAGTAGGCGGTCGAGACACCGAGTGCTTCGCTGATGGCCGTCAGGTCCGCCACGGTGGGGCGCGACACACCCCGTTCGACCTGGGAGAGAAAACCCACCGAACGGCCGATGCGCTGGGCCAGTTCGCCCAGGGTCAGGCCTTTGAACTTGCGCAGGTCGCGAAGCAGTGTTGCCAGTTCTTCAATTTCTTCGTGAACCATGATCGGGCGCGGCCAGAGGTAGCGGAATGATTGGCATGGAAAATACCTGAATAAATCCACAAATCAAGCGCGTGCCCCGCAGGCACTTCGGCAGGCAATGGCGCCCTGCCGAAGTGCCTTGCCCTTAGCGGATGGCCTGGTAGGTCAGGTCCAGGCACTTGCGGGCCTTTTCCACCAGCTCGTCGATCTCTTCGAGGCTGATGACCAGCGGCGGCGCGATGATCATGGTGTCACCCACGGCGCGCATGATCAGGCCATTGTCGAAGCAATGCTGGCGGCAAATCATGCCGACGCCCTTGCCCTCGTAGCGGGTGCGGGTGGCCTTGTCCTTGACCAGCTCGATTGCGCCGAGCATGCCCAGGCCGCGCACCTGGCCCACCAGGGGGTGGTCGGCCAGCTCGCGCAGGCGCTGTTGCAGGTAGGGCGCGGTCTTTTCGCGAACCTGCTCGATGACCTTCTCGTCGCGCAGGATACGCAGGTTTTCCAGGCCCACCGCCGCCGCCACCGGGTGGCCGGAGTAGGTGAAGCCGTGGTTGAAGTCACCGCCCTCGCTGATCACCTGGGCCACGGTGTCACGCACGATCACGCCGCCCATGGGGATGTAGCCGGAGGTGAGGCCCTTGGCGATGGTCATCAGGTCGGGTTTGAGGTCGTAGTAGTCGGTACCGAACCACTCGCCGGTACGGCCGAAGCCGCAAATCACTTCGTCGGCCACGAACAGGATGTCGTACTTGGCGAGGATTTCCTTGACCTTCGGCCAGTAGGTCTGTGGCGGGATGATCACGCCGCCGGCGCCCTGGATCGGCTCGGCGATGAAGGCGGCGACCTTGTCTACGCCGACCTGCAGGATCTTCTCTTCCAGTTGCTGCGCCGCCCACACGCCGAATTCGGCCTCGGTCATGTCGCCGCCTTCACCGAACCAGTACGGCTGCGGGATGTGCACGATATCCGGCAGCTGACCGCCCTGCTCGTGCATGCCGCTCATGCCGCCCAGGCCCGCGCCCGCCACGGTAGAGCCGTGGTAGCCGTTGATGCGGCCAATGATGACCTTCTTGTCCTTCTTGCCCTTGATCGCCCAGTAATGGCGAACCATGCGCAGCACGGTGTCGTTGCCTTCGGAGCCGGAGCCGGTGAAGAACACATGGTTCATGCCCTCGGGCGCCACGTCGGCAATCGCCTTGGCCAGTTCCAGCGCCGGCGGGTGCGCGGTCTGGAAGAACAGGTTGTAGTACGGCAGTTCCTTCATCTGCTTGCTGGCCACCTCGGCCAGTTCATCACGGCCGTAGCCGACGGCCACGCACCACAGGCCGGCCATGCCGTCGAGGATCTTGTTACCTTCGCTGTCCCACAGGTACACGCCCTTGGCCGAGGTGATGATGCGTGGGCCTTTCTCGGCCAGTTGCTTGACATCGCTGAACGGTGCCAGGTGGTGGTCACGGCTCATGGCCTGCCAGGCCAGGGTCTGCGAATTCTTATCACTCATTGACTTATCTCCATCAAATTAAGCAGTCGAACTGCGGGAAACTTTTTATATTCGGGCGGCCGAAATTCAGGCCGACTTCAACATCAATTGGCGCAATACCGAGCGATGCCGGCAAGCTTTGCCAAATGACTGGAAGATCGTCAGGTAATGCGGGTTGTCCATGACTTGGAACTCCGGGTGCCATTGCACCGCCAGGGCAAACCCCTTGCCGTGTTCGACCGAAATCGCTTCCACCAGGCCGTCGGGTGCAATGGCTTCTACCCGCAGCCCGGGCGCCAGCACATCGATGCCCTGGCCATGGATGGAATTGACGTCGATGACCGCCGGAATGCCCATGCGGTCCATCAGCCCGCCAGGCTGGATATGCATCTTGTGGCGCGGGCCGTATTGCTTGGCCACGGGCTCGTCCTTGCCTTCGCGGTGGTCCATGAACACGCCGGTTTCGTGCACCTTCTGGTGCAGGGTGCCACCCAGCGCCACGTTCATTTCCTGGAAGCCACGGCAGATGCCGAGCACCGGCACACCTGCCGCGATGGCCGCACGCATCAGCGGCAAGGTGGTGGCATCGCGCAGAGGGTCGTGATGGGTACCCGGCGCGCTGGCCGGGCCGTTGTAGTGGAACGGTTCGATATTGGACGGCGAACCGGTGAAGATCAGCCCATCCACCGTGTCGAGTATGTCGGCGGTGTCCATCAACTCAGCGAGACTGGGAATCACGATAGGCAAACCACACGCTGCATTGGCGGCAGCGCGCGCATACTTCTCACTGATCGTCTGGGTTGCATGCTGCTCAATCATGCGGGTGCATGCAGTAATGCCGATAACTGGCACACGTGGCATATCCATCCTCCGGCAAATCACTCTTGCAAGTCAGGGTCAAACTTGTTGTTAGAGGGTGCAGCGCGAATTACATGAACCAGCGGTATTCGCGTGCGTTGATTTCATTCAGGAAATCCAGTTGTTCCTGGCGCTTGTTCTCGCAATAGACCATCACGAACTCACTGCCCAGCCCTTCGTTGACCACCGGGTGGTGACGCATGGCGGCCACTGCGCTCAGGGCATCCTTGGGGAAGTCGATGCCGCTCTGGCGGTTGTCGTTCAACGGGGCGATCGGCTCGACGCCGCGATCCAGGCCATGCTCCATCCCGGTCAGAATCGCCGCCAGCACCAGGTACGGGTTGGCATCGGCGCCGGCCAGGCGGTGTTCGATGCGCAGGTTGCGCGGGTCGGACTCAGGGATGCGAATGCACGCATCGCGGTCTTCAAAGCCCCAGCTCGCCCGGCTTGCTGCGTTGACCATCGCGCCGTAGCGGCGATAGGCGTTGTGGTTGGGGGCGAAGATCGGCATGCAGTGCGGCAGCAGCTCCAGGCACCCCGCCACCGCATGGCGCAGGTTGCGCTGCTCGCGGCCGGCAAGGATGTTGTTGCCGTCGTTGTCGTACAGGCTCACATGCACATGCATGCCACTGCCCGGGGCATCCAAGTACGGCTTGCTCATGAAGCTTGCGCGGTGGCCATGTTTCATCGCCACACCGCGGGTACTGCGGCAGAACAGCGCCGACCAGTCCGCCGCACTCAGCGGGTCGTCGCTGTGGGAGAAGTTGATCTCGAACTGGCCAGGGCCCAGTTCCGCCGTGATCACGTTCGCCGGTACACCCTGCTCGTTGGCCACATCGACCATCTCGTGCAGCACCGATGAGAAGCGCGACAGCCGTTCGATATGCATGTTCGGCTGGTCGTCTTCATCGTCGGTCGCGCTGTCGCGTGGGAACTGCGGCAGGCCATCCTTGAGCTTGCGGTCGAACAGGTAGAACTCCAGCTCGAAGGCCACCACCGGGCGGATGCCACGCCGGGCGAGGCGCTCGATCACACGCGCAAGCACTTCACGGGGTTCGAACTCGATAGGCTTGGCGGTGCCGTCCGAGGTGATCAGCATCTGCGCGATCACTTCTTTCTCCCAGCGCACCGGTTTCAAGGTGCCCGGCACCAGGCGCCGTGGCGCATCCGGGTCACCGTCGGCAAAGCAATAGTCGCCAATCGGGTAGAGGCCACCCTGGGTGCCCAGCAGCACGCAGTTCTGCGGCAGCTTCAGCGGGGTGCCTGCGGCCACTTTTTCCAGCATGTCCATGGGGTAGCGCTTGCCATAGAAATGCCCGGGAATATCCAATGCAATCAGGTCGACATAGCGCACATCTGGGTGTGCTGCACGGAAGGCGCGTACTTCAGTCAACAGATCCGGAAAGATGACAGTCATCTTCTTATCCTTGTTATGTGAACGAATTCAATTGAAGACCCAGAGCACGCGGGTGAGCTTGTCCGTCAGGTTGGCGTAACGGAAATGCGCGTGGGGTTGCAGCTGGAAGCTGTCGTTGGCCTGCAGGGTCACGGCGTCGCCGTCGTCCAGCCAGACCGTCAGTTCGCCTTCGAGCACGAAACAGCCCTGCTCCGAACGGTCGCTCAGGTACTGCTCGCCGCTGGAGGCACCTGGTTCGAGGCGGCTGTCGAGCATCGAGAAGGCGCCGGCGATGGTCGGTGAGGCCAGCACATCGGTGATGCCCGAGGCCAGGTACAAGGTGCGCCGCTCGTGGGGGCGCGTCACCCAGCTGACTTCGCGAGGCTTGCTCAGGTTGTAGAAGTACGCCGTCGAAACACCGAGTGTTTCGCTGATGGCGGTCAGGTCTGCCACGGTAGGCCGCGAGACACCCCGCTCCACCTGGGAAAGGAAGCCCACCGAACGGTCCACCCGTTCGGCCAGCTCGCCCAGTGTCAGGTTCTTGAACTTGCGCAGGTCGTGAATGAGGATCGCCAGGGCTTCAACCTCTTCATGCATCGTCATTGCTCGGCACCGCCGTGAAAATATTGGACTTATTTTTCATGAAAAAATACATGATAATTTTCACGAGTCAAGCAGCGCGAACACACACGAGCGAGCGCCGGATCAGATCCGGTGCTCGCCATCAAGGTCATCGGGGGGGGGAATCAGGCGCGAGGGTTCACGCCAGGAATGGAATGCAACGTTAGAGAATGCCGGCTTCGCGTTCGATGATGCGGGTGATGATGGGGACGGGCGTCATCAAGTGCTCCAGCATCATCTTGCTGGCCTTTTGCGCATCGCGCCCGAGGATGGTGCTGACCAGTTCGGCGTGCTCTTCGCGCTTGAGGCGCAAGGCTTCTTCGGACAGCACGGTGCGTTTGAGCCAGATCTGCCGGTAACGCTCGGCCTGATCCTGGAGAAACGCCCGCGCCTGTAGCAGGCTCTTGGAGCCGCAGCCACTGGCAATGGCATTGTGGAACGCCTTGTGCCGGGCATCCCAGACATCGACCATTTCCTGCGGGGTGTGCAGTTCGACCACTTTCGACAGGGTGTGCGCGCTGGCCACGATGGACGCTTCCCAGGCTTCATCGCCCTTCTCTACCGCCAGCCCGACAATCATGGCCTCCAGATGGGCCCGAGCTTTATAGACATCGACCATCTCGTCCAGCGACATGGTCGCCACCCGATAGCCCTTCTGGTTGATGGCGCTGACCAGCCGCTCACCCACCAACCGCGCCAGCACCTCGCGCATTGGCCCCACGCCGACGGCGTAGCGGTCTTTCAAGGCGCTCATCAACAGCTTTTCTCCGGGGCGGTAGGCGCCACGGAGAATGTCGGTCTTCAAGCGCGAATAGGCGGCATCGGAGGTGGTTTCGGCGAGATCGGTCAGGTCCATCCAGAGGGTTCTCTTGCTAAGCGCGCCCCATCATACCGAACTCCATCCAGCAGGGCAGATCGTGAATAAAAACATTTTCTGAATACGTTTTTTAAAAATGTAGACATTTTGATGTTTCGGCGATATTTTTACCTCACCACTTGAACCCACCTCCTCGTCCGCTTGATTTCAGGAGTCGCCATGAACGCCATCACCCAGATCGATATGCCCGTACTCGAGCAGCCTGCCCTGCTGCACGGCTTCACCCTGCAATCGACGCCACAGTCCGAGCGCCTGCTGGAGCTGCGCTTGGCCAAGGAAACGGTCGACGCCTTCGTCGCCGCGGTGGCTGAATGGCCCGTGCAGGCGCTGGAGTACAAATCGTTCCTGCGCTTCCAGGTGGGCAAGATCCTAGACGACATCTGCCAGGGCACCCTGCGCCCGGTCATCGTCAACACCCTGCTCGACCGCAGCACCGGCGGCCTGCTGGTCGTGCCCGAGGGCCTGGACAGCGTCGCCCAGGCTGACGACATGGTGAAGATCTCCACTGCCGTGGCGCACCTGCTGGGCCGTTCCAACTTCGATGCCATGAGCGGCCAGTTCTATGCGCGCTTCGTGGTCGAGAACGTCGACAATTCCGACAGCTACCTGCGCCAGCCCCACCGGGTGATGGAACTGCACAACGACGGCACCTTCGTGAACCAGATCACCGACTACGTGCTGATGATGAAGATCGATGAGCAGAACATGGAAGGCGGTAACTCGCTGCTGCAGCACCTGGACGACTGGGCCGACCTGGACACCTTCTACAAGCACCCGCTGGCCCGCCGCGTGATGCGCTGGACTGCACCGCCGAGCAAGAACACCCGCGAGGACGTGTTCCACGCCGTGTTCGATACCGACTCGGTCGGCCGTCCGACCATGCGCTACATCGACCAGTTCGTGCAGCCGGACAACTACGAGGAAGGTACCTGGCTGTTCCAGCTGGGCGAGTCGCTGGAAAACAGCGCGAGCAAGGTGTCGATCCCGGTGGCAGTCGGCTCGTTCCTGCTGATCAACAACCTGTTCTGGCTGCATGGCCGTGACCGCTTCGTCGCTCACCCTGGCCTGCGCCGCGAACTGATGCGCCAGCGTGGCTACTTCAGCTTCCCGAAAATGGAACACCACCGCGGCCAGACCTCCAACTGATGCGCGCATGGCCTCGGCGCTCGCACGCCGAGGCCATCGGCAAGGAACAGACCCATGTACGATTTCGTGATCATCGGAGGTGGCATCGTCGGCATGTCGACGGCGATGCAACTGGCCGATCAGTACCCGGACGCACGCATGCTGCTCCTGGAAAAGGAGAGCGGCCCGGCGCAGCATCAAACCGGCCATAACAGTGGCGTGATCCACGCCGGCGTCTACTACACGCCCGGCAGCCTCAAGGCGAAGTTTTGCCTGGAAGGCAACAAGGCCACCAAACGCTTCTGCGATGAACACGGCATTCCCTATGACGAATGCGGCAAGCTACTGGTCGCCACCAACGAGCTGGAGATGGAGCGCATGCGCGCCCTGTGGGAGCGCACCGAGGCCAATGGCCTGGAGCGTTACTGGCTGTCGGCCGGCGAGCTGCGCGAGCGCGAGCCCAATATCGTGGGCCTGGGCGGCATTTTCGTGCCCTCCAGCGGCATCGTGAACTATGCCGCCGTGACTGCGCAGATGAGCCGGGAGTTCCAGAAGAAAGGCGGCACAGTACAGTTCGACACCGAGGTCACCGGCCTGGTCGAACAGGCGGACTCGATTGTCGTCAAGACTGACCGCGGCACCTACACCACCCGCTACCTGGTCTCGTGCTCGGGCCTTATGGCCGACCGTGTCGTGCGCATGCTGGGTGTGCAACCGAGCTTCACCATCTGCCCGTTCCGGGGCGAGTACTACCTGCTGCCGCCGGAGCACAACCAGATCGTCAACCACCTGATCTACCCGATCCCGGACCCGTCCATGCCGTTTCTGGGCGTGCACCTGACGCGGATGATCGACGGCACCGTCACCGTCGGGCCGAACGCCGTGCTAGCCATGAAACGCGAGGGTTATCGCAAGTCCGATATTTCCCTGAGCGACCTGGGCAGCATGCTCGGGCATCGCGGCATCCGCAAAGTGCTGCGCGACAATCTGCGCCCGGGGCTGGTGGAGATGAAGAACTCGCTGTTCAAGGGGGCCTACCTGAAGACCGTGCAGAAGTACTGCCCGAGCTTGAACAAGGAACACCTCAAGCCCTACCCGGCCGGTGTGCGGGCCCAGGCGGTATCGAATGAAGGCAAGCTGATCGATGACTTCCTGTTCGTCAATACGGCCCGCAGCGTGAATGTCTGCAACGCGCCCTCGCCGGCGGCGACTTCGGCCATTCCGATCGGGGCTTATATCGTGTCGAAGGTTCAGGAGCAGGTGGGCGGTGATCTGAAGAAAGCGACTGTACAGGTGCCTCGCGCACAAACCGTTTAACTACCCCTGGGTGCGTGCGGCTGTGGCCAGACTGCACGCACCCGACGGGCTGTCAGTTATCCACCTCATCCTTGGTGATGGCGCCACTGTGCGGATCGACGTGGAATTCGTAGCGTTTGCCGTCCGCCTTCATGCCTTCCCCTTCCCAATGGCCGTCATCGGCTTCGATCTTGGTGATCTGGGTGTAGCCTGCGCCCTTGAGCGTGGCTTCGGCCTGGTCCTTGGTCACGGTCCAGTCGGCGCCGGGCTGATCGGCCCAGGCTGCAGAGGCGCCCAGTGCGCCGACCAAAGCCAGGCCGGTGAACAGTCGAGTGATGGTTTTCATTGCCAACATCCTTTTTTACGGGGGTTAAAGGATGCGACATGGGTGGGGTTGGAGCAGTTCAATTGCTTTGGGATTTGTATTGGCTGGGCTGGCTTCTCGCGGATGAATCCGCTCCTACAAAGACCGCGCGGACGTTGTAGGAGCGGATTCATCCGCGAGAGGCCAGCCCAGCCAACGCATCACTCAATGCATCATCCCCAACTCGGCATCATCCATCAGTGCCTTGGCCATGGCACTCAGGTAGTGAGCAGCCCAGATCATCATGGGTTTCTCGTCCATCAGGCCGATTTTGCCGACGGTGACGTGGGTGTCGTCTGTGGTCATTGTTCGATCTCCCTGAATGTTCCGTTGCCTGGGCTGGCCCTATCGCTGGCAAGCCAGCTCCCACACCGAGCGCGTGGTCGCTGAATATCCCTGTGGGAGCCGGCTTGCCGGCGATAGGGCCAGCCCAGACAACACATCACTCAAGCCCTAGTGCAAGGTCCTGGGCTCAGCCGGCATCTGCACCTGAATCAAAGTCGACTCCAGCATCTCCCGCAACGCCTCCACCTCAAGCAGTCCCCACCACACTCTGCTCATCCGCACCCTGGCAACCATTGCGGCATGCACAATCAAATTCCGCCTCAGCACGCGTCGGGAAATTCAGGCTCAAGCGAACCTTGTCTTGCGTGTCATACAGGTCATACCCCTCCCCCAGCACGCTGGGAAAGCCGATGCGTCGAGGAAATACCTCTTTCTGACGAGGGACCGCGGGCACCACAACGAATCGAATCTGCATGACCATCCCTCTTCCGGCAGTGCCTAAGTATTAGTCTGCTTATTGGAAACACTCAAGCTCACTCATGCAAAGATTTCATCTGCGGTTTCAAGCAGCCCTGAAACGACTTCACGATCTGGTTATTGCTTCGCTCAACCAGGTGATACAGGTAGGTTTCAGTGTGAACCGGGTCCCCGGCGATGCGGATCATCTTGAGCCGCGGGTCCGCGATGTATTCCGCCTCAGACACCGCGCCGATGCCGATCCCGCGTATCGCCGCCTCGCGCAAGGCTTCGCGGCTACCGATTTCCATGGCAACTTTCGGCGACACCTGCGCACGCTCCAGTGCCCGCTCCAGCGCCAGTCGCGTGGTCGAACCGCTTTCGCGGCGTAGCAGGCGCTGGCCTTGCAAAGCCTGCAACGGCACTGCGTCATGGCGGGCAAGGGGGTGCTCGACATGGGCAAACAGCACCACCGGGTGGCGAGCGTAACGGTGCGCCACGAAGTTAGGGTCGTCGTGCAACCCCGCCAGCACACCGATATCGATCACATAGTTTTCCAGGTCTTCGAGCACCGACGCCGAGTTGCCGATGCGGATCGACACCTCGATCTGCGGGTACTTCCGGCAATAGTGGTCGACCATCTCGATCACATGAAACGGCCCCACCGCGCCAATCTTCAAATGCCCGCGATTGAGCTTGCCCGAGTCCTTCAGCAAACCCGACGCCTCGGTCTCGAGCATCGACAGCTGCTGGGCGATGGGCAGCAGTGCCCGTCCCACGTCAGTCAGTTCGATGCGCCGGCCACGCCGATGGAACAGCTCGACGTTGAATTCCCGCTCCAACCCCTGGATCTGGTTAGTGGCGGTCGGCTGGCTCAAGCCGATGGCGCGGGCACCGGCACTGAAACTGGCATGGCGGGCGACGGCGAGAAAGGTGCGCAGGCGGGCCGTGGACATCCATAGATCCTTTGAATGATTGGCTGGGGAAAGCGATATTGAACTGATGCGGTGACTGTCACATGACAGCCCTAGTTTGGCGTTACCGATCACAACCCCTCCGGTAACCCCCATGACTCCCTTCGCCCGTCTGTTCTGCTTTGCCCGGCTCGCCCTGGTTCCGCTGCTGCTCGCGCCGGCGGTGCACGCCCAGCAATCACTCACCGTCGGCCTGATCCCCTCAGAGGATTCCCAGGCGATGATCAAGAGCAGCCAGCAGGTGCTCGACCAACTGCAACAACGCCTGGGCATGCCGGTGAAACCCTTCGTCGCCACCGACTACAACGGTGTGATCGAGGCGCTGCGCGCCGGCAAGCTGGACGTCGCCTACCTCGGCCCGTTCTCCTACGTGCTGGCCAACCAGGTGGCCGGGGCCGAAGCCTTCGCCGTGGCCGTGACCAAGAAAACCGCCAGCAGCGCCTACCACAGCCTGATCATCGCCCGCCAGGACAGCGAAATCCGCACCCTCGATGACCTCAAGGGCCACACCTTCGCCTTCGTCGACCCAAGCTCGGCGTCGGGGCACCTGTTCCCCAAGGCGGGCCTGGAACAGGCCGGCCATGACCCGCAGGCGCTGTTCTCGCGGGTGATCTTCTCCGGCTCCCATGACGCCAGCATTCTCGCCGTGGCCAACCGCAAGGTCGACGCTGCCGCCGTGGCAGACCGCATCCTCACCGGCGCGATCAACAGCGGCCAGGTGAAGCAGGAGGACCTGCGTGTGGTCTGGACCTCGCCCGACATTCCCGAGTCGCCGATGGTCTGGCGCAAGAACCTCGACCCCGAACTGCAACAGAAACTGCGCAGCGCCTTCGCCGCCATCAAGGACGTACCCTGGGGCGACCAGGGCATGCTCAACGGTTTCCAACCTACCAGCGATGCCGCCTACAACGTGGTGCGCGATACCGCCAAGGTGCTCGACCTGAACCTGCGGAGCCTGAAATGATCCGCATCCAGCGCCTCACCAAGGGCTACGTCGACAACCCGGTGCTCAGGGGCATCGACCTGCAGGTGCAAGCCGGGGAGTTCGTGGTCATTCTCGGCCGCTCCGGCGCCGGCAAGTCCACCTTGCTGCGCTGCATGAATCGCCTGGCGCAGGCTGACGCTGGCCAACTGCAGGTCGCCGGGATAGACGCCATGGCCACTCGCGACGTGCGCGAACTGCGCCGGCGTGTGGCGATGATCTTTCAGCACCATAACGTGGTGCCGCGCCTCTCGGTGCTGAAGAACGTGCTCACCGGCCGCCTCGGCTACAGCAATACCCTCGCCTCCCTGCTGCAACTGTTTCGCCGCGAAGACGTGGCACTGGCCAGAGACTGCCTGCGCCGGGTAGAGCTTGAGCACAAGGCACTGGCACGCACCGATTCGCTGTCCGGTGGGCAGATGCAGCGGGTCGGCATCGCCCGGGCCTTGGCCCAGCGGCCCAAGGTGATCCTGGCTGACGAGCCGGTGGCCAGCCTGGACCCGAAGACCGCGCACCTGGTGATGCACTACCTGCGCGACGCCGCTCGGAGCCTGGGGATCACCGTGGTCTGCAACCTGCACCAGGTGGACCTGGCCAAGGAATTCGGCGACCGCATCATCGGGCTCGCCAGCGGGCGCCTGGTGTTCGACGGCCGCCCGGATCAACTGGACGACATTGCCCTGCAGCGCATCTACGACAACCCGGCGGCGAGCGAGCCGCTGCCACCCGTAACGGCCAGCACCCGCTGCGCCCGTGCAGGAGCCTGAACATGAACCTGCAAAGTCATCAATGGCTGGTCAAGACCCCGAGCAGCATGCGCGGCTGGCTGAGCAGCGGGGCGCTACTGTTGCTGGTACTCGGCGTGCTGCACTGGAGTGCCGAAGGCGCGCAGCTGAGCTGGGCCGACCTGGCCAGCGGCCTGCCACAGATCGGCGACTTCCTCGGCCGCTCGTTGCCACCCGACCTGAGCATCTTGCCCAGCCTCTGGCACCCGGCGCTGGAAACCCTGCAGATCGCTTTGTGGGGCACCTTGCTGGGGATCCTGCTCGCCGTACCCTTGGGGTTTCTCGCCGCACGCAACCTGCACCGCAACCGCTGGCTGCACCAGGGCACTCGGCAGATGCTCAACGTGATCCGCAGCATCAATGAACTGATCCTCGCCTTGGTGTTCGTCTCGGCGGTGGGCCTCGGGCCGTTTCCTGGGGTGCTGGCCCTGGCGCTGCATGGTGTGGGCATGCTCGGCAAATTCTTTGCCGAAAGCATCGAGGAGATCGACCAAGGGCCGATCGAAGCCCTGCGCGCAACCGGTGCGAACCCCTTGCAGGTGATCGCCTTCGGCGTGCTGCCGCAGGTGGTCACCGCCTGGATTGCCGTGGTGCTGTACCGCTTCGAGGTCAATCTGCGCTCGGCCACGGTGCTGGGCATGGTCGGCGCTGGCGGCCTGGGCTTTGAACTGGTCAGCAGTCTGAAGCTGTTCAAGTACCAGGAAACCGCGACTTGCATCCTGGTCATCACGCTCATGGTGGTGCTCGCCGACCTGCTCTCCGGCCGCCTGCGCTACGCCATCCAGGGCACTGCCCGTCACTGATTTCGTGCCCTCATCATGACCCCACTACCGCTAGATAGACGCCCTGTGTTTCCCTCTATCGGCCCAGCCGATGAATACCTGCAAACAATCGATTTGAGCTATGCAGCAGCGGCCCCGACGATAGCGACAACCTCCAACAACAAAAACCAAGGAGTCGCCATGACTGCTCGTTTCCACAACCCGGTCGATACGCGCTTCGGCCACGGTAGCCTGCTGGAGCTGGCTGACCTCACCGAAGGGCAACAGGTCGCGCTGGTGATTTTCCCCGAGGCCCGCGGCCTGGGCCTGCTGGCGCGCATCCAGGCCCTGCTCGGCGAGCGCCTTGCCTACATCGTCGAGGATGTTCAGCCCAACCCTGATGTCGCCCAGCTGCGCAGCACCTACGAGCGCTTCTGGCGTGAGGCTGGCGGCTGTGAAACCGTAATTGCCGTCGGCGGCGGCAGCGCCATCGACACGGCCAAGGCGCTGATCGTCGGCACCGAAAATGGCAGCTTCGACGAACTGCTGCGCGGGCTGTCCTCTGGCATGGCGTTCGAGCCTGCCCGCTGCAAGCGCCTCATCGCCGTCCCCACCACCGCCGGCACCGGGAGCGAAGTGACGCCGTGGGCGACGATCTGGGACAGCACCAACCAGAAAAAGTACTCCCTGCACCTGGCGTGCACCTGGCCGAAAGTGGCGATCATCGACCCGCAGCTGATGCTCACCGTGCCTGCCAGCGTAACCGTGTCCACAGGCCTGGACGCCCTGTCCCATGCCCTGGAGTCGATCTGGAACATCAATGCCAACCCGATCTCCGACAGCTTCGCCATTTCCGCGATCCGCGACATTCTCGAATGCCTGCCAACGCTGCGCGGCGACCTGGGCAACCCGGAACTGCGCGCACGCATGGCACTGGCGGCGCTCAAGGCCGGCATGGCGTTTTCCAACACCAAGACCGCCCTCGCCCATTCCATCTCCTACGAAATGACCCTGCGCCACGGCCTGCCCCATGGCATCGCCTGCTCCTTCATCCTGCCCCTGGTGCTGGGCCTGGCCTGGGGGCGCGACGAAACCCGCGACCGCACCCTGCGCCAGGTGTTCGGCGATGACTTGGCCCTGGCCCAGATGCAATTGCGCAGCTTTCTTCACGGGCTTGAGGTGAAGACCGACTTTGCCGATTACGGCGTGTCGGCGACAGAAGCCGAGCAGATCATCGCCTATGCCCTGCAAGGTGCGCGCGGCAAGAACTTCATCGGCGCACAGGCCGCTTGAGGCAAGGCAACCCGCCGCCACGGCCCGCCGTGGCGATTTCCTGATGCACCGCAAAAGAGTGCCAACCCGCCCGGCCCAAGGCCTGCGGGAACGAACAAGAAGGAAAACACCATGAACCGTGCGCAAACCTATTCAAGCCTTGCCGTACCCGCATCATCGTTTCGTGTGGCCCAGTGGCGCATGCTGCTGGCGGCCATGTTCTGCTACCTGTTCTTCTATACCGGGCGCCAGACCTTCGGTTTTGCCATCCCCGGCATCCAGGCCGAGTTCGGCCTGAGCAAGGAGACCCTGGGCTGGGCTTCGGCCGCCATGCTCTGGGCCTATGCCATCGGCCAGGCCATCAACGGCAACCTCGCCGACAAGTTCGGCGGCCGACGCATCATGAGCCTGGGCGCCGTGCTGTCGTGCGCCGCCAACTGGGTCACCAGTTTCGCCGGCGGCTTTGCCAGCCTGATCCTGCCATGGGGCCTCAATGGCTATTTCCAGGCCTTGGGCTGGGCGCCGGGCAGCCGCCTGCTGTCGAACTGGTGGAGCGCCGGTGAACGCGGCAAGGTCTATGGCTTCTATGTGTTTGCGGCGGGCTGCGCGTCGATCCTGTCGTACATCACCTCGATCGTGGTGCTGGAGGTGCTGCAACTGGAATGGCGCTGGATCTTCCGCCTGCCGGTGCTGCTGATGCTCGCAGGCGGCATCCTGTTCTACCTGATTGCCCGTGAGCGCCCCCAGGACATGGGCTTCGAGCCCCTGGCAGATACCGGCGTCGCCAACGCCAATGACAAGGCCCAGGAAGCCGTCGGCGAACAGGAAACCTCCCTGCAACGCTACAAGGCCGTGCTGAAGAACGCCCGGCTGATCATCGCGGCGTTGTCGCTGGGCTTCCAGAATGCCGCACGCTACGGGCTGATCGTCTGGGTACCGGTGCATTTCCTCGGCGCGGACTGGAAGCACGGCGACGGCTTCATCGACCCCAAGTGGATCACCGTCGCGCTGCCCGTGGGCATGGCCATCGGCGCCCTGAGCAACGGCTGGGTGTCCGACCGTCTGTTCGGCTCCAAGCGCTACCTCGCCATCATGCTCTACATGCTGCTGGGCGCCGCCACCAGCCTGTGGATGTGGAGCCTGCCCGCCCACAGCGCGATCGGCCTGGTGGCGTTGTTTCTCTGCGGCTTCTTCGTCTACGGCCCGGCTTCCAGCTTCTGGGCGCTGTGCCCGGACCTGGTCGGCGCCAAGCGCGCTGGCACCGCCACCGGCATCATGAACTTCTCATCCTATCTGTTCGCGGGCCTGGCCGAGCCGCTGATTGGCTCGATGCTCGACAGCACCGGCAACACCTCGCTGATCTTCGTCGTGGTGACCGCTGCGTGCCTCTCCAGCGCCGCCGTCGCCTTGTTCATACGGCGCTAGGCCGCCCTCACCCGACTTCCTACCTGTCATCAAGTGGAGTATCACCATGCATTACAAGCAACCTGCACGGCTTCAAGCGGTGGTTCTGGATTGGGCCGGCACCGTCGTCGATTTCGGCTCTTTCGCGCCCACCCAGATCTTTGTGGAAGCCTTTGCCGAATTTGGCGTCGCAGTGTCCCTGGAAGAAGCCCGCGGCCCGATGGGCATGGGCAAGTGGGACCATATCCGCACCCTGTGCGACCTGCCGGAGATCGCCGAGCGCTATCACGCCGTGTTTGGCCGCACGCCCACCGACCATGACGTAACCGCGATCTACGAACGCTTCATGCCCCTGCAGATCGAAAAGATCGCCCTGCATTCGGCCTTGATACCCGGCGCCCTGGAGGCCATCGCCGCCCTGCGCGGCAAAGGCTTGAAGATCGGTTCGTGCTCCGGCTATCCCGCCGTGGTCATGCAGAAGGTGGTTGCACTGGCACGCGAGAATGGCTACGTCGCCGACCATGTCGTGGCCACCGACGAAGTGCCTAATGGCCGCCCCTACCCAGCCCAGGCCTTGGCCAACGTGATCGCGTTGGAAGTCGACGATGTGGCCGCCTGCGTGAAGGTCGACGATACCTGGCCGGGCATTCTCGAAGGGCGCAAGGCAGGCATGTGGACCGTGGCGCTGACCTGCTCGGGCAACGCGCTGGGCCTTACCTACGAACAGTACAGGGCATTGTCGCCGGCCGCGCTCGAACAGGCCCGTTCGCGCATCGGCCAGACCTTCGAGGGCTCACGCCCGCATTACCTGATCGACACGATCGCCGAGCTGCCGGCGGTGATCGAGGACATCAACCAGCGCCTGGCACGCGGTGAGATGCCTCAGGGCTGCTAAGCAGGCTGGATCGACCAGCCCTCGCCCATGAGGGTTGGTCGATGGCGAGCGGCCAGGCTGATGCACTATGCTGGCCGCCTTCTTGACGCCTTCCGGAGCTGCCCTGCATGTACCAGTACCACAAGTGGCTGCGTTCGTTTCATGCGGTGGCCAGCACCGGCAGCTTCACCCAGGCCTCCGCCTTGCTGAACATCGGCCAGCCCACCATCAGCGAGCAGGTCAGCGCATTGGAGAAGACGTTTTCGGTCGAACTGTTTCACCGGCGCGGGCGCTTCATCGAACTCACTGCCGCGGGCCACAAGCTCCACGACATTACCCAGGGCCTGTTCGGCCAGGAAGACGAAGCGATCCAGTTACTGCGCAGTTTCCGCCAGCGCAAGCACGGCATGTTGCGCATCGGCGCCGTGTCCCCGCCCATCGCCATGAGCCTCACCTACGCGCTCATGCAGCGCTATCCCGACATCGATGTGGAAACCTCCTTCACCAGCGAAACCGGCACCCTCGAACGGCTGTACAACTTCGATATCGACCTGGCGATCCTGGCGCTGTCGGCGTTCGATCCACGGCTCAATACCCAGCTCTACCGCACCTGCCCCATCCTCGCCGTGGTGCGCGACGACCACCCCTGGGCCAGCCAGGCGCAGGTGAGCGTGGCGGATATCGTCGGCCAGCCGGTCGTGCTGAGAGAGAAAGGCTCGCGCACCCGGCAACTGGTCGAGGAAGGTTGCGCCGCCCATGGCATCAAGCTCAATTGCAAGATGCAGCTCAACAGCCGCGAGGCCATCGTGCATGCGGTGGTACAGGGCATTGGCGTGGGCTTTGTTTCGGCAGTGGAATATGCGGACCGGCCAGGTACAAAGGCGATCGACTTTGTCGAACAGCCTTTTCATATCAGCTATTACTTATGTTGCCTGGAGACTCGGCGTAACCGGCCGATGATTGCCGAGATCTTCGACGGCCTTCCATAAACAGGGCAAAACGGCCAAAAAAGCCGCATCAAATACCTGTTAGATGCAATCCGTCGTTTGGCCCTACAAAATGATGGCAATTAAGCACTATGCTGAGCTAGGCTTCGATCATTCCCACGGCACTCGCCCGTATTGCCTGGGCCTAGCCAAGCCATACCTCCCCCGGCAACAAGGAAGGAACTCACCCCCACAACATGGACTGTTGTACTCGGCTTCCCCAGCCAAGACGCTATCTCCTCATGCTTATGTTTGGTTGTAACCGTCGCCTGCCTCGCGCGTTGAGGTGGGTATCACAGTGCGCGCAGTTCGAGTCATGGAGTATTGAGAGCATGGATAACTTCCTGGGCGAGATCCGCCTGTTCAGCTTTACCGTCATTCCCAAAGGCTGGCTACCGTGCAATGGCCAGGTACTGCCTATCCAGACCTACGCCGCGTTGTACTCGCTGCTGGGGACGCAATTCGGCGGTGACGGCAAGACCACATTTGCCCTTCCCGACCTGCGGGGCCGAGTCGCCATGGCTAAGAGTCCGTCTTCACCCACCCAGAAAGGCGGCTCGGAGACGGTCATGCTGCCCGCTACAGCGATTCCGGCGCACTCCCACACCGTGCAGGTCAGCAACTCGACCATGGGTAATGGCGCTCCGGCAGGCCGCTTTCCGGCAACCAACGTCAGCAGCACCAATAGCACCCCTGCGCAGCCGACCTATGTCAACGCCGACACCAGCAAACTGGTGGCCCTTCACCCCGACACCATCGCCAGCACCCCGGCCCAGACGCCAGTGCCGAACATGCAGCCCTCGATCTGCCTGAGCTACTGCATCGCGACCATGGGGCTCTACCCTTCGCACCAGTAACGCATCCACTCAACCTTGCCAGGGGCACCCCATGACTGACTACTTCATCGGCGAAATCCGCCTGTTCGCAGGCGACTATGCACCCGTCGACTTTGTCGTCTGCGACGGCCGGCCGTTACAGATCAACGACTACCAAGCCCTGTACTCGCTCATCGGTACTACCTATGGCGGCGACGGGCAAACGACCTTCAATGTGCCTGACTTGCGTGGCCGGGTTGCCGTGGGCACCGGCACGGGCACCAGCGATAGCGGCGCGCTGACGCCGCGATCGATCGGGCAGATCATGGGCACCGAGCAGGTGGCCCTGACCCCCACCAACACACCCTCGCACTCCCATGCCTTCAATGCCACCAACAGCCCCGCCAACAGTGCCGAAGCAGCGGGCCCGTCGGCCACCAACATTCGCACGTTCGGTGCTTTCACCAAGCAAGGCGCGGTCTCGGGGCTATACAGCACCAGCAGCGCGAGCAAGGCCGTTGCACTTAACCCAGGCGCCCTGGTCAAGGCGGGCGGTTCTGGCGCGCCGCACAACAACATGATGCGCTCATGCGCCATCAACTACATCATCGCCGTCCAAGGGCTCTATCCGAGCCAAGGCTGACACCGCGCACTTGCCCGCCCACTTCCAGGAAACCATTCATGGACGCATTCTTCGGCGAAATCAGGCTCTTCCCCTACAATTACGTTCCCCAAGGCTGGAAGGTATGCGATGGAACATCGATAGCCGTGCAGTCTTACCCAGGTCTGTACGCAGTGATTGGCAACAAATACGGCGGCAACGGCGTCACCTTCAACGTGCCCAATCTCATCGGCCAAGTGGCCATGGGTGTAGGCGCGGGGCCGGGCCTGACCCCGCGCGAACTCGGCTCCGTTGTGGGTGCCCCCTCAGTTGAGCTGGCGCCTGCCAACTTTGCCCTACACACCCATGAGCTTAAGGCTCAACCGGGCAACAGCTTCAGCGAGGGTGTGGACGTACCGTCAAATTCGGCATTCCTCTCGCAACCGCGCACCACGCTGCTGTACAGCACCAGCGCGGGCAACCCGGAGTACACCCTGGCCGACGCCAGCGTCGGTGTGACCGGCAGCAACGACGGAGTCTTCCTGCGCTCGAACCAGCAGCCCTACCTGACCTTTGCGTACTGCATCTGCTTGGACGGGATTTTCCCGCAAAAACCTTGAACGACGCGATGCTGATAGCGCACTTGCAGGCCAATACCCACGCCAGCCTCAGCCTGCGCCCGCAGGCTGAGGCCGACGTGGCTTTGCTGCGCGCCCTGTTCGTCGCCCGGCGCGCTGCGGAGTTCGCCGCGATGCCCTGGAGCGATGCCGAGCGCACAGCCTTCCTGCACGCCCAGGCCGACCTGCAAAGCCGCCACTACGCACAGCATTACGTGCACGCCTGCATGCTGATCATCGAACAGGAGAGCCAGGCGATCGGGCGGCTTTGCGTGAGTGAAGGCGCAGACGAGTTGCGGGTGGTCGACATCGCGCTGCTGCCCGCCTGGCAAGGCAAAGGCATCGGCAGCGGCCTGCTGCACGCGGTGCTGGCCTGGGCAGACCAGCATGGCAAGGCCTGCACGCTGAGCGTGGACCAGGCCAACCCGGCACGAGCGCTGTACCGACGTCTGGGTTTCGACGCCGGCGCCGACCCTGGGCTGTACCTGCAGATGCGCCGGCCACCGATGCCTGCCCGGCCCTGAATAACAACGTGACGGACCACGCACATGGACAGCTAGCCACCTGCCTCACCTCGGTTACCCAAGCATCGCTGGCCATGCCAGCGGTCGATTCACTTTGACACCGTAGACGATCGCCGATCGGCATATGGCAGGAAGCCTCCCATGACTCGCTCCCGCGTGCTCCCGCGTTCCCCGCTGTACACCCTGCTCTGCTGCCTGTGGCTACTGGCCCTGGCGTTGATCCTGCCGGCACAGGCCAGCGCGATGACCGTAAGCCCCCCCGCCGGCAGCAATCTGGGCAGTTTCCCTGCCGGCCAGAACCTGAGCATCCCGCTGAGCGTGAGCGGCGGAAACCTGCCGATGACCGGCTGGTACGACTGCGACGCGTTCAATCTGAACAACTGCCTGCCGAGCGGCCTGGTCATCGAAGAGTCGCTCAATAGCACCAGCACCACCATCCACGGCGTGCCGAACGTGCAGGCCGGCACCTACAACTTCATGATCACGGTGTTCGACAACTCCTCCTGGGAGATCGTGCCCTACAGCATCACCATCACCGGCGCAGGGCCGACCCTGACCAGCCTCAGCCCGTCGTCCGGCAGCACCGCCGGCGGTAACACCGTGACCATCACCGGCACCGGCTTCACCGGCGCCAGCGCTGTGCGTTTCGGCGCGAAAGCGGCGTTGGCCTTCACGGTCAACAGCAGCACCCAGATCACGGCCACCGCGCCATCCGGGTCTGCGGGCGTAGTAGACGTCGTGGTGACGACTGCAGGCGGTGTATCTCCCACCAGCACCGCCAGCCAGTACAGCTACACCGCGCCCCCCACCGCCGGGCCGGTGAGCGCCACCGTGGCCGCCAACAGCAGCAACAACCCGATCACCTTGAACCTCAGTGGCGCCGCCACCAGCGTGGCCGTCGCCAGCCAGGCAAGCCATGGCACGGCCACCGCCAGCGGCACCAGCATCAGCTACACACCAACAGCGGGTTATTCCGGCTCGGACAGCTTCACCTACACCGCCACCAACGCCAGCGGCACCTCGGCTGCGGCCACCGTGACCGTGACCGTGTCGCCCCCCAGCCTGGCCATCACCCCGGGTTCACTGGTAAACGCAACGGCAGGAACTGCCTACAACCAGACACTGAGCAGCGCCAATGGCAGCGCGCCTTACACCTATGCACTGATTTCGGGCGCGCTGCCCGCAGGCATGACGTTCTCGAGCGCGGGCGTGTTCAGCGGTACGCCCAGCAGCAGCGGCACCTTCAACCTGACGGTTCGCAGCACCGACCAATACGGCGCCACGGGCACCGTCAACTACACGCTCAGCGTCGCCGCGCCGGTCATCGACGTAATGCCTCTCACGCTGCCCGCTGGCACGTATGGCGCCCCTTATAGCCAGACCATCAGCGCAACGGGCGGCATCGGCAGCTACAGCTTCAGCGTGATCGCGGGGAGCCTGCCAAGCGGCCTGAGCCTGAGCAGCGGCGGTACCTTGAGCGGTACGCCGGCGAACGCTGGCAGCTATTCGTTCTCCCTGCGGGCCACCGACGGTAACGGCTTCAGTGGCACGCGGGCCTACACAATGCCGATCGCCAGCCCGACGTTGAGCCTGTCACCGATCTCGTTGGCAAATGGCATCGCCGGCACCGCCTACAGCCAGGCCTTCAGCAGCAGTGGCGGCATCGGGCCGTACAGCTACTCCATAACCTCCGGCAGCCTGCCCAGCGGCATGAGCCTGACCTCCGCTGGCGTACTCAGCGGCACAGCGACCTCGGCGGGTACTTTCAACTTCTCGCTGAGTAGCACGGATGCCAACGGCATGAGCATCACGCAAAGCTACAGCCTGGTGGTTGGCGCACCGAGCATCATCCTTGCGCCCACCACCCTCGCCCCAATGCAGGTCGGCTCGGCCTCCAGCCAGACCCTCAGCGCCAGCGGCGGCTCTGCCCCGTACGCCTACGCCATTACCAGCGGTGCATTACCCGCCGGCATCACGCTGAGCAGCACTGGAGCCCTGAGCGGCACACCGACCACGAGCGGGGCCTACACCTTGACGATCACCGCCACCGACAGCATGGGCTTCGCTGGCTCACGTAGCTACAGCGGCACCGTGGGCCAGGGCACCCCCGTGGCCGGTAACGTGAGCCTCACCGTTGCCGCCAACAGCAGCGCCAACCCGGTCACCCTGAATTTGAGCGGCGGCACCGCGACGTCGGTGGCCGTGGCGAGCAATGCCAGCAACGGCGTGGCCAGCGCCAGCGGCACCAGCATCACCTACACGCCCAACCCAGGCTTTGCCGGCAGCGACAGCTTCACCTATACCGCCACCGGCCCGGGCGGTACGTCGAACACCGCGACCGTGAGCGTGACCGTCACCGCACCGACCATCGTGCTGACACCCGCCAGTATTCCCGGCGCTAGCGTGGCCACGGCCTACTCAGTGACGCTCGGCGCCAGCGGCGGCAGTGCGCCCTATACCTACAGCGTGACCTCCGGCGCCCTGCCGACCGGTATCACGCTGTCTGCGGGGGGCGTGCTCAGTGGCACGCCAACGGCGGCCGGCAGCTTCAACTTCGCCGTCACCGCCACCGACAACACCGGATTCACCGGCACACAAGCCTACAGCTTCAGCGTTGGCCAGGCCGCTCCCGTGGCCGGAAATATCACTTTCATCGTCAGCGCCAACAGCATCGCCATCCCGGTCGGCCTGATCCTGAGCGGTGGCCCCACGGCGTCGGTAGCCGTGGCAAACAACGCCAGCCACGGCGTGGCCAGCGCCAGCGGCACCAGCATCACCTACACGCCCAACCCAGGCTTTGCCGGCAGCGACAGCTTCACCTATACCGCCACCGGCCCGGGCGGTACGTCGAACACCGCGACCGTGAGCGTGACCGTCACCGCACCGACCATCGTGCTGACGCCCACCAGCATTCCTGGCGCCACCGTGGCCTCGGCCTACTCGGCGACGCTTGCCGCCAGCGGCGGCAGTGCGCCCTATACCTACAGCCTGGCCACCGGCGCCCTGCCGGCCGGTATCACGCTGTCTGCGGCGGGCGTGCTCAGTGGTACGCCGACGGCGGCCGGCAACTTCAATTTCACCCTCAGCGCCACCGACAACACCGGTTTCAGCGGCGCACAAGCCTACAGCCTGAGTGTTGGCGAGGCCGCACCGGTGGCCGGTAACCTGAGTGTCAGCGTCGCCGCCAACAGCAGCGCCAACCCGGTCACCCTGACCCTCAGCGGTGGCCCGGCGGCGTCGGTGGCCGTGGCGAGCAATGCCAGCAACGGCGTGGCCAGCGCCAGCGGCACCAGCATCACCTACACGCCCAACCCAGGCTTTGCTGGCAGCGACAGCTTCACCTATAACGCCACCGGCCCGGGCGGTACGTCGAACACCGCGACCGTGAGCGTGACCGTCACCGCACCGACCATCGTGCTGACGCCCACCAGCATTCCTGGCGCCACCGTGGCCTCGGCCTACTCGGCGACGCTTGTCGCCAGCGGCGGCATTGCCCCTTACACCTACAGCCTGAGCGCCGGCACCCTGCCAGCCGGCATCACGCTGTCTGCGGCGGGCGTGCTCAGTGGTACGCCGACGGCAGCCGGCAGCTTCAACTTCACCGTCACCGCCACCGACAACACCGGCTTCAGCGGCACACAAGCCTACAGCTTCAGCGTTGGCCAGCCCGCCCCGGTGGCCGGCAACCTGACCCTCACCGTCGCCGCCAACAGCAGCGCCAACCCGGTCACCTTGAGCCTGAGCGGTGGCCCGGCGGCGTCGGTGGCCGTGGCGAGCAATGCCAGCAACGGCGTGGCCAGCGCCAGCGGCACCAGCATCACCTACACGCCCAACCCAGGCTTTGCCGGCAGCGACAGCTTCACCTATACCGCCACCGGCCCGGGCGGTACGTCGAACACCGCGACCGTGAGCGTGACCGTCACCGCACCGACCATCGTGCTGACCCCGTCCAGCATCCCCGGCGCCACCGTGGCCTCGGCCTACTCGGCGACACTGGCCGCCAGCGGCGGCAATGCTCCCTATACCTACAGCCTGGCCACCGGCACCCTGCCAGCCGGTATCACGCTGTCTGCGGCGGGCGTGCTCAGTGGTACGCCGACGGCAGCCGGCAGCTTCAACTTCACCGTCACCGCCACCGACAACACCGGTTTCAGCGGCGCACAAGCCTTCAGCTTGGCGATCGCCAACCAGGCACCGGTGGCCGGCGCGGTCAGTGCGTCGATCGCAGCCAACAGCGCGGCAACCCTCATCGCCCTTGACCTCGACGGCGGTGCGGCCAGCAGCATCGCCGTCAGCACCGCGCCAAGCCACGGTACCGCCTCCGTCAGCGGGCTCACCCTCAGCTACACCCCGAGGGCCGGCTACTCGGGCAGCGACAGTTTCGCCTACACGGTCAGCGGCCCAGGTGGCACCTCGGCACCGGCCACGGTGACCATCACGGTGAGCGCACCGACACTGGCCATTACCCCGACCACACCGAACCTGCCGCCCGCCACCCAGGGCCTGGCCTACAGTGCAAGCCTCGGGGCCAGCGGCGGCACGCCGCCCTACCGCTACAGCGTGGCCGGCACGCTGCCAGCCGGGCTGACCCTCGACAGCGCCAGCGGCAGTGTCAGCGGCACACCGACGGCGGTGGGTGACAACCGTTTCACCATCAGCGTGACGGACGCCAATGGCGCCACCGGCAGCCAGGTATACAACCTGACGACCGCCGCCCAGGCCGTGGTGGTGCCACCGTCCAGCGAGACACTGACGCCCGGCCAGGCCGCCACAATCGACCTGACCCGCGGCGCCAGCGGCGGCCCGTTCCTGCGGGCGCGGCTGTTGTCGGTCAGCCCGGCGGGAGCGGGCTCAGCCAGCCTCAGCGGCCCGTTCACCTTGAACTTCACGCCTGCTGCCGCCTTCGCCGGCACCGCCGTGGTGGCCTTCAGCCTGGAAAACATCGGCGGCAACAGCGCCAGCAGCACCGTGACCTTCACCGTACAAGCTCGCCCCGACCCCACCCGCGACGCCGAAGTCATCGGCCTGCTCAACGCCCAGTCGCGCGCCGCCGAGCGCTTCGCCAGCACCCAGATGGACAACTTCAACCGCCGCCTGGAACAACTGCACCGCCCCACCTGTGATCGTGATTCGTTCAATGCCAACGTGCGCCATGGCCGTGACGACGTCAGCCTCGGCAGCCTCGGCAAGGCCCTGCGCGACGAACTCGATGGCAACGGCAAAGGCCAGGAGGACGAACGGCGTCGTCAGGAGAAGGACAGCGCCCAGGCCACCTCCGGCGAATGCCGCGAAGAGGCCCTGGCCTTCTGGACCGATGGTTTCGTCAATACCGGCTCCAACCGCGCCCGTGGCGCCAAGGACAACAGCTTCACCACTTTCGGCCTGAGCGCGGGCATGGACTATCGCTTGTCACCCCGCGCGGTGGTCGGCGTCGGTATCGGCTACGGCAATGACCGCACCGACGTCGGCGAGCAGGACAGCCGCAGCGAGGGCGACGCCCTGGGCCTGGCGGCGTACCTTTCCGTCAACCCGTTATCAGAGATGTACGTCGATGCACTGTTGGGCTACAACCGCATCCGCTTCGATTCGCGCCGCTACGTCACCGCCAACCCGTCCGAGGGCTACGCCCATGGCTCGCGGGACGCCGACCAGCTGTTCGCCTCGCTGACCGCCAGCTACGAGTACCGCCAGGGAGGCCTTTCGCTGGCGCCCTATGCACGGGTCAATACCAGCTACACCCGCCTGGACGCCTACAGCGAACGCGGCGGTGGTATCTACGGCCTGTCCTACGACGAACAGGAACTGCGCTACGTGACCTCGTTCCTGGGCGTGCGCTCCGGTTACGACTTCCAAACCGGCGTGGGCGTCCTGACGCCTCGGGTGGGCCTGGCCTGGGGCCACAACTTCGAGCGCAACGAAGACTACCGCATGCGCTATACGGACCAGGGCAGCGACGGCCTGCTCTATCGGCTGTCGCCCGACCCGCAGGACAGCAATTTCATTGACCTGGACCTCGGCCTGGACCTGAGCCTGGGTCGCGCCTGGCGCGTTGGATTCTCGTACAAGACCGCGCTTGGCAGCGACGAGCGCAGCGAGATGTTCCGCCTCGGGTTGGAGGGTAGGTTCTGATGTGGTTTTGCAATGAAACAGATCTGGCTGGATCATGTCCGCTGACCCAGCCAGGCTGGCCAACCGCTCGATCAAGGAGAGCAGCATCAAAGCGTTATCAATCGTGCGCCCCAGTGGCAGCCGTATCGCTGCTGGCGAGAAAATCCTGGAAGTACGGCGCTGGCCCGCAGGCCTCGCCCCTTCCGAAGACCTGCTGATCGTGGAAAACGGCCGCTTTCTGCATGCCGAAGGCGATGAAGATGCAGACGGTATCGCCGTGGCCATTGTCCGCGTAAAAGCGGTTCGGCCGTTTGTGCACGCGGACGTGCAGGCGGCCTGTGCCAGCTACTTTGAAGAAGGCTGGCTGGCATGGGAGTTGAGTGACGTCAGGCCCCTCGATGGGGCCATGCCTGTGCGGGCGGCCCGCGGAATATATGAAGTGGATTTCGCCTGGGATGTTTGATGAATACCTGAAACGCTGGGCACTGACCCTCGACGGTGAGGCGTTTGCCTCGCTCAATGGCCACCTCTTGCCCGTTCGCCTGGGCGATGTACCCGCCATGCTGAAGGTCTCGCAGTCGCCAGAAGAGTTGGCAGGCAACGCGCTCATGGCCTGGTGGGACGGCGATGGGGCGGCGCCCGTGCTGGCTCATGAAGGCGGCGCCTTGCTGATGCTGCGCGCGCAAGGCACGGCGTCACTTGCACAGATGGTTGAATGTGGCCGGGATGACGATGCCACACGCATCCTCTGTACAGTAGCGGCCCGCCTTCACCGCCCCCATACCAAGCCACTCCCCGCATTGGTGCCACTTGAGCACTGGTTCGAAGCCCTGTGGAGCGCTGCAGCAAATCATGGTGGCATTCTTGAGCACAGCGCTCGGGCTGCAAGCGAGCTTCTGGCGACTCGGCGTGACGTTGTGGCGCTTCACGGCGATATCCATCACGGCAATGTGCTCGATTTCGGCCCGGACGGGTGGCTCGCTATAGATCCCAAGGGGCTCTGCGGCGAGCGCGGCTTTGATTACGCGAACATTCTCTGCAACCCGGACGATGCCAACGCGCTTGTGCCGGGACGTTTTGCACGGCGAGTGGCACTCATCTGCGAGGCATCCGGTATTGATCGACAACGCCTCTTGCAATGGGTGCTTGCCTGGGCAGGATTGTCGGCAGCCTGGATGCTCGAAGACGGCGCTGAGACGGGCTGCCGGCTCGAGGTGGCGAAATTGGCAGCGGCGGCAGTCAATATCGGCATTTAACAACGCAGGCGCTGATCCGCCAGAGGCCATCTCAGGCAACAGATCACTCAGTGCAGCATGCCCAGCTCGGCATCATCCATCAGGGCCTGGCCATGGCACTCAAGTAGTGTGCGGCCCAAATCATCATGGGTTTTTCGTCCATCTGGCCGATGATGGTCAGTTCTCGTACATAGCCCATCAGTTCCGAGGCCTGCTCGCGGGCATTCCGGCAAGGGATGCCAGGTTCTATGCGGAACAGTGGGTGGGTCTGGTTATCGCCCTGGAAGAAGGTGGTCTTACCGACGGTGGATTGGGTGATGTCTGTAGTCATTGTTGGATCTCCCTGAATTTTCCGTTGCCTGGGCTGGTCCTATCGCTGGCAAGCCAGCTCCTACACCGAGCGCGTGGTCGCTGAAGACCCCTGTGGGAGCCGGCTTGCCGGCGATAGGGCCAGCCCAGACAACACATCACTCAAGCCCAGCCCCAAGCACTCCCCACTACATTGCCTGGAGACGCGGCGTAACCGGCCGATGATTGCGGAGATTTTTGACGGGCTGCAAGCTGGCCAGGCCGATGCGGCACCAGCGTGACCAGTTGCGTCCCCCTTTACTGGCCTATCGATCAGCGCACGCTCTGGAAACTGGCCGTGTGCTCGAAATCTTCCTGCGCCGAAGCCCAGCGGTAGGTGTCTTCCAACGACACTTCGAAGATCTCGACGATGCGGTCGATATCTTCCATGCGCGAGATCAACGGTGGGCAGAACGCAATGGCATCCCCCATGGCCCGCGTGATCATGCCGTGATGTTGTGCTCGACCTGCCAGATACTTGCCTAGACGGCCGGTGGTACCGAAGGGCGCTTTCGTCGCCTGATTCATCACCAGCTCGACTGCCGCAATCAAGCCGACACCCCGCACCTCACCCACCAATGGATGCCCAGCCAAGGCACGCAGGCGCTTCTGAAGGTACTGTCCGATCTCGGCTGCGTGTTCAACGAGCTTTTCCTCCTCGATCACCCGCACGTTTTCAAGTGCGACTGCAGCGGCCACTGGGTGCCCACTGCCCGTGAAACCATGCCCCAGCGTACCGAGGGCATGGCTCTGGTCGGCAATACCCTCGTAGACTTTTTCGTTGAGCATGATCGCTGCGATCGGCTGATAGGACGATGACAGCTGCTTCGACGTAACCAGGATGTCCGGCTGAATATCAAAGGTTTCACAGCCGAACATGTTACCGGTACGGCCAAAACCGCAAATCACTTCATCGGCCACGACGAGAATGTCATGTTTGCGGCACACGGCCTGGATCTTTGCCCAGTAACCTTCGGGCGGCACGATCACCCCGCCAGCGCCCATCAACGGTTCCCCATAAAATGCGGCAATGGTGCCGGGGCCCTCACGGAGGATCATGTCCTCAAGTTCCTGCACCAGCCGCTGAGTGAACGCTGCCTCGGTTTCGCCAGCTTGCCCATTGCGGTAGAAATGCGGGCAACCGACATGAAGGAAACCCGGCAGTGGTACATCGAACCCCCGCTGGTTTGCCGGCAACCCAGTCAGGCTTGCACTGACTGCGGTGATGCCATGATAGGCATTGATCCGGCTGATGATTTTCTTCTTCTCGGGTTTGCCAAGGGCGTTGTTGCGATACCAGAGCATTTTGACAACGGTATCGTTCGCCTCCGAACCTGAATTGGTGAAGAACACCTTGCTCATCGGCACCGGTGCAATCTGCACCAGTTTCTCGGCCAGCTCGATGCTCGGAGCATGTGCCTTGTGCGAGAACAGGTGATAAAACGGCAAGGTGTTGAGCTGGTCCGTGGCAGCCTTGATCAGCCGGCGGTTGTTGAAGCCCAAGGCAACACTCCAGAGGCCGGACATGGCCTCGATGTACCGCTTGCCCGCAGTGTCATAAACGTGAATCCCTTCACCCCGCTCAATGATGAGCGGGCCAACTTGCTCGTGCTGACGGGCATCGGTATAGGGATGAAGATGATGCTGGACATCCGACTTGGCCAAGGTAGCGCTATAAGTGTTCATCTGCTCACTCTCAAATCATAGGATCCACTGGATTGATCGAACCAAAGGTCGACCACCACGATTTGCCCTTACAGCTTGATCCACGTGGCTTTGAGCTCGGTGTACTTGTCGAAGGCGTGCAGTGACTTGTCGCGCCCGTTCCCCGATTGCTTGAAGCCGCCAAACGGCGCCGTCATGTCTCCACCGTCATATTGATTGACCCAGACACTCCCTGCCCGCAGCGCTTTGGCTGCCCGATGGGCTTTGCCAATATCGGACGTCCAGACAGCAGCGGCGAGGCCATACGGGGTATCGTTCGCGATGGCGATGGCTTCGTCGAACGTGTCGAACTCGATGACCGAAAGCACCGGGCCAAAAATCTCTTCCTGGGCAATCTTCATCGCGTTGCTGACCCCATCAAAAACCGTCGGCTGTACAAACACGCCGCCCGTCTCTTCAAGGGTTCGCTTGCCGCCAGCCAGCAGCTTCGCGCCCTGGGCATGCCCCGCCTCGATGTACTTGAGAACCGTGTCGAGTTGTTGGCTGTCGACCAACGCGCCAACCTTGGTCTCGGGGTCGAGCGGATGGCCAGGTTTCCATTGTGCAAGGGCTTCGAGCAGCAATGGCAGGAAGCTTTCCTTGACCCCTCGTTCCACCAGCAAGCGGGAGCCCGCGGTGCACACCTCGCCCTGGTTGAAGGCAATCGCGGCGGCGGCGGATTCGGCTGCCTCTGCAAGGTTTGGGGCGTCAGCGAACACGATGTTGGGGCTCTTGCCACCCGCCTCCAGCCAAATCCGCTTCATGTTCGACTCGCCGGCATACACCATCAGCTGCTTGGCGACTCGCGTCGAGCCAGTGAAGACCAGGGTTTCCACGTCCATGTGCAGCGCCAGCGCTTTGCCGACGGTGTGGCCATACCCCGGCAATACGTTTAAGACGCCTTTTGGAATGCCGGCATCGACCGCCAACTGGGCGACGCGAATGGCGGTGAGCGGCGACTTTTCCGATGGCTTCAGAATGATCGAGTTGCCGGTTGCCAGTGCTGGCCCCAGCTTCCAGGAGGCCATCATCAGGGGGAAGTTCCAGGGCACGATGGCCGCCACCACGCCCACCGGTTCACGGGTCACCAACCCCAGCTGGTCATGCGGCGTCGGCGCGACTTCGTCGTACACCTTGTCGATGGCTTCACCGTTCCAGCGCAATGCTTGAGCAGCCAGGGCAACGTCGACGTACAAGGCGTCACTGATGGGTTTGCCCATGTCCAAGGTTTCGAGCAGGGCCAGCTCTTCAGCATGCTGGTCGATCAGTTCAGCGAAGCGAATCATCACGGCCTTGCGGGCCGCAGGCGCCATGCGCGACCACACGCCGGCTTCGAACGCGCGTCTTGCTGAAGCGACCGCAAGGTCAGCATCTGCCGGGCCGCAACTGGCAACCTGGGTGAGCGTGCTGCCGTCAATCGGGCTGATGCACTGGAATGTCTGGCCATCTGCTGCAGGCAGGTAGTGGCCATCGATGAAGGCGCGACCTTCAATCTGCAGGTTTGCCGCTTTGTCTTGCCAGTAGCCGAGTGAGTAGTGACTCATCTTGTTATCTCCGGGAATGCTTCGTTTTGTTCACACAAGGGCAGCCTCGAACCGTGGCCGGGTTAGGCTTCAGATCTGGTTCAGGAAGTCCTTCACGAGGTGTCGACAGTTCTCCCTGTTGGCAGGCTGTCGATCCTGTATTTCTGCGCGCATACGTTCAGGAAGATCGCCAGCCGTCTCGAGAAACCGCCTGCCCTCCTGCGTCGAACGCCAATAACGGGTCCAGGTGTCGAACATCGCCGGGTCAATTTCAGGGTGAAACTGCATGCCGATCGATTTGCCCTGCCTGAAAACCTGCAGCGCAAGATTGGTCTTCGCCAGCAAGGTGGCGTCCGGCGGAAGGGTGAAAGCGTCGAAATGGAAGTTCAGCCACGGCCCGACATGCTGCCAGTCGTTCTGCAAGGTGGTCAGCGGGGTCCAGCCAATTTCCACGTGGGCATTGCGATGGACGCTCCCACCCAGCGCTCTGGCCAGCAGCTGGCTGCCAAAACAGATCCCCCAGCTCGGCACGCCCCTGCACTGAACCTCTTTCAACCATTCAAGCTCCGCATCCAGCCAAGGCAGGCGGCTGTCATAGGCCGACTCCGGGCTGCCCATGATCACCAGGCCATCGAGCATTTCTGGCGCGATCAGGGGGCGCGTGATGGAGCGCACCTCAAGCTCCACACCTTGCTCGGCAAACAGCTCCGGCAGGCTCCCGGGCACATCGGTATCGGAATGGACAACGGCAACGATTCGAGCAGGTTTCACGGTCAGTCTCCCTAGCTGCAACCTAATACCTATAAGAACATATCTTATATTTGTTTAACGGCCAAGCAGTTCTGCTCGATGGCCTATCCGTGGGTAAATTTGCCTGTTTCTTGGCGGTGAATGGGGGATACCGGTAGCTTTAAAGCGCAAGAAGGATGAATCGAGGTGACGAGCGGCGGTATCGAAGTCCAAAAAAAACCACTTGAAAGATATGAAACCATATTTTAATGTCTTATCACACGGGCCAGATGGTCCCGGAGTTGTCGGGTAAATGAACGCCTGCTACCGGAGCCGCCCCACAACCAACAAAAAGAAGGTGTTGCCATGTCCTCCCCGCTCAGCACGCTCGAAGCAGCCCCCTACCTCGACGTTTCCAACCCATCGTTTTCCATTCGCTCGAAGGAAGTGCAGGACGCGAGGGCTCAAAGCTGGTTCGCCCGTACCCCTTACGGCATTGCGGTGATTCGCTATAACGAGGTGAACGCGCTCATTCGCGATCAGCGCCTGCGTCAAGGTAGCTACGCCTGGCCAGCCCACAACAAAGCCGTCGGCAGCTTCGCCGAATGGTGGATGAGGATGCTGCTGAGCCGTGAAGGTGCCGACCACTCGCGCCTGCGCCGCCTTGCCAACCCGGCTTTCGCACCCAAGCTGGTCAGGAAAATGACCCCTGTCTTCCAGGAAATGGCCAATGAGCTGATCGATGAATTTGCCAGTAAGGGGTCTTGCGAATTCGTCGCCGAGTTCTCCGAGCCTTACGCCACCCAGGTCATCTGCGCCCTGTTGGGTCTGCCGCGCAGCGAATGGCGCAATCTAGCTGCGCTGGCAGTAGACATGGGCCTGGCACTGGGGGTCACGTTCAAACAGGATGAGGCCAAGATCAACGAAGCCACCGACAAGATGTTTGGCTACGCCAGGGCGGCCGTCGAAAACCTGAAAAAGAATGGGCTGGGCGAAGACTTCCTCAGCCTGCTGGTGAAGGCCAACGAAGAAGACAAGTCCGCCCTGAGTGATCAAGAGCTCTATGACATGATCATCCTGGCGATCTTCGGCGGGATCGATACCACGCGCAACCAGCTTGCGCTGGGCATGGAGCAGTTTGTCGAACACCCGGATCAGTGGCACCTGCTGGGGGAAGACCCAGAGCTGGCTCGCCCCGCTGTCGAAGAGATCATGCGTGTGCGCCCCACCGTCACCTGGGTTACCCGCGAAGCACTCGAAGACTTCAACTACCAGGGCCTGGACATCAAGAAAGGCACAACCGTGCACCTGTTCAGCCAGGCTGCCGGCACCGACCCGAGCGTGTTCGAGACCCCAGGCTTCGACATCACGGCGAAACGTCAGGCTCACTTCGGCTTCGGTGCCGGTGCACACCACTGCATAGGCCACTTCATCGCCCGCGGCGACATGACCGAAGCGCTCGCCCTGCTAGCGCAACGCATCAAGAACCCACGGTTCGGTGGCCCGGTAACGTGGCTGCCGGACAGCGGCAATACCGGCCCTGTCGCCATGCCAATCACGTTCGACCCGGAGCGCTGAGATGAGCGCCCCTAACATCGCCATCATCGGCTCAGGGCCGTCCGGCTGTTACATGGCCCAGGCCCTGCGCAAGCACTGGGCCGACGCCGAAATCGTGATCTTCGACCGCCTGCCTGTCCCGTACGGCCTGGTGAGGTATGGCGTAGCGCCCGACCACCCGGGCACCAAAGCCGTAACGCGCCAGTTCGAGCGCATGTTCGAACGCGATCGCATCCACTTTGTCGGCAATGCCGAGATCGGCAAGGCAATTTCGCTGGCAAACCTGCGCGCGGCCTTTGACATCGTGGTCATCGCTACGGGCCTGCATGGGGACCGGCCGCTGGCGATCCAGGGCGAGGATGCCGAGAACATCTACGGTGCCGGCCAGGTTACCCGGATGCTCAACGATCACCCCGATGAAGCCTGCTTTGCACCGGCCTTCGGCAAGTGCCCCCTAATCGTGGGCAATGGCAATGTGGCCATCGATGTGCTTCGGCTCCTGGCAAAATCTGCAGTTGATTTCCACGGATCCGAACTGTCGCCGGAGTCGCTGGCGCAACTGGCAACGCATGAAATCGACCAACTGCATATTGTGGGTCGGTCGCCCGCCGTACTGGCCAAGTTCGACACGGTCATGATCCGTGAACTGACCAAACTGCAAGACGTTCGCTTCACGATCAGCGAAGACTCAGCCTTGGGCGAGGCCACTAGCGCCGCCGAAGTTACCAAGCTTGAAGCCTTGCTCGAACTGACAGATCGCCACCGCGCCAACGCAGGTCGAGAGGTGGTATTCCATTTTGGCTGGGCACCCCACTGCGTCAGTGTTGCAGAGGGGAAAGCCACAGGCCTCGAAGTTTCCAACGGCGCCGGCGGCAAGAAGACCCTGCTCGCCAGCAGCATCATTACCGCCGTTGGTTTCCAGGAACAATGCGCCGCCGAACTGAGCAGAGCGCAAGTTGCGGGAACCCTCGTCGACATTGAAAAAGGCCTGTTGGATATCGGCCTTTATTGTGCCGGTTGGTATCGACGCGGGCCGACCGGAACAATTCCTGAAAACCGCAGCGATGCCAAGCATGTTGCAGCGTATATCGTTGCTGACTGGGCAAATAACGTTTCGACCCGAGCGGGCCTGGCCTCGATTGTTTCTTCACTGTGCAATACCGTCAGTTATGCGCACTGGCAATTGATCGACAAAGCCGAACTTGACAATGCAGCGGAAGGTAGACAACGCCGAAAGTTTCGTGACATTCCGAGCATGCTGAAATTTGCCACCCCCCTTACCTCCGGAGAACAACAATGAACTTCAAGGTCATTTACGGAACTGAAACGGGCAATGCCGAAATGGTTGCTGATGACATCGTCGAAGCCCTGAGCGATGACTGCTCGATCGAAAGTTCGGACATGTCGAAACTTTCCGTTTCCGACATCACCGCTGACACTTTCTATTTCGTGATCTGCTCCACGTACGGCGACGGCGAATTGCCACACTCTGCCCAGCCGTTTTTCCAGAGCCTGGAACAATACAAACCAGACCTTGCCGGCGTCAGGTTTGCCATCTTCGGCCTGGGCGATTCGTTCTACGCCACCTACAACAAAGGTAGCGAGATCATGGCCCAAGCATTTGCCGACCTGGGCGCCGTCCAGGTAGGCGAGCGTGGTCTTCACGATGCCAGCACCGGGGCATTGCCAGGTGACGCGGCCCTGCCCTGGGCCAAACAGGTCCTGGCCCAGCTGTGACCCCGGCAAACTGAACCTTGAAGGTGCACCATGAGCACGTCGCTGAAAATCTGTGTGATTGAAAACGGCAGAACGCCGGACGACCTGATCGATCAATTCGGCTCGTACCCTGAAATGATCTCCGCCTGGATCGGGCCCGCACTTCCTGAGGCAGTATTCACGTTCGTTTCGCCCGTCGCCGGCGAAAAGCTGCCGAAACCTTATGAATACGATGGGTACATCCTCTCGGGCTCGAAGTTCAGCACCTATGAGCGCACCCCGTGGATGCTGGCGCTGATTGTCTTCCTGCAGCAACTTCGAGCCGAGAAGATCCCGGTATTCGGGATCTGTTTCGGCCACCAGATCATGGCGGACGCATTTGGTGGTCTTACTGAAAAATGCGTGCGTGGCTGGGGGGTGGGCGCCCAACTCTACGAGTACAAGACCGAGCGCCTTCCGGCACAGTGTTCCTCGTTCATTTTCCATCAGGACCAAGTGAACAAAGTACCGCCGGAAGCCACAGTGATCGGTGGCTCACTGCATTGCCCACATGGGGTGTTCGAATACGCATTCCCTGCCCTGTCAGTCCAGTACCACCCGGAATTCAGCGCCGCGTACATCACCGCACTCGCCAGAAAGTTCCGTGGCAACTTGCTGCCGGATTCCGTGTCCGCCAGCGCATTAAGCTCAATCGACCGACTGGCGGTTGACGCTCACGGTATTGCCGAATGGGCCGCTGCGTTCTTCCGAAGTCACGTCAGATCTTTCAACCGCCATGCCAGCCTTGGTGAACCCTATGCATCATAAATAATACCTGTCGATACCCAACTGCTCAGCACGAGCAACCACAGTCACGCACTAACAACAACCGTGAGGCGAGAAGCGCACGACACCCGAGTGTTGCCGCCATTCAAGACCTCAATCAATAAGCACGAGGAATACTCAAATGACTGCTCTCGATCTGCACCGCGAGCTCAATACCAGCTCGCAGAAGTCGCAAGACTTGGCGAATAAGATAAAAGCGTCCGGCGTGGAGTATCTTTACTATCAAGTGGTCACGCTCTCCGGGCGCGTGATCGCCAAAGTAGTTCCGGCCAAACACCTTATTCGCAACCTGGAGAAGGGCGTACAATTCCACCGTACCGCCATTTCGGATTTGCAGACTTCGCGCACCGGCGAACTGTTGGGTGGCGGCGCGAACGCGGCTGAGTTCACCGCTATCCCCGATATCGATTCCTTCAATGTCCTGCCCTGGGACCGCACCATCGGCTCGTTCTATTGCCGCCTCTATGAACCCGACCACCGCGTCGGAAACGGCGGCGAGCCGTTGGCCACCGACGCACGCGGCCACCTGATCCGCAGCCACGAAGCCTTCATCAAGGAAACCGGCCTGCGCATGAAGTCGGGATGCGAACCTGAGATGACCTGGTTTGGCGACAAGCTCGAGGTCCACGTGCGCCCGGGTGCCAGCCCTGCCTACCACCTTGGCAACCTGGAGCTGATGCGCCCGATCTTCAAGAAAGTCATGGAATACGCCCAAGCCATGGGCCTGGACATGATTGAGGGTGATTACGAGGACCCGGGCCAGCTCGAACTGAACTGGATGTTCGACTCGTGCGAACTGACGGCCGACCGCCTGATGACCTATCGCCTCATCTGCCGTCAGGTCGCCAGCGAATTCGGCGTCAAGGCCAGCTTCATGCCCAAGCCAAGCACGGGCAGCATGGGCAACGGCTGCCATCACAACGTCAGCCTGTGGAGAGGCAACGAAAACGTTCTGGCAGAACCTGGCCGTCGTGAACTGCACCTGACCGAAACGGGCCTGCATGCCTTGGGCGGGATGCTCGCGCACGCGCCCGGTTCGATGATGATCATGGCGTCCACCGTGAACTCGTACAAACGATTCTGGGACATCGGTCAATTTGCCCCCAACCGTATCAACTGGGGCATGGACAACAAGACCTGCACCGTGCGCCTGTCGGCAAACGGCCGCCTCGAATACAAGCTCCCCGATGCCAGCGTCAACCCCTACCTGTCCCATACGGTCCTGCTCGCCGGCATGCTGGACGGCCTGCGCAACAAGATCGACCCCGGCGCGTCCCAGTCCAAGGACAGCTACGCCGACGACGCCAAGTCCGTGGGCATTCCCCTCACGCTGGGCGAAGCCGTTACAGCGTTCGACAAGGACGAAATTGTCCAATCGGCTTTCCCCGCCGAACTGACCCGGCTGTACCGGGAACTCAAGGCCGATGAGTGGGCCCGCTCTTGCGGCGTCGTGACTGATTGGGAACGCAAAATGTACCTGGACTACCTGCCATGACCGAATCCAACTGCACACCTGCGCGATTCCATGTGATCTGTGCCGACTTGCCTGCACCGCCGCTGTTCTGGCGAGACAAGGACGGATACCGTCACGGCTATGAGTCGGATGTTGCACGGCAGCTCTCGGAAGCCCTGAAGCTACCGTTCAAGTTCGAATATCAGAACTGGGGCGACTTCTATCCCGCGCTGGATGCCGGCAAGGGCGAAGTGATCCTGTGCGGGCAAGGTATTTCCGCCTATCGAAAGACCCTGGCGGACTTCACCGAGCCCTACGCCATCTTTGACGAGGCGGTGATGGTGCTGGCCGGGTCAGGCATCACGTCTGCTGCGGACTTGGCAGGCAAACGTGTAGGCGCCATCGACAAGAGCATCAACATGGCGCTGGCGGAAACGTTCGAAGGCTGCATTTGCGTCCCCTTTGGCGGTGACACCGATGACGTGCTGGCCGATATGGTCAATGCCCTGCGCGAAGGCAAGATCGATGCGTTTGTCGACGACGACGTTGCGCTGGTGCCACTGGCAGACGAGGCAGATCTGGAGCTCGCCTTCGTCGTCAAGACCCAGAACAAATGGGGCATGGCGGTGAAAAAGGGTAACCCTGCCTGGCTTGCGCAGGTCAATGAAGCCCTGGCCATGCTGAAATCCACCGGCAAGCTCAAAGTCACCTGGGAAAAGTGGATGCCGGCCCTGGAGTACCCATTCAGCTGACGGCTGCCCTCACCTAGCTGCCCGCGCTCACCACACGGGCGTTGTGGGCCGTTTCCTCGGAAACGGCCCTTTTTTACCTTTAAAAACTAAGGATTATCTCGTAAGGTGGGCCAATCTGGTAAATACAGACCCTCACACTTTCAGGAGGCGCGGCAGCACCCCGGCACAGAGGCCACGGTGCGCCAATGCTAAAGATGAACGACACCAGCGCCAGCACCGCTTCCTTCATGCGTTTGCGCCAAGAAGGCCGTACCGAGGAAGTCGTCCGCAGACTCATTGAAGTCATCGATCTGGGCCTGTTTGCCGAGGGCGAGCAGCTGCCGAGTGAAACCGAGCTGTCCATGCAGTTCGGCGTGGCCACCGTGACCCTTCGCGAAGCGCTGGCGCTGTTGCGCGAGCGTGGCCTTATCGAAACCCGGCGCGGCCGCAACGGCGGCAGCTTCGTTTGCCCCTATGTCGAACTACCCGCAACCCATCTGCTGAAGCGGATCCAGGACATGAGTGCCCTGGAGCTTCGTGACTTCGCCGATGAGCATTCGGCCATTTCAGGGGCTGCTGCCCGACTGGCGGCAAAACGCGCGAGCCCGGAACACCTCGATCGGCTGCAGCATTATGTCGACGCGCTGGTCACGGCCGACTCGCGTACTGAACGCCGGCGGGCCGATGCCAGGTTTCACATCGAGATTGCCGTGGCGGCTCAGTCCGTTCGCCTGACCCATGCCGAGATGAATCTCCAGACCCAGATCGGCGAACTGCTGTGGGTGGATGCTCCCAACGATCCGGTCAACACCACCGCGATCTTCAACGAGCACCAAGCCATTGCCGATGCCATCGCTGCAGGCGATTCGACGCTCGCCGGCGCTTTGGCCGAGGCACACGTAAATCGTGGAATCAAGCGCCTGATCGATATCCGGCTGGCCTTGGTTGCCAGCGAGTTGGCTTGACCTTCTGGTACAAGCCTTGCACTACAAAAAAAACAGTAGCAGTCGCGGGAAAAGGTAACCCTCACCGGCTTCCGGACTGCTGAGCATGCGTGCAGCTACACCGCGAGGCATTACGATCATGTCCATTGTCGATTTTCCATCCGACGTCGATGTTTGCGCATCTCACATCGACGCCACGATCAGCAATATCTTCCTCAAGCTTGAAACCCTGGCGTCGACCCTGGTCAAGATTTGGGAAGCCGCCGAAGCAGAAGGCCGAGCGCCTTCGTCCAAGGACCTCAGCCCGCTGCGCGTGCTCATCGATAGCTACCTGCTTGCACCGGACTCCTGCATCCAGGGCACCGGCGTGGTGCTTGAGCCCGGTGCGCTTGAAGACTCCGGCATGTACCTCGAGTGGCTGCGCGTGGCAGCGCCCAATCGTACGGCCCCCCTCACGCTGAACTTCAACCAGCGCAGCGAGAGTTTCTACAACTACCAGAACATGCCCTGGTTCAACCAGCCGAAGGCGACCAACCAGAACGTGGTAATAGGGCCCTACGTCGATCTGTATGGCGCAGACATGTACATCCTCACCTTCGCCACTCCCATCCTGGTACAGGGCCGCTTCATCGGTATCGCGGGCGCCGATATCGCTCTCAATCGATTTGAACGGCTGCTTCTGGCAGACCTGATGAAGCTGGAGAACGAAGCACTGATCGTCTCCGAGGAAGGCCGCGTCATCGCGTCGAACACAGCCAACTGGCTGGTGGGGGACATGGCTCGGCATGCCTTCAATCGCCTGGAGAATGAGTGCAAGCAAGTCGAGCTCGGCAGCTCGAGTGCACACTGGTCGCTCATTGCTCGGCCGGTCAAGCGAGCAGCTTGAAGTGCAGACAATAAAAAACGCCCCAGCGGGGCGTTTTTTTATTGCCATGGATCAAGCAATGGAGCGAGCGGCACAGGGCTGCGAGGCAACCTGGTTGACGGCGTCGGCATAGGGCGCATCGCTACGCAAATGGGGTTTGGCGATCACCATGTAAAGGAGGCCAGCACCGATGACCAGGCCGGCAGACAACAGGACGATCCAGTTGTCATACCATGCGACATCGGGTGTACGCGGCCAGCCGATGACCAGAATAGCCACCACGCCATACGCCAATGCCCCCAGATTCACCAGCATTCCCCATTTGCCAAGCCGGTACTCGCCACTGGGCACCCAGCCTTTGAGGCGCGCACGCACCGAAGCGAAGACAACCATCTGGAAGGCGATGTAGATGCCTACGGAAGAGAAAGCAATGATCTTCATCAGGGCACCGGTCGAGATCATCGAGCCGATCACCACGGCGGCGGGCACCACTGCCGAAAGCAGCAGCGCATAAGGCGGAACGAACTTTTCGTGGGAGAACTTCGAAAGCAGGCTGCTGCAGAAAATCATCCGATCACGTGCATACGCATAGACCAGGCGGCTCGCGGCAGCCTGCAGGCTCATCACGCAGGACAGGAACGAGATCAGCACCACGCCGATGACTGCCCACGCGCCGACCGGGCCGAACGCCGAGGTCAAGATGCTCGATACAGGGTCTGTATGGGTGCCGTTGATGACTGCTGCGAAATCGACCACAGACAAGGTCAGCGCGAGGCAGACGAAGGTCGCCGCAGCTCCCCCGATGTAGATGGTCCTGCGCATGGATTTGGGAATACGCCGGCCAGGGTCCGGCACTTCTTCAGCGACGTCGCCACAGGCCTCGAAGCCGTAGTACTGAAAGACGCCGATCAGGCTGGCTGCACAAAACGCGGCGAGGTAGGAGCCGTCCTTTTCAGCGCCAAAGGTGCTGAACAGCACGCTCAGGTCCTGGTGCTTATGGAACGCGATGAGGTAGATGCCCACCACCAGTGCGCCGATGATTTCAGCGAGGAAACCAATGATGGCCGCCTGGGCAAGGACCTTGGTGCCCATGAAATTGATCATCGTGGCCAGCACCAGCACGCCCAGCGCACAGACAACGGTGGATAGCACGCCTGGCTCGAACCCCAGGAAAGAGCCGATATAAGGCGCCGCACCGTAAGCCACACCTGCAATGGTGGAAAACAGTGCCATCAGGTAGACCCACCCCGTAAGCCACGCCCATTTGCGGCCATAAAGCCGGCGAGCCCAAGGGTAGACGCCACCTGCCAGCGGGTATTGCGATACGACTTCGCCGAACACCAGCGCCACAAGCAGCTGCCCGGCCCCCGCAATCAGCAAGGCCCAGATCATAGGCGGCCCGCCCAGAGCGAGTGCCATGCCGAATACAGTGTAGATGCCGACAACAGGCGAGAGGTACGTGAAACCCAGAGCGAAGTTGGCCCAGAGGCTCATGTCCCGCCGAAATTCAGACTTGTATCCCAGTGACTCCAAGCGCGCGGCATCGTCACCGCTCGCTGACTCAACATGGTTGTTCATCATGCTACCTCGTAATTATTTTGCAGTTGGCAGTTACATGAAAACGCAGCCATCCCAAGCCCCTTCACAGTCTGAGCCTCCCGCTCGACCATTCTAGAAATACCCCCTAATACATATGAAGTCAAAGGAAATATCTCTATACTTTTCGGGGTTCCGTTCTTTTTCCAGGCGACCACCAAACGCCTACGTCGAAGGCCATTGAATAACCATCAACCAATTGAAAAATATGAATAAATACGGAGCTAGCGACATGGGACCAGAACAGCAGCCGAGCGCTATTGCCTTACGCCATGAACCTGATTTCTGGTCGACAGCGATCAGCGTCCTGATTGGCGTGCTCGCGGTGCGCGCGCTAGCGGTATGAAACGGCCGCCTTGCCGCCGCCGTAGTCGGGCGGCAGCAAGGCCAGGGCCTGGTCAGCTGGCCGCAAGCAACTGGGGAGTGAAGGCTTGGCGCCGCGAGATGCCAAGCGGAACGCAGACCGCGATCAACGTCGCCAGAACCCCTATGCCGATGCCCCAGCCAACCAGCGGGAAGCCTCCTCGATCAGCGAGAAAACCGCTGAGCATGGGCCCTACTGCTATACCCAACGTCAGGAACGATCCCGCTGCTGCAGCGACCCTGCCTTGCTTGTCCAGCGATGCGGCCAAGCCTGTGAGATAAGCCAAGGCATAGAAGTAGGTGGTGGAGATGAGCATCACCGAGATCGTGTAGATGATCTGCGAGTGCTCGCCCATCACGTAGCCAATGCCGACGGCGCCAGACGACAACACACCGATGAGCACAGGCAGGCATATTCCGAAGCGGCGCCCACATATCGATGCGATCAGGGGCCCGGAAAGCCCCAGCAGCGACTGCAAGGCAAAAAGGCGGCCCAGTTCGTCACCGCTGTAACCCACCCGCACGCCGACCTGCTCCACGAAGGCCCAGCCCATCGTGTCTCTCATCGAGAACAGGAACATCGCAGCCATCATGAAAAGGGCCGGCATGGAAACCAGCCTCTGTGAGCTCGCCCCGAAGGCGCTGCCAGTGTCTGGCGAGGCGCACTCAACACGCTGTTGCGGCATCAGCGCGATCAGCCCGAGCATCACCAGCGTCGTGGCTGCAATCGCCAGGTACAGGCCCTTGAGGCCAAAGCTGCCCATCACGCGGGCGTAGGCGATCATCACGATGGCCATCAGCGCAACGAACAGTACATTCATTTGCCCCGCCGCCCGGTCTGGATCCCGGGCGCCTGCAATAGACGCGTTGCCGCAGGAAAGGCAGATGCCTGCGCCGATGCCGGCTAGGCAGCGCGCGGCAACCAAGGTTTGGATATCCGACACCTGTGCAGAAACGCCGTTGGCAATCGTCACCAGTGCAGCCCCCAGCAGCGCCATGGTACGGCGCGGCGCCCGCCCCATGACCGGAGCCAGGGCCAGCGATGCGACCATCGTCACAACGAATTCGGCTGACATGAGCATGCCGGCTTGTGCGGCATCCAGGCCCAGGTCGTTCATGATTGCGCTTATGAGGTATGGCAGCGCCAACAACGCAATGAGGCCTACCCCGTAGGCGGATGCGAATGAAGACACCACCAGGCCCCAGTTTTCAGGGATTAGCACATGCTGCTTTTTCATCAGTTCAAGGATCCTGTGCATAGCAAGGTTACCGCGATGGGTGCGGCTACCTAGCCTCAGCACAGATCATGCCATTATACATATGATCTTATATCTTTGATCTTGAGCCCTCCCCGACCCGGTGCCCCTCCCCACACTGCTCCGCCATGGGGCGAGAATTCACAGCATGCTTCGTTTTGTAACAGCGGGTAACGCCGGGAATACATGCGTTATCGAGTACCGAGCCGATCTCCCTCCACCCGCTTGTCACGATGAAGGCCTGCAACGAACCGCATCGCCGTAAGGAGATGACGCATAACAAAACATATATGTATAGTTTTAATATCTAAGAACAAGACCTGGAGACTGCCAATGCTGCTCAACCGTCTAACGATTCGCTGGAAACTCACGCTACTGGCTGGCGTCAGCCTGGTCGTCATCGTGAGCATCCTCGTCACCATGTCAGTCCATCTGCTGCGTGATACCTCCGTCTTGGTCACTGGGACGGCGTCACAGATGCTTGACGTCGCCGCCAGGCATCAGCTTGATACCCAGCTGCAAGTCCAGAGCGCAGCGCTGAGGAAACGGTTCCAGAAGGCGGTGGACCTGGGCGCCGGCTTTGCGCTTCAGGCGTCGGGCTTCAAGTCGTTTGCCGATGCCCAGCACCTGCCCGCCGCCGTAGCTCGGGATCAGTTGAACCGGGACATATTCAGGGCGGTAGAGGCCAATCGAGATGTACTGGGCCTATTCGTCGCCTTTGAACCTGATGCTTTTGACGGGCGCGATGCTGGATTCATCAATCAAGCTGCGCTGGGGAGCAACGATGCGGGCCGGTTCTCCGTGTACTGGGCGCGCAGTGCCAAGGGCCTTGAACAGCAGATCCTGACGGAGGCTGCCATCGCAGACGCCACGCCCAATGCCAGCGCAATGGCAAACAATGCCTGGTACCGATGCCCTGTCGACCAAGGCCGCGCTTGTGCGTTCGACCCCTATGTTTTCGAACTCGACGGCCATCAGGTGCTGATGACCAGCGTGGCGTTTCCCATCACCCTGCAGGGCCGTACGATCGGGTCGTTGCGGTAGACCTGGCGCTGGACGCGCTTCAGGCGTCGGTCACCAAGGCAGGCGCCCTCCTCTACGACGGCAACAGCCGCATCAGCATGATCAGCCCCAACGGCATCATCGCCTCGGACAGCCAACAGCCCGAACACTTGGGCCAGCGCAGCAGCGCAACGCCTCGCTCGGCTGCCGTGGAGTCCGTTCAAATCACCGAAGCTGGGCACTCGCTTCGCGCTACACAGGCTACGGTCGTGCTGGCAGGGGCCGAACCCTGGCAGATCTCCATCGAGGTGCCCCTGGCGGTGATGCGCCAACCGGCAATCCAGCTCGGTAGCGTGCTTGAGTCACAGCGCCTGAGCAGTACCGCATGGCTCATCGGCGCTGGAGTGCTCATGGCAACATTGGGTTTGTTGGCCATGTGGTTCACGGCAAGCACCGTGAGCCTGCCCATCGTCAAACTCAGTGAGATGCTCAGAGACTTTGCCTCGGGCGAAGGCGACCTGACTCGGCGGTTGAAGTGCGCAACCCACGATGAACTGGGCACGCTGGCAAACTGGTTCAATCGATTTCTCGACAAGCTGCAACCTGTGATCCATGAGGCCAAGGCAGCCACGGCGCGTGCCAAAGGAGCGGCGTCGGAATCAGCGAAGCTCTCCGAGCAAACCCATGCAAAGATGGAAGAGCAGTTTCGCGAGATCGAGCAGTTGGCAACGGCTTCTCAAGAGATGAGCGCCACGGCCCATGGCGTGGCTGCGTCTGCTGCACATGCTGCGCAGGCCGCCCATGGAGCAGAGGTGGCAACGCGTGATGGCCTCGCCGTGATCGACGATGCCTCGGGTGCCATGAACCGATTGAGCATCGACATGGACGAGTCCAAAGCGCTGATTGAACGGCTGGCCGCCAACAGTGAAGAGATAGGTTCGGTGCTCGATGTCATTCGCGCCATTGCTGATCAAACCAATCTGCTGGCCTTGAATGCAGCGATCGAGGCGGCACGTGCAGGCGAGGCAGGCCGAGGGTTTGCAGTCGTTGCCGATGAGGTGAGGAACCTGGCCCGCAGGACCCAGGACTCCGTATCCGAAATCAGGCACGTGATCGAAACCTTGCAGGCAGGCACTCAGGATGTGGTGGCTTCAATGGAGCAGAATCGCCATTCAGCCCAGGGCAGCGTGGCTCAGGTTGCCCAAGCCACGCAGCGGCTGAAACAGATCAGTGACGCAGTCAGTGTCATTCATGACATGAACATGCAGATAGCCAGTGCTGCGGAAGAACAGAGTGCCGTTTCAGAAGAGGTCAACCGCAACATCACCGGCATCAAGGCGATTACTCAAGGGCTTGCAACCCAGGCACACAGCGCCGCGCAGGTAGGTAAGGAGCTTGACCAGACGGCCGATCTTCAGCAAGCGCTGATGGCGCAATTCAAGGCGTGAGGCAAACTGGTCTGCGCACATGGCAACAGCTCTGCCGGTGATCGCAGGCAAGCCCGCTCCTACAGGTGCAGTGCAACGCCAGCTAATCTCTCGCCTCTCGCAACACCTGCAGAACCACCGCCCGCAACATCCCGCGCAAGTCGCAACCTTGCGCACGGGCCTGCTCGAAAACTGCCAACTGACGCTCGGCGCTGGTCCCTTCACTCACGATGCGTGCGGCGTGCCTGAACGACCGCTCGGCATCCACGGTCACCGCCGGCACCAGTGCTTCCAACTGCGCCAGCCACCCCGCAGCGCTCACCGGTTGCTCGTCACGCACCCCGATGAACGTCCCCTGCCGCCCATACCGACAAGCCCGCCAGTAGTTCTCCTGAGTGACCCAGCGCAGCTCCCGATTCATCCGCCGCACACCAGGTCGGCTCTGCAATTCATGCTCGACCAGATGCCGAAACAACCCCGCAATGGCCAAGCCGTCCTCCAGCCGCGGGCACGCATCGCAAATGCGCAGTTCCACCGTTGGAAACCGCCGCGACGGCCGCAGTGCCCACCAGAAATCACCTTGCGCATCCAACGCGCCGGTGCGCTGCAGCAGGGCGCGATAGCGCAGGTAGGCAGTCCAATCCGGCAGCGCTTCAGGCAGCCCCATGTGCGGCCACTCGCCACACACCACCCGGCGATAGCTCCGGTAGCCGGTAACCTGGCCGCACCACATGGGCGACGAGGTGCTGAGCACCAGGAACAGCGGCAGCCAGTACAGCAGGCGATTGATCAGTTGCATGCGGTCGTACCCGGCGGGCACGCCGACGTGCACATGCAACCCCGACAACAGGCTGCGCCGGGCTACCGCCTGGTAGTCGTCGAACAGCTGTCGGTAGTGGGGCGTGCGGCGTGGCTGCTGGCGGCGCCACTGGGCGCCGGGGTGGCTGGCGGCGCAATACAGGCCCAGCCCTTGCTCGGCCAGGGCGCAGTTGAGGCGCTGACGGTATTGAGTGAAGAAGCTGCGCGCCTGGTGAAGGTTGTCGAATATCGGGGAGACGAGTTCGATCTGGCTGCAGAACATCTCTTCGGCATGATGCTCGCCCATTACCTCCCTGCAACAACGTGCCACAGCTCTGGACGGCCTGGCCTGGACCTGGCCGCTGGCAAGGTCGACCAGCAGGTATTCTTCCTCGATACCGAACGTGCAGGCTGCGGCCATGGCCCGCTCAGCCGTTGCGGGTCAAGGTCAAGGCGACGGCGGCGATGCGTTCGACCTGCTCATAGCCAGGCTCCAGCAGTTGCTCGCCAAACACATCGGGGTCCACCTCACGGTAGGCCCAGCTGAAGTCCGATCCATGCAAACGCTGGTGCACCGTTTCAAGCAAGGTATCGCGGCCTTCGACGACGGCGACGCCACTGTACAACAGCAAGGTGCCGCCCACCGCCAGGCGCTCGCACGCCTGCTCGACGATGCGCAATGACAGCTCCGCACCCAAGGGGCCGCCGCCATGCCGATAGGTACGCCTGCCGGCATCGAGCATATACGGTGGATTGGCCACGATCAGGTCGAACGTGCCGGTGATGCCGGCCAGCAGATCGCTGGGTTCCACCGACACATTGGCTATTGCCGCCAGCACCGCATTGATGGCGGTATAACGCAGGGCCATGGGGTTGATGTCCACCGCGCTGACCTGCGCGTGGGGTGCTGCCCGGGCGACCAGCAGCGCACCGATCCCGCTGCCGCAGCCGATGTCCACAGCGTGCTGCACAGGGTGCGGGCGATGCTGCAGATGGTCGCGGATCACTTGGGCGAAACGGTAGCTGTCGGGGCCGAAAAATACAGCGTCGGGGCTGTCGGTCGGCCAGGCCGAATGCACCAGCAACAGGTCGTCGAGGCTCGACCAGCGCACCGTGCTGCGCAGCAGATCGCCCTCCTCCCTGAGCACGCCGGCGCAGGTCAGTTGCTGCAGTTCATCGGCGCTGATCAATGCGGGCGAGAATGGCCGGCTCCAGCCAAACACACCACGCAGATCGTGAGCCTGTTTCGCCTCCAGCCTGGCATTGACTCGCCCTTGGGTGGCGGGTGTCACGCAGGTAAAGCGATAACCATCAGCCTGCAGGCGGCGGCCCAGTTGCAACAGCGCGTGGTCGGCCTGGGCCTGCTGTTGGTCGAGCAACATCAGTGCGGTCCTCCCTGTGCCAGGCCGGTGGCGCGGATGTAATCGCGGGTGGCGCGCAGGCCTTCCGGCTGCGCATGACGGCCGGCCGCCATCAGGTCGATCAGGCGTTCGACGCCAGGCAAGCCTTGCGCCGGGTCGTGCGCCGGCGCCAGCGACAGTTCCTTTTCCCACTGCCCCGGCGCCACGCGCCGATAGGTCACACCCTGCCAGTCGTTGGCGATCCAGTCGTACCAGAGCTGTTTCTCGTAAGCACTGAACACGCCGAACATGGCGGCAACCGGGCCGTCTATCAAAGTCCAGAACCGACTGTGCTGCGGGTCTTCACCCCGGCGTACCCAGCGCTGAGCTTCCAGGGCACGCAAAAAGCCCGGCATCGCCGCAGGTTCAGCGAGCCACTGGTTGATGGTGCGGCCTTGCAGCAGGCAGTGATCGCCATGCATGCACTGGCCGAACACCCGTTTACGCTCCAGCGCTGCTGCCAGCTCGGCCTGCAGATCAAAGCCTGCAATCAGCGACGGTGTATCGATGCCCAGATCGTTCAGGCGATAGCCCTGCCTGACACGGCCATAGAACGCTTGCGCATCTTGCGTCGGCATCAGCAGGCGCAGGCTGTCCAGCGAACGGCGGGCGTGGCCGCTGGCGGCATTGTCGATGGTGACATGCAGCCGGAAGTAATGGGCATCGATGCCCAGTTCGGCCAGCTCGTGAGTAGTGATCAACAGGTGCAACGGAGGTTGCTCGTAGCCCAGGTTGTAACCGATCAGCTCGGGCAGAAAATCCTCGCCATGTTCGCCGAGCGCCAGTTGCAGCGCGCCTTGCAGATACCTCGCAGGGTCCAGCGGCATCACTTGGGTGCAACCGAGACGGCCAAGCAGGCGTTGGTAGATCAGCACATGATTGCAGCGCGGGTCGCCATCGCCGAGTTCTTCGAGAAAGGTGCGGATCAGGCCATGGAACCGTGGGTCGCGCCAATGTCGCAGGGTGGCATGTAGCCAGGCACCGTCCACCCGTTTGGTCGGCGCAACCTGTTGAAGAAACCACAAGGCTTGAGCGCGATTGGCAAAGTAACGGCGCGGCCCGCCATCCGCACGTCGCCTTAGGTAGGCCGCGTGTTCCTGGGCCACCTGGGTGGCATGGGCATGGGCCCACAGCGCAAGCCCGGCGGGCGTGTCGGGCAGGTCGTCCGCCATGGCTTCGGTGCGGCGCAACTGCCACGCCAGCCACTCGCGGCCCCCTGGGTAGGGGCCTTGCAGCATGGCCTGGTAGCGCGTTTGTGGGTCATCGACCGCCAATTGCGCCAGTTGCCGTGTGGTTACAGGGCTGATCACCGTCATGGGCACCTCCACAGTGACTACAGCGTGTGAGTGCGGCAACCGGCAGGGATTCGATTTACCTGGGCAACGAGGGGACCAGCGGTGCTGCCTGCAGAAAAATTAAACCTTTGCCGGCCAGGGCCGCTCAACCGATTGCGACATCGAAGTCGCGCCCCTTAAGGAGTGAAAGATGAGCAATCCATTTTTCAAGTTCGCCGGCGTTTCGTTGTTGGCAAGCATGGCTTCATTCAACGTGATGGCCGCCAGCTCCAATGATTTCGTCGATGCCGCAACCGAGGCCGGAATCGCCGAGGTGGTGACCAGCAACCTGGCCATGGAGAAATCCCAGGACGCTGGCATCAAGACATTCGCCCAGCAGATGGTCACCGACCACACCAAGGCCAACCAAAAACTCGGTGATATCGCCCGTTCGCTGGACATCAGCGTGCCCGATGACGCGGCCCTGACCGACAAGGTCAAGAAGATGATCCTTGAATGGCGTGACGAGTCGTTCGACAAGTCCTACGTCAACAACCAGGTCGATGCCCACGAAAAAGCGGTGGAGCTGTTCAGGAAGGAAGCGGCGTCTTCCGACAAGGCTGAGCTCAAAGCCTTTGCCAGCGATGCCTTGCCAACCCTGGAGCACCACCTGGAGCAGGCCAAGGCGCTGCAGGCCAAGCACGGCAAATAAGTATGAGATCGGGGGCGGCTTTGCGGCCCGATCGCCGGCAAGCCGGCTCCTACAGGATCAGCGCAATACTCGAATGCGCTGCTGTACCTGTGGGAGCCGGCTTGCCGGCGATTGGGCTACGCAGCAGCCCCCCATGAACGTGTTGTATGGTTAGCTGATCAGCGCATCGTGTCACCCATGCGCGAACTTGATCATTAGGAGCTTCACCATGCTGCGTGTGTTCGAACGATGGCTCGACCCCTTTCCGCCCGACGAGGCCCCACCGCCCCCGGTCGGGCTGCTGCGCTTCATGTGGGCCTGCACCCGCGGTGCCCGTGGCTACATCCTGGCTTTGGCGCTGTTCAGCGCCGGTGTATCGATCTACGAAGCCTGGCTGTTCTCCTTCCTGGGCAAGGTCGTCGACCTGCTTTCCACCTGGCAGTCGGGTGGCGCGGCCAGTGGCGAGGAAGCCCGCGTGCTGTGGGGCATCGGCTTGGTGCTGCTGGCGAGTATCGGCCTGGTGGCGCTACGCACCCTGATGCAACACCAGGTACTGGCGATCAACCTGCCGCTGCGGCTGCGCTGGGACTTTCACCGGCTGATGCTGCGCCAGAGCCTGTCGTTCTTCTCCGACGAATTTTCCGGGCGGGTCACCACCAAAGTGATGCAGACCGCGCTGGCGGTGCGTGAGGTGCTGTTCACGATCATCGAGATTGTCCCCGGCATCGGCGTGTACTTCATCGCGATCATCGCCCTGGCCGGGGGCTTTGCCCTGAAACTGATGCTGCCGTTCATTGCCTGGCTCGCACTGTTCGGCCTGGCCATGCTGTATTTCGTACCGCGCCTGGGCCGGGTCGGCCAGGAGCAGGCCCACGCCCGTTCTTCGATGACCGGGCGCATCTCCGATGCCTACACCAACATCACCACCGTGAAGCTGTTCTCGCACTCCAAACGCGAGGCGCATTTCGCCCGGGCGGCAATGGAAGACTTCAAGCAGACCGGCTTTCGCCAGATGCGCCTGGTCAGCCAGTTCGAGATCGTCAACCAGGCGCTGGTGGTCGGCCTGATCCTGGGCGCCGGCGGCTATGCCCTGTGGCTGTGGCACCAGGGCGAGGTCGGCACTGGCGCGGTGGCGGCGATCACCGCCATGGCCCTGCGCATCAATGGCATGTCGCACTGGATCATGTGGCAGATGACCTCGCTGTTCGAGAATATCGGCACCGTGCAGGACGGCATGGCCACCCTCACCCGCGGCCCAAAGGTGCAGGATGCGCTGGATGCCGGGGTGCTGGTGACCTGCGGCGGCGCGGTGAGCTTCGACAACGTCAGCTTCAACTACAACGGCGAGCGCCAGGTGCTCGATGGCCTGAGCCTGCACATCCGCCCCGGCGAAAAGGTCGGCCTGGTGGGCCGTTCCGGTGCGGGCAAGTCCACCCTGATCAACCTGCTGCTGCGCTTCTACGACGTCGACAGCGGCACCATCCGCATCGATGGGCAGAACGTCGCCAAGGTCACCCAGGACAGCCTGCGCAGCGCCATCGGCATGGTCACCCAGGATACCTCCCTACTGCACCGCTCCATCCGCGACAACATCGCCTACGGCCGCCCGGAGGCAACCGACGCGCAAATCCGCAGGGCCGCAGTCAATGCCCAGGCCGATGGTTTCATCCAGCAACTCAGCGACCGCCAGGGCCGCAGCGGCTACGACACTCTGGTGGGCGAGCGCGGCATCAAGCTGTCCGGCGGCCAGCGCCAACGCATCGCCATTGCCCGAGTGATGCTCAAGAATGCACCGATCCTGCTGCTGGACGAGGCCACCAGCGCCCTGGATTCGGAAGTCGAAGTGGCCATCCAGGAAAGCCTCGACGAGATGATGCAGGGCAAGACCGTGATCGCCATCGCCCATCGCCTGTCCACCATCGCGGCCATGGACCGGCTGATCGTCATGGACGAAGGGCGTATCATCGAGCAAGGCACGCACAGCGAACTGCTCGCCAGCAACGGCACTTATGCGCGGCTGTGGCAGCACCAGAGCGGGGGCTTTCTGGGTGAGGATCAAGGGTTGGCAGAAGCGATGGAGTAGGCCTGTGCGAGGGCTTTGCCCTCAATCGCCGGCAAGCCGACTCCCACAGGTACAGCGCAGGTCCAACGATTTGATGTACTCCCGTGGGAGTTGGCTTGCCAGCGATGAGGCCGGCACTGACAACAGGCGCTGGATCAGTATCGCGCTCGGCCCAATGCACTCGTCATCGCTGGCAACGATGTCCAAGGTTGGCAACCGATACGTCGATATGCAGCAATCGTTTTTCTTGGCATGTGGCTATACGCGATCGGGTCACTTGTCACATTGCCGTGCAAGATCGTCGGCATGAAGCGGCGATCCGAGGACATCCGGACCTTTCTGACGCGGCGGCGACTGCTCTTTCTTGGCGGGCTCTACCTGATCACTGCACCGTTGGTTGGACTGGCCATCTTCGCCATCAGTGGCGCCGGGATAGGCGGCAGCAACGCGTCGGGCGTGTCCGATACGCTTGTGGTTCTTGGCTGGCTGAATCGAGGGACGTTCCTGGTGGCCGGCTGCTTTGCCTTGGGCGGCGCCTGCCTGTGGCGTCGCGGACAACTCAAGTGAGTGAGATCATCTAGCCGAGCAACATGACCGGCTCTCGACGGGAATCATGGACGTCCTTGTGATCCAGCGACTGTTGTCAGTGCCGACCTCATCGCTGGCAAGCCAGCTCCCACAGAAGTACCGCACATCTTCGGACCTGCGCTGTTCCTGTGGGAGCCGCGCTTGCCGGCGATGCGTTGCCGCCCCCACCCGCGAGGGCTAGCTGGAGGCAGTCTGACCCCGTGTCGTCGACCAGGCCTGCGCTGCTTCATCGTCAAACGCCGTCGAATGTTCCAGGTCCCAGGCCGCCATGTCCAGGTAGCGTTTTATCCAGGCCTTCTGGTACGCCCCGCTGTAGATGCCATCGAGCACCAGCCAGTAGATGAACAAGGCGGCAACACCCAACATCACCACCGCCGCGCCCTGGCTGGTGAACACAGCCTGGTTCTTGATGAGTTCGGTACTGATGGCAATCATGAAGGCGACCAGCGACGCAAAGCCGATGTTCTGCGACACCGGCGGCCTTGGGGGCTTGCCGATAAGGTCCGAATACGCCGACAGTTCGCGCGCCTTCGCCGCTGTGTATCCCTGCTTGCGCAGGTTCTCCAGGAAAAAGCTGTAGCAGAGGGTGCTTTCCCGGTGGTGAATGGACTGCCGGTCGATCACATGGTCTGCGAATGCCTGCGCATGCATCGTTCGCAGCCCCTTGAGGCGCGTCAGGTAAAGCGCAAGCCCCCAGGGCAGAAACGCCATGCAGGCATAGGGCAGCAAGGCCGGCCTGGCCATGGCCCACAGCACAAAGGCGATCAGCATCAGCGTTGAGGCGAAGCCTGCCCACATCGGCCACAACCTGCGGGCATTGGCCCGGTTGAACAATCGTTTGTTCGGTTGCCGACGGCTGCGTTTGTAGATTTCCTGGACCTCTGCCCACTCTGCCAGTTTCATGATCGACTCATTCCCTCGAGCGCTGTTAAGTGACAGCCTTGAGCCTGAGCGAAACGACCAGAGCCCGTCAACGTCACAGGTCAATGGACTGTCATCAAAAGACAGCCCCCTGTCACCCGATGTGAAGCACCACCTTCGCCTGCGCCCTACAGTCTGTTCCAGCGTGTCCAAACACTCACAACAACAATGCAGACTGGAGAACACACTCATGGCCAAAGCCGTACGCTTCTATGAAACCGGTGCCCCCGAAGTGCTTCGCTACGAAGACGTCGAGGTCGGTGAACCTGGCCCGGGCGAGGTCCTGCTTCGCCATGAGGCCGTCGGCCTGAACTACGCCGACACCTACTTCCGCAACGGCACCTACCCGATCCCCATGCCCAACGGCATCGGCGTCGAGGCGGCGGGTGTGGTGATGGCGCTGGGCGAAGGCGTGACCAACGTCGCCGTCGGCGATCGCGTCACCTACACAGGCTTCATCAACACCCTGGGCGCCTACAGCACCGAACGCATCATCCCTGCCGCGCCGCTGATCAAGCTGCCGGCCAACATCAGCTGTGAAACCGCTGCTGCCATGACCATGCGCGGGCTGACCTCGTCGTACCTGCTACGGCGCATCTACGATTTCAAGGCCGGCGACACCCTCCTGCTGCATGCCGCGGCCGGCGGTGTCGGGCTGATCGTCTCGCAATGGGCCAAGCTGCTCGGGCTGACCGTGATCGGCACCGTCTCCACCGAGGCCAAGGCCGAAGTGGCACGTGCCCATGGTTGCGACCACACCATCAACTACAGCCACGAAGACGTGGCCAAACGCGTGCGTGAGCTGACCGGTGGCGTGGGTGTCAACGTGGTGTTCGACAGCGTCGGCCGCACGACCTTCATGAGCTCGCTCGACTCGCTCAAGCGCCGTGGCCTGATGGTCTGCGTGGGCACCGCCTCGGGCACCATCGAACCGTTCGACCCGCAGATCCTGGCAATGAAGGGTTCGTTGTTCGTGACCCGCCCGGCGCTTGCCGACTACATCGCCGACCCGGCCGAGAAGGCCGACCTGTCTGGCGAGCTGTTCGACCACGTGGGCAGCGGGCGGATCAAGATCGAGATCAACCAGCAGTACGAACTCAAGGACGCCGTGCAGGCCCACCGCGACCTGGAGGCACGCAAGACCACCGGCTCATCGATCTTCGTCATCTAAGGGCGGCCCATACCATGCAAGTGGAACAACTGACCTGCACCCTCGGTGCAGAACTGGTCGGCGTCAGGCTGGCCGAGGCGATCCATGACGACGGGCTGTTCGCCGAGATTCGCCAGCAGCTGCTCAAGCACCGCGTGCTGTTCCTGCGTGACCAGGACATCAGCCACGCCGAGCATGTGGCGTTCGCCCGCCGCTTCGGCGAGCTGGAGGACCACCCGGTGGTCGGCAGCGACCCGGACTACCCGGGCCTGGTGCAGATCCACAAGTCGCCGGAAACGCCGGTGGACCGCTACGAGAATTCCTGGCACACCGACACCACCTGGCGCGAGAACCCATCGATGGGCGCGGTGCTGCGCTGCCTGGAATGCCCGCCTGTGGGCGGCGACACCGTGTGGGCGAACATGGTGGTGGCTTACGAGCGCCTGCCGACGGACGTGAAAGCCAAGATCGAAGGCCTGCGCGCCCGGCACAGCATCGAGGCCAGCTTCGGTGCGGCCCTGCCGATCGAGAAACGCTTGGCCCTCAAGGAGCGCTACCCGGATGCCGAGCACCCGGTGGTGCGCACCCATCCGGAAACGGGCGAGAAGGTGCTGTTCGTCAACAGCTTCACCACCCACTTCAGCAACTACCACACCCCTGAGCGGGTGCGCTTCGGTCAGGACTTCAACCCCGGAGCCTCCGAGCTGCTGCGTTACCTGATCAGCCAGGCGACGATCCCCGAATACCAGGTGCGCTGGCGCTGGAAGCCCAACAGCATCGCCATCTGGGACAACCGCTGCACCCAGCATTACGCGGTCATGGACTACCCGCCCTGCCATCGCAAGATGAACCGCGCTGGCATCATTGGTGACAAGCCGTATTGATGGGGCTTGCCACGACGATTCAGGCGCCCCTGAAATCGAGCGCCGCGCGAGCGGCGCTCGATTGCATGAACACAAAATCCCTACCGCCGAACACCTGGCAACGCCAAACCCTCACATCCTGAAAAAGAACCCTCCCTTCCCCACAAATCACCAACGCTAGGCTTTCCAGAACAACCCGTTCATGGATGAACTCATGCCCAGCCCAAAAGTTTGCCTACTCCGTCGCGGCAGATGCTCCGAACCCGGCAGAATCTACCTGCTCACCACCGTCACACAGCAACGCCGTCCCCTGTTCCTCAACTTGCGATACGCACGCGCAGTGATAAGGCACTTGCGCCAAGCGGAACTAGAAAACAGCTGCCAGTCACTGGCCTGGGTGGTCATGCCTGACCATGTTCATTGGCTGATCGAGTTGAAAGATGTAACGCTAAGTACCTTGATGCGCCGCTTCAAGGCGCGATCCAGCCATGTGTTACGCAGGGCCGGGTGTCTAAGCTTGCCTGTTTGGCAGGCGGGCTATCACGATCGCGCCTTGCGCCGGGACGAGGATGTGGTGATGGCCGCCAGGTACATCATTGCCAACCCCTTGAGAGCGGGGTTGGTGGACACGGTGGGGGATTATCCGCATTGGGATGCGGTTTGGGTGTGATGGCCCTGTGCTCGTCAGGGGATGGATGGCGACCACGAGATCGAGCGCCGCCCGCGCGGCGCATCGCGGATGAATCCGCTCCTACGTTTGTTGCAACGTGCCATGGCCTGTCAGGCCATAATTGTCCGCCTTTGGTGCCTGCCGAGAAATCCAGGCGAGCCCCCGAGCCACGCCAAAAACGCGTCGTGCCACCGAGGCTGTCAACCATGGGCCGTCAGACATAGGCACGTTGCAACAAACGTAGGAGCGGATTCATCCGCGATGCGCCGCGCGGGCGGCGCTCGATTTACGCCCCTCCACCCATCTCAAGACAAGCCCCCTGTCCTTCCGCCAAACCGCAGGCGGCATGCCGAACTGTCCGATGAACCAACGTGTAAACGACGTCGGCACCGAGAAACCCAGCAACTCGGCGATGCGCTGCAAGGGATAATTGGAATTGCCCAAATAGTGCACGGCCAGCTCACGACGCACCTCACCGACCAACGCACTGAACACCTGGCCCTGGTCGTCCAGCCGGCGCTGAAACGTGCGCACGTTCATGCCCTGGAGCTGTGCAACATGCTCGATGGATGCCCGCCCCTCAGGCAACCACTGTCGGATCGCCTTGCGCACCGCTTCAACCAGCGACGGCCCGCCCGCCTCCTGCAGCGGCACCAAATAGCGCTGGGCATTACGCGCCATCGCCGGGTCCGCCCAAGCGCCACCCAATTCCAAGTTGCCGTCGGGGCACACGATGCCATTGAAGTGGCTGCCAAACACCAGCTCACAAGCGAACAGGCGCCGGTGCAACTGCAGATCGGCCGGTGCCGAATGGGTGAAATGCACGCTGCAGGGCCGCCAATGCCTGCCGAACAAGGTAGCGCACAGGCGAAACAGCACGCCCATGGCCAGCTCGTTGGCCTGGCGGCTGGGCAGCGAGGTGCGGGTGAGCACGTCCTGGCGGATCACCGCCCGACCGCCCTCCTCGATCAGGTGGATAGCCACCGTATCGTTCATCAGATGCCGATAGTGCAGCATCACCTGCAAGGCATCGCGCAGCGAGCGTTGGTGGCACAACAGCAGGCTCACCGCGCCCAGGTCCGAGAGCTGCCGCGCCGCAGCCATGCTCAGGCCCAGGGTCTGGCAGCCGCTGACAGCCGCGGTGTTTTCCAGCAGGCGTACCGCCGCCTCGCCGCACAGGCGGTGCTCGGCATGTTGCAAGCGGGCCTTGCTCAAGCCCACCTCGGCCAGCAGCGGCGCCGGGTCGACCCCGAGCCGCTGGCATACCTCCAGGTAATGGGTCAGGGCGCCAGCCCGAATCAGCAGGGTCATGCAGGGCCCTCCTCAGGCGGCCGACCAGGGTTCAGAAACCCACCTGGTCGGCACCCTTGAGCTTGAGCATCTGCCGCGCCTCGTCAGGGGTGGCTACGTCGAGGTTCAACGCCTTCAGGATCGACACCACGCGCCTGACCTGGTCGGCGTTGCTGCGCGACAGCACGCCCGGCCCGTCCCACAGCGAATCTTCAAGGCCCACGCGCACGTTGCCGCCCATGGTCGCCGCCTGGGTGGCCAACGGCATCTGGTGCTTGCCCGCGCCCAGCACCGACCAGTAATAGTCGTCGCCAAACAGGCGGTCGGCGGTACGCTTCATGTGCAACACGTCCTCGGGATGCGCACCGATGCCGCCGAGCAGGCCGAACACCGACTGGATCAGCAGCGGCCCCTTGACGATGCCACGGTCGAGAAAATGCGCGGCGGTGTAGAGGTGGCCGATGTCATAGCATTCGATTTCAAACCGGGTGCCGTTGTCGGCGCAAGACTCCAGGATGTACTGAATCTCGCTGAAGGTGTTGCGGAACACCCGGTCCCGCGAGCCCTCCAGGTACGGCCGCTCCCAGTCGTGCTGGAAGGTGTGGAAGCGCTCGAGCATGGGGTACAGGCCGAAGTTGATCGACCCCATGTTCAGCGACGCCACCTCAGGCTTGAGCCGCAGCGCCGGTTGCAGGCGCTCCTCCACCAGCATGTTCGGCGCCCCGCCGGTGGTGAGGTTGACCACCACGTCCGAGCGCGCCTTGATGGTGGGCAGAAACTCCATGAACAGGCGCGGGTCCTGCGAAGGCTGGCCGGTGTTAGGGTCGCGGGCATGCAGGTGCACGATGGCAGCGCCCGCCTCGGCCGCACCCACGGCGGCCTCTTCGATCTGCGCAGCGGTAACGGGCAGGTACGGCGACATCGAGGGGGTATGGATGGAACCTGTGACGGCACAGGTGACGATGACTTTGCTCTGCTTGGCAGCCATGGGGTCTCCAGTCAGCTGATCGGTTGGGCGGATTCGCGGGGCAACCCCGCAGCCACGACGCGCGAGCGCGCCATGTCGTTGTGGTAATGACGCTTGGCGTAGAGCAGCACCGCCGCGGACACCAGGCTGATCAGCGGCACCAGTTGCATGGCGGCGTCCAGCCCGATGTGGTCGGACACCTTGCCGGTGATCAGCGGCCCGCTGGCCAGGCCCAGCAGGTTGTTGGCCAACGTCAGGGTGGCCAAGGCGGTGCCATGCACCGAGGCATGGGTGAGGTTGCCGACCATGGCGCTGGTTGGGCCGTTGGTGCCGGCCGCCACCATCATGCCCAGGCACACCAGCACCAGTTGCGCCACGCCATGGGGCATGGCGAAGGCCAGCGACAGCAGCAGGCAACTGCCCAGGCAGTAGCCGATGCTCAGGCTCACCTTGCGGTCTGCCCGGGTGCGCGACAGCCGATCGCAAAGCATGCCGCAGAGGATGATGCCGACCGCGCCGCACAGCAGAATGACAGCCGACACGCTGCCGGCCTGGTCGGTGCTCATGGCGTAGTAACGGTTGAGGTAACTGGGCATCCAGACGATCACCTTGCCGCCGACGAACAGCTGCAAGCCACTGCCCACGTAGGCGCACAGCACCGAGCGGGTGGCATACAGCGTGCGTAACGGGCGCTGGGCTGCACAGCCGGCCTTGTCGGCCAGCGCCGCCAGCCGCTTGGGCGAGACCCGCGCTTCCTTGACGATGGCCGGGTACACCACCGCCAGCATCAGGCCGAGCAGCGCGATGACGGCGAATGCCCAGCGCCAGCCGAACTGCTGGGCGATGGCCCCGCCCAAAGCGATACCGAGCACCGAGCCGAACATGCCGCCGGCCATGAACGAGCCCTGCAAAGTGGCGCGCATGTGCGGCGGGAACACCGACATCACCACGGCCCCACCGACGCTGCCGTAGGCGGCCTCGCCAACCCCCACCAGAAAACGTGCGACCAGCATCTGCGGGTAGTTCTCCGCCAGGGCGCAGCCCAGGGTCGCCAGGCTCCACAGCATGGCCATCAACACCAGGCTGCGCACCCGTCCGAAACGGTCGGCCAAAAGCGACAGCGGAAAGGTCAGCAGGCCGACCATCAGCGCCACGATGCCGCTGAGCAGGCCCAACTGCCCATCGCTCAGCGCCCAGTCGCCCTTGAGCAGCGGGAACACGGCGTTGAGCACTTGCCGCGACATGTAGTCGGAAATCAGCAGACCGAAGGTTAGGGCAAAGACAACCCAGGCATAGCGCCGGGGAATGCCCACGGACGTGTCATTGCCCTCGTCGGGGCACGGGTGATAGACGGCCATGCTGCATCCTCAATTATTCTTGTTGTGGATCGAGCCTGATGCCCGCAGGGCTGCCGGCGCGGCAACTGCGCCCTGCGGGGTGCACGTCGAATGTGGCGGGGTTACGCGGTTTCAGCGGTCTTGCGCAGGAAGCCCTGTTGGCCGCCGTTGCGGTTCGGTGCAAAGCCATTGGCCGCAAGGCTTTCCTCGACAGTGTCGTAGAACACGCCGATCTTGCTGATCTCGCGGGCTTCTTTGGCGGTGGCGATCGGGCGGCCGAACTCGCGCGAGATGCGCACCAGCTGCTCGATCTGCTGGACCGTGGACATCTTCTCGGTCTGCGCCTGGTTCCACAGGTTGTCCTCGATGCCACAGCGCACGTGCAGGCCCATGGCGATGCCCATCATGTTGATCGGCAGCACGTTGCGCATGGAGCTTTCCACGGTGAGCACCGCGCCGTCCGGCACGGCCCGCACGATGTTGGCCAGGCTGTAGATGTTCGGCACGTCCATGCCGCCGCCGATGGCCACCCAGTTCATCACCAACGGGCCCTTGTAGATACCCCGGCGCATCAGGCGTTCGACCGACTCGAAGCTGTTCAAGTTGTAGCACTGGAAGGCGCTCTGGATGCCGGCGGCGCTCAGGCGGCGTACGTGCTCCTCGACCCAGCCTGGCTGCGCCGGCACGGTCATTTCCTTGTAAGCCTCATAGACCGCCGGGTCTTCCATCGAGGTGCCGCGCACGTCCTGGTAGCCCCAATGCTCGACCACGTTCATCTGCGAGGTGTTGACCGTCACCGTCACCTGATCGGGCTTGGGGTCGAGTTCGGCCAGCATGTGGCGGGTGTCGTCGCTCAGCCACTTGGCCGCGGCGCCTTCGGTCTCCGGGGCAAAGCTGATGGAGCCGCCTACCTGGATGATCATTTCCGGCACCGCTTCACGCACGCCAGCGATCAGCTCGTTGAACTTGGACAGGCGCTTGGAGCCCTTGCCGTCCAGCTCGCGCACATGCAGGTGCAGCACGGTGGCGCCGGCGTTGTAGCAGTCCACGGCTTTCTGGATCTGCTCGGCCATGGTCACCGGAATGTCCTCAGGGAAGTCGGACGGCACCCAGGAAGGTGCATAGGGCGCTGCGGTGATGATCAGCGGCTGCTGGTTCTCGGTGAACAGGTGGCCATCGAGGAAGTTCATGGGGTGTTCCTTGTTGTGATTGTTGGAGGGGTGTCGGTACAGGCCGACGGCTATTGGGCTTCAGCGGCGAGCTTGGCCATTTCTTCCAGCAGGATCGGGGCGCCGAGGCTGCAGGTGTGGATCCCGAGCATGGCCACCGACTGCAGCACCGCGAGGATTTCCTCGGGGCTGGCGCCAAGCTTCAGGGCATTGCGGGTGTGCCGGCGCACGCCAGGGCTGTACATGTGCGTGCACGAGGCGTTCACCGCAATGGCGAGGAATTCGTAGGTCTTGGGGTCGATCAGGCCGCGCTTTACCGGCAGCGCTGCGGTGTGCAGGAATTGCTCGGCCCATTGCGGGTCGAGGTTGACGAAGCTGTCCCAGGCCGGGTTCATCCCGCCGCTGGCGCGCAGGTGGTCGAGGGTCGGTGTGGCGGACATCGAGTCTTCGGTGAGCGTGGCGTTCATCTGCATCTCCTTGGCGTTTGTCGACACCCCTTGAGTCTGCTAAAACAGGCCAGGCGATATTTAACCTTTCGGGACATCCAGACCGTCCCATTCAAGGACGTGAAACCTGCATGGCCAACATGGTCGTAAGCGCTTGCCTGACCCACTACGCCGACGTCGCCCGCGCCTTCGGCCTGGACCCGATCGCCCAGCTGCAGGCCGTGCAGCTGGATCCCGCCTGCCTTGAGCGCAGCGACTTCAAGATCAGCGTCGACAGCGTCTGGCACCTGCTGGAAAACTCCGCCAGCCAGGCCGGCGTGGAAGACTTCGGCCTGCGCATGGCCGAGCAGCGCCAGCTCTCCAATCTCGGCACGCTGGCCCAGGTGATGCGCCAGGAAAGCACCCTGCGCATGGCCCTGGAGACCCTGCAACGCTACCTGCACCTGCACAATGAAGGTTTCCTGATCCTGGTCGAGGAGCGCGACGGCATCGCAGTGATCCGCGGCGAGCAGATCACCCACCGGCAGCTGCCGTCACGCCAGTCGGTCGACCTGATGATCGGCGTCACCCACCGCACCCTGAAGACCCTGCTCGGCGAGCAGTGGCAGCCACGTTCGGTGTGCTTGCGCCACAGCGCCCCGCAGGACCGTTCGACGCACCTGCGGCTGTTCGGCACACGGGTGCAGTTCAACAGCGTGGTGGATGGCATCGTCTGCCGCTCGGCCGAGCTGGATGCACCGCTGCCGGGCAGCGACCCAGTGGCTGCGCGGTCTGTGCGCCGGGAGCTGGAGGCTCGCGGGGCGGTGAGTGAAACGGTGGTGGATACGGTGCGCCGGCTGGTGTGGCAGCTATTGCTGACGGGGCGTTTGTCGGTGGAACAGGTGGCGGAGCAGCTGGGTGTCGATCGGCGTACCGTGCACCGGCGGCTGTTGCGGCATGGCGAGAGTTTCAGCTCGATCCTGGATCAGGTGCGCCAGGAGCAGGTGGTCAGGCATTTGCGCGATTCGCGGCATTCGCACAGCGAGATTGCCGAGTTGCTCGGGTTTTCCTGCCTGAGTGCGTTTTCGCGCTGGTTCAGCCAGCGATTCGGATGCAGTCCGAGGGCATGGCGCAAGGGGCATGTGGGCTGAGCGGGTCAAGTGACTGTTCGGGCCCCATCGCCGGCAAGCCGGCTCCCACAGGATCGCCACACATCTCAAGACCTGCGAAGTACCTGTGGGAGCCGGCTTGCCGGCGATGGGGCCAGCACAGCCAACCCAATTGAACCTGCGGCGTTACATCGCCGTCTTGCCACCATTCACATGCAACACCTGCCCGGTAACCAAGCTTGCCTGCTGCGACGCCACGAACAGAATGGCATCCGCCACTTCCTCCGGCTTGCCAATACGCCCCGCTGGAATAGTCGCAGCCAACATCGGCAGCTTGTCCGCGCCCTCGGCGATGCGCTCGAGCATCTCCGTTGCAATCGGCCCGGGGCCACCGCATTGATGGCTTCATGCTCCATGCTCATTTACGGTTAAGCCGGTACAGTTGGAACATCAGCCGTTGGCTACTACCACGAGCAGGTCTTCGCCTGCCCTCATGCACCAGACAGTGGTGCAACTTGCGTGCAGGCGCAGTGCATGGCCTTTTATCCAAGCAACCCCCACTCGACACGCTCTTGGCGTTGCATGATCTTGTCCCGCAGCGGCCAGGGTCGATATTCCGTCCAGACGCTCAGATACGTGGGCATCATTTCGCCTTCTTCGAAATACTGAATAGGGTCTTCCCAGCTATTGACCATGGCCTTCCAGTAGCCACTTTCTGGGCAAGCCTCGCCACTGCGACAAACCATTAGCGGAAAATCCGCCTTGTTGAAGGCGGGTGAACCTGGCATTGGTTTACCCGTTGCCGGGTCAAGCACTTTTTCCTTGGCCAGTTTGTGGATCAAGGCTTCACTGGGTTTCTCTGGTGGAATGTTTGCCAGCCGTGCTTCCAACCATTGGAGCTTGCCATCCCATGGTGGCAGCTTGGCCGGAGGAAGTGGCACTATTTCGTTGATCTCGGGAACTTTAGGATCTGCGTAAGAATAATCTGCAAGTGTACTCCAGATTGCTTTGTAACGTTCAGCACGAGCAGGATCTACCTCCTGAGCATAATAGCGAGTGCTTTCGACAGCCTGTGTAAGAAATGCATTAGCTAACCGCGAGGCAGCATGCTCATAGCCACCGGCCACACCCATCTGAAAAACTTCGAGGGCTTGAGAGTACTGGCGTTTTTCTCTAAAAATTATGCCTAAAGCAACTGCAGCCTTTCCATGTCCTTGCTCAGCTGCACAACGATACATGTCAGTAGCGACTGTTGGAGCCATTGTAACGGAATCTAATTTATCACCCACGTAATATTGAGCCTGTGCATTCCCCTCGTCAGCAGCCTTGCGATAATAACGCAGCGCCATTTGTGGATTTTGCTCAAGCCCCGCTGATCCCTGCTGGAGGAAATACGCGACGAACAAGTACCCAGTAGCGACATTCGCATCAATCAGCTTCTCACTCAATCGTAGGTGCTCCCAACCGCGTAGTTTGAAACGTCCTCGCATCGCGCCATTTTGCAAGTTTATGTTAGCCTTGTGATGGTCGTGTTCAGCACTGATGCGATATAGCCGTTCAACTTCGGCATTCACCACAGAATCTCGTTTGAGTTGATTATTTTTTTGCAACCAACGTGCATATTGGAAAAGAACATCTGCCTCATCTGAAGAAATTGGAATTTTCTCATGCGCGCAACTGAAATCCAGTTTCATATTAATTTCTCCCAAGGAATTCATTGTTTTCCCATTTTTAGAGTCAGGGACACCTACCACATTACAGGCCGAAATTAGCAAGCATAAAAACAGGCTACACAGACGCACTAATCAAGATCCTTTAAAACTGCCTTACCATAGAAAAACTCAATAAGCGAACAGCGTGGCGTCCCGCCGTCTTTTTGATGGCGTCTATTTTCATCAATTAATTCCCTCCATACATCAAATGCCTCTCTAGGCTTGTCCTGCACCCCCTCCCCGCCCGTATGCAGATCCCACAACCGCCGCCGCAACTTCTGCGTCTCACTCGCCCACTCGTGGGTCGACCTGCATGCTTCGCGTATTGATATTCGCCGAGCCATGGGTGGTGAGCACATCGTTCACAATCATCAACTTCGAGTGGATATACACCGGCGTCCACGGCTGCCCCGCCGGGGAATCCGGCGCCACCAATGAACACACATGCACCTTCAACCCCGGTATCTCTTCCGGCATGATCGTGCTCTCTTGAATTTCCTTGATCTGCCCATCCAGCTCGGCCTGCCACTTCTCCTGGGCACGCCGCCCCCTGTAGTCATTCGCTGAGTCCAGCCGTGGTCGTGGTGGCGCGGCCCTCTTCACCTGCTCGATCCGCCGCAGCTTGGTCACCTGCGGGATGGTCTCGGCGCGTCCCAGGCCCTCAATCATCCGCTGGGTGTTCACCGTCCCTGCGCCGATGCCGTCGTCAGTGGCATTGGTGACCACAAACAGGTGCAAGGCCCCATGCACGCCCGGATCCCGACCGCACTTGGTCTGGTCCAGTGCGGCCTGTTTGATTGCCTCGGCCAGCGGTGGCCAACGGAAGTACTGGTTTTCGATGTAGATGAACTGGGTGGCGTTGTTCACTGCCTGCAGGTACAACGCTTCGATTTCACGCTTCATGCTCCGCTGCGCTGGGTCCGCAGCAGTTGGCACATCAGCCGCTGGCCGCTTCCGCTCTTGAGGTTCAGCGCCTCGGCCACGACGTCTGCCTGCCGGATGACCAACAGGTCTTCGCCGGTTTCCTTGTGCCAGGCCTCAGCAAAGTTGGCGTGCAGGTACTTGAGCACCGGACCACTGACCTGGCTGGAAATATCCTGGCGCGGCAGCACTCCACGCGGGCCACGGTCTGGCGCCGGTTTGTCAGGCTCACTGCGGTTGAGCGCCGAGTGATCGTCGGTATCCCAGTATTCGTCGAGCAGGTTGTGCCCCATGACGAAACCCACAGCGCTTTCGGGTAGTTCGTAATCGACCAGCACACTCTTCTGATGGTGGGTGGCGGTCAGCCTCAAGGTGTGGCGCATGCCGGTGCTGATAAAGGGATCGAGCCCGTGGCGTTTCGCCTGGTACGCAATTTCCGCGCGCTCACGCCAACTGAAACCACGGCTGACGAACACCGGGTAGCCACTGTCGACGCGAGCAGCAGCCTTGCCGTCAGCGGCCTCGCACAACTTGAACCAGTCACGGTCGAAGGCGTACTGCGCCTCGGCCGAGCTATGCAGGGCACGGTCCTTCAGACGCAGCAGGCCCTTGCCCGGCAGGTTGGCCTCGCCGGCGAAACCGGCAGTGTTGAACGGCATTTCCCAACCCAGCACGCGCACCTGCACGCCTTCACGGGCCTTGGCCAGCAGCAACTCGTCCAGGCATGGGGCGCTGCCGTCGCGGATCAGGTACATCGAGGGCTGGAAGCCCCAGCAGATGATGTCGACCGACTTCTGCGCGGCGGCAATGGCCAGGTGCACGGCACGGAAGGTTTCTTCGCCGTTGACCAGCGGGGTGTAACGGGCGAGTGCGGGGTCGTAGTCCGTTTCCTCGACGAACCAGGGAGGAGTAAAGGTGCATTCATTGGTGTGCTGGAACACGATAGGTACAACGGTTTCACACTGGCTGAAGGCGCTTTGCGACATTCTCCGAAACTCCACTGCAGTGAAGTCCCGAACCTTGGCGCACATTTCCCAGGCAGGCCATCCGTCACGGGGGAAATAGACGCTTCCTACATTTGACGGGGATTTTGCCTACAAAAATTTTGCACTCTTAGTTGGCAAATTCGCGGGGCATACCCGTTTTCGTGGTTGACCAGCTTTTAGAGCAATGGCTCGAAGGAGTGGAGTTATGGGGTGCCAAAATGCCTGAGCGCCTTGCAGCGCCAGCACCTGCCCTATCGCCGGCAAGCCGGCTCCCACAGGATTTCTGCAGGATTTGAAACCTGCGCAGTACCTGTGGGAGCCGGCTTGCCGGCGATGGGGCCGGTACAGCCTGCATCACATAGCTGTCTTGCCACCATTCACATGCAGCACCTGCCCGGTGATGAAGCTCGCCTGCTGCGACGCCACGAACAAGATCGCATCCGCCACCTCCTCCGGCCTGCCAATCCGCCCCGCCGGAATGGTCGCGGCCACCATCGGCAGCTTGTCCGCCCCATCGGCAATACGCTCAAGCATCTCGGTAGCAATCGGCCCCGGCGCCACCGCATTCACCCGCACATTGAACTGGCACGCTTCCAACGCCGCCGACTTGGTGAACCCCTCGATCGCATGCTTGCTGGCCACATACATCGGCGCCAGCGCATTGCCCCGGCTGCCCATGGTCGACGACAGGTTGACGATGGCTCCCGACCCCTGCTCGGCCATCACCCGCATCTGGTGCTTCAGGCACAGGAACGTGCCCAGCGCGTTGGCATTGAACGCAGCCGTGTAGGCCTCCACCGTCTGCTCCCGAATCGAGCCACGGGCGCCTTCATAACCGGCGCTGTTCACTGCCACATCCAGGCGGCCAAAACGCTCCACGCAACGCTCGACCAGCCTGGCCACCTGCGCTTCATCGCTGACATCCGCCTGTACGAACTCGGCCTGCGCACCGATCGACTTCAACTCGGCCAATAACTGCTCCCCAGCACGGGTATTGCGCCCGGAAACGACCAGGCGTGCGCCCTGCTGGGCAAAGGCGATGGCCGTGGCGTAACCGATGCCTGCAGTGGCGCCGGTAATCAGGACCACGTGTTGTTCAAACTGCTTGCTCATGGCGGATGTCCGAATACAGAAGTGAATGGGCTTGCAGTTATAGGGATTGCGCCAGGGCGAAAGTTGACGTTTTGGGACACCCGCGGGCGGCCTGTCACCAAAGGAAAATCGATTGTCATCCCAGGTCAACAACGCGCCCGATGCGCGTGTCTATCATCCTGCAGGACACTTCCTCAACCGTCGCAAAGGACCCGTAACGTGAAAGCCATCCAACTGCAAAAGCCCGGCGGCCTGGACCAGCTGCACCTGGTCGAACTGCCCATGCCCGGCGCGCCGCAACCTGGGGAAATACAGGTGCGTATCCATGCCAGTTCGCTCAACTACCACGACCTCGGCGTGGTCATCGGGCAGTTGAAAGTCGAAGACCAACGCATCCCCATGGCCGATGGCGCCGGGGTGGTCACCGCCGTGGGCGCCAACGTCACGGAATTCGCCGTTGGCGATGCCGTGGTGTCGTGCTTCTTTCCCCACTGGCAGGCCGGGCGCAACGTGCCCAGTACCTTCAAGACCGTACCTGGCGACGGCGTCGACGGCTTCGCCCGCGAGTACGACAACCTGCCCGCCCAGGCCTTCACCCATGCACCCAAGGGCTACTCCCACGAGGAAGCCGCCACACTGACCACCGCCGGCCTGACCGCCTGGCGCGCACTGGTGGTGGACGGCCGCATTCAGGCCGGTGATACGGTGCTGGTGCTGGGTACGGGAGGGGTATCGGTGTTTGCCCTGCAAATGGCCAAGGCCATGGGCGCACGGGTCATTGCCACCACCTCGTCGCAGGCCAAGCAGGCCCGCCTGCTGGCACTGGGTGCCGACCTGGTGATCAATTACCGTGAGCAGCCGGATTGGGGCGATGCGGTGCTGGCCGCCACCGAGGGTCGTGGCGCCGACATCGTGGTGGAAGTGGGCGGCCCCGGCACCCTGCCCAACTCCATCCGGGCCTGCGCGCCGGGCGGGCATATTGCCCTCATCGGCGTGCTGACGGGCATCAGTGGCACCGTGCCGACGGTCGAGATGATGCGCAAGCAGCAGACCCTGCGCGGGCTGATCGTCGGTAGCCGCGAGCACCAGCAGGACATGGTGCGCGCCCTGGAGCACTTCGCCTGGCGCCCGGTGATCGACAGCCGCTACCCACTTGAGCAGATTGCCGAGGCCTTCGCCCACCAGCAGTCGGCGCAGCACTTCGGCAAGATTTGCCTGCACTACTGAAACCTCAAGCGGCGCCACCTGAACAGTGGCGCTCACGCAGGTCAGGCTCTCATGTGCATCTCGCGGATCAGCTTCTTGTTGATCTTGCCGACGCTGGTCTTGGGAATGTCGGCCACGAAATGCACCTGCCGCGGGATCGCCCACTTGTTGATCTGGCCGCTGTCGACGAACTGCCTCAGGTGCGCTTCCAGCCCCACCTGGTCGAGGCTGTCACCGGGCATGCACACCACCAGCGCGATCGGCCGCTCGCCCCAGTGCTCATCAGGGATACCCACCACCGCCACGGCATTGACCGCCGCATGCTGGCTGATCAGGTTTTCCAGCGCCAACGAGCTGATCCATTCACCGCCGGTCTTGATCACGTCCTTGATCCGGTCCTTGATCTCCAGCACCCCGTGGCGGTCGATCGAGCCCATGTCGCCGGTGTGCATCCAGCCGTCCTGCCACAGTTCGGCGCCCTTTTCCGGCTCGTGCAGGTAACCCTGGGTCAGCCACGGCGAACGCACCACGATCTCGCCCAGCGATTCGCCGTCGTGGGCCACCTCGTTGCCGCCGGCATCGACGATGCGCAGGTCGACCATGGCCACCGGGGCGCCGGTCTTGATCCGCTGCGCCACCTGCTCGCCCATGGGCAGGGCCAGGTCTTCGTCGCGCAGGTGGGTCAGGGTCAGCAGCGGGCAGGTTTCCGACATGCCATAACCGCTGAAGATCAGCATGCCGCGCTCGCTGGCCTGGCGCGCCAGGCCGTGGGTCAGGGCGCTGCCGCCGAGCAGGATCTTCCAGCGGCTGAAGTCGGTGTGCAGGTTCCGGTCGCTGTCGAGCATCATCTGTAGCAAGGTCGGCACGCAGTGGGAGAACGTCACCCCCTCGTCGCGGTACAGGCGCACCAGCTTGTCCGGCTCGTAACGGCCCGGGTACACCTGCTTGATCCCCAGCACCGTGGCCGTGTAAGGCACGCCCCAGGCATGCACATGGAACATTGGCGTGATCGGCATGTACACGTCGCTGGAGCGCAGCAGCGGCTGGCCGTCGTAAGCGGCGAAGGTGCCCAGCTGGTTCAGGGTGTGCAGCACCAGCTGGCGGTGCGAGAAGTACACGCCCTTGGGGTTGCCGGTGGTGCCGGTGGTATAGAACAGCGTGGCCACCGACTGCTCGTCGAAGTCTTCGAACGTGGCCTGAGGGCTGGCGGCTTCCAGCAGCGACTCGTACTCGCCCACTACCGGCAGCGACGTGGCCACCGCCTCGCCGTCGGTGAGCTGCACATAGCCCTTGACCCTGCCCAACTGGCCCTGGAGCTGCTCCAGCAGCGGCACGAAGTCATCATGCACCAGCACCAGGTCATCCTCGGCATGGTTCATGGTGTAGGCCACCTGCTCCGGCGACAGGCGAATGTTCACCGTGTGCAGTACCGCGCCCAGCATCGGCACGGCGAAGAAGCATTCCAGCGAACGGTGGCTGTCCCAGTCCAGCAGCGCCACGGTGTCGCCGGCCTGCACCCCGGCAGCGCGCAGCACGTTGGCCAGGCGCTGAACGCGCTGCTCGAGCTCACGGTAGGTGTAGCGCAGCTTGTCGGCGTAGACGATCTCCTGGTCCGGCTGGTGTCGCACGCCCGACATCAGCAGGCGCTTGATCAGCAAGGGGTAGGCGTAGGCACCAGGTGCCGGCGGCATTATTTTTGTCTTGGCCATGACGTTGTTTCCGATTTTTGTGTTCGATTCGACTTGAAAAGACCTGGCTACGCCTGCACCTGCGCTTGCGCGCGCGGCGCCTGGGCGCTGTCACAGGGTTGGGGTTCGGCCTCGCAGGGTGTGGGGGCGGGGGCGACGAAGCGTTTGTCGGGCAGCAGGAAGTGCGACAGCGCCGGGATCAGCAGCAGCGCGCCGAGCATGTTCCAGAGGAACATGAAGGTCAGCAGGATGCCCATGTCGGCCTGGAACTTGATCGGCGACCAGGCCCAGCCGACCACACCAGCGGCCAGCGTGATGCCCACCAGCCCGACCACCCGGCCAGTGAAGGCCACGGCGTTCTGGTAAGCCTCGCCCAGGGTACGGCCCTGGCGCTGGTAGTGCAGCTGCACGCTGAGCAGGTACAGCGCGTAGTCCACGCCGATGCCTACGCCCAGGGCGATCACCGGCAAGGTGGCCACCTTCACGCCTATGCCCATCACCACCATCAGCGCCTCGCACAGCACCGAGGTCAGCACCAGCGGCAGCAAGGCCACCAGGGTCGCGCGCCAACTGCGGAAGGTGATCAGGCAGAACAGCGTGACCGCCAGGTAGACGAACAGCAGCATGGTGCGGTTGGCTTCGCGTACCACGATATTGGTGGCGGCTTCGATACCGGCGCTGCCAGCGGCCAGCAGGAACTGGCGGTCGGGGCTGCTGTTGTCGCGGGCGAAGCGGTCGGCGATGGCCACCACGTCGTCCAGGGTCTGGGCCTTGTGGTCTTTGAGGTAGGCGATCACCGGCATCATCGAGCAGTCGTTGTTGAACAGCTCCGGCGCATTCACCGAAGCCTGCTGGGCCGCGTAGTTGAGCATGTCCTGGTTGCGTTGCAGGCTGTTCATCTTCGGGTTGCCTTCGAAGGAACCGGCAGTGATCTGGCGCACCGCGTTGACCAGCGACACCGTGGTCTGCACCCCTGGGTACTGCTGCAGCTCCCAGGCCAGGCGGTCGGCGAGAATCAGCGTCTTGTAGCTCAGGCAGCCTTCCGGTGGGGTCTTGATCATCACCGCGAACAGGTCACTGGACAGCGCGTAGTGGCTGGTGATGTAGGCGTTGTCACGGTTGTAGCGCGAGTCGGCGCGCAACTCCGGTGCGCCACTGTCGAGGTCGCCGATCTTCAGTTGCAGGCTCACCCAGAACCCGCCCAGCCCCATCAGCGTGGCGACCAGCACCGCGCCGGTGGCCCATTTGCGTGTGGTGAAGCGGTCGAGCGCGTCCCACAGCTTGCCGAAACCACGGTGCTCGGCGGCGCGGCGGTCGATGCGCAAGGCACGTTCGGCCGCCTTGCGGCCCACACCGACGTAGGACAGCGCCACCGGAATCAGCAGCAACGAGGTGAAGATCAGCACCGCCACACCGATGCTCGCGGTGATCGCCAGGTCCTTGATCACCGGGATGTCGATCAGCATCAGCACGGCAAAGCCCACGGCATCGGCCAGCAGCGCCGTGACCCCGGCCACGAACAGGCGGCGGAAGGTATAGCGCGCCGCCACCAGCTTGTGGGTGCCACGGCCGATGTCCTGCATGATGCCGTTCATCTTCTGCGCCGCGTGCGACACGCCGATGGCGAAGATCAGAAACGGCACCAGGATCGAGTACGGGTCGATGGCATAGCCTAGCCAGCCGACGATACCCAGTTGCCACACCACCGCCGCCAGCGAGCAGAACACCACCAGCAAGGTGCTGCGCACGCAGCGGGTATACAAAAAGATGATCACCAGCGAGGTGACCACGGCCAGGGCGAAGAACATCATCACCTGGATCAGGCCGTCGATCAGGTCGCCCATCAGCTTGGCAAAACCGATGACACGTACCTTGTACTTGCCCTCGCCTTCCTTGCCCGACGCCCGCGCCTTGGCGTCACCGCCGTATTCGTACTTGTCGCGCAGCTGCTGTTCGAGCATCTGCGAGAACTGCCGGTAGTCGATGCCGCGCCCGGTGGCCAGGTCGTGGTCGAGCAGCGGCACCACCAGCATGCTCGACTTGAAGTCGCTTGCCACCAGGCTGCCGACGATGCCGGCACGGTTGATGTTCTGGCGCAGTTGCTCAATGTCGGCGGGCTTGCCCTGGTAGTCGTCGGGCATCACCGCGCCGCCCTGGAAGCCCTCCTCGGTGACCTCGGTCCACCGCACGCCCGGGCTCCACAACGACTTCATCCAGGCACGGTCGACGCCCTGGGCGAGGAACAGCTCGTCGTTGATCTGCTTGAGCACGTCCAGGTATTCGGGGTCGAAGATGTCGCCCTGGGTGTTCTCCACCACCACCCGCACCGAGTTGCCCAGGCCGCGCAGCGATTTGCGGTTGTCCAGGTAGTTCTGGATGTAGGGTTGGCTCTGCGGAATCATCTTCTCGAAGCTGGGCCGCAGCTCCAGGCGAGTCACCGCCACATAGCCGAGCACCAGCGTGGCCAGCACCATGAACAGCATGAACAGCGGGCGATAGTTGAAGACCATGCGTTCCAGCAGGTTGCCGGAGCGTCGATCGAAATCCCGTAGGTCGCGGATCACCGGCATGGTGTCTTGCTTGATGTTGGCCATCACGAGGCTCTCTTAGAATTCTTGTGGGTCTTAGCGGGCGGGCAGTACGCGCACGCCGCGCTCACCAACCAGCACGGTGCCGTTGCCAAGGGTTTGCGAGGCGCCGGCCACCGGTGCCAGCGGCACCTGCGGTTGCAGGGCGAAGCGCTGGCCGCCGTCGTGGCTACGCAGCACATGCCCGGCCTGGCTGAACAGCCAGTAGTCACCCGTGCTGTCGAGGCTGGCCGCCGTGATGCTCAGGCCCAGGCCGGTGTCGACCTTGGTCCAGCTCTGGCCGCCGTCGACGCTGCGCGCCACATGGCCGCGCAGGCCGTAAGCGAGCACTTCGCCAGGCTTGCCGAGGATGCCGAACCAGGTGCCCTGGTAGGGGCTGGGCAAGGCGACGAAGCGTTGCTGCTGGGCATTCCACTTGAGCAGCAGGCCCTGCTCGCCGGCCACGTACAGGTCATCGCCGACCGCACGGATGGCATTGAGGTGCAGGCCTTGGGGGTTATCGGTGCGGTCCTGCATCGGCACCCAGCTCGCGCCGCCGTCGTCCGTGCGCAGGATCAGGTTGAACACGCCCACCGCATAACCGTGCCGGGCGTCGGCGAACCACACGCCGAGAAACGGCTTGTCGGCGCCCTCCTCCTCCAGGCGCTGCCCTTCAGCGGCGAACTGCGCCCATTGCTGATCGTCCGGGTGGGCCTTGGCCAGGGCCTGGTAGTGGGCGGCCACCAGGGCGCCGATCTTGCGCCCATCGAGCTGCACGGCCCAGTTCACACCACCGTCACGGCTGTGCAGGATCACGCCATCGTTGCCCACCGCCCAGCCATCTTCAGCCGTTGGAAACGCCAGGGCATTGAGGTCGGCACTCACCGGTACATTGGCCTGGTGCCATGCCTGGCCTTGGTTGTCGGAATACACGATGTGGCCGCGGGCCCCTACCGCGACCAGCCGCTTACCGGCCTGCGCCACATCGCGCAGCACGCTGTGCACGGCCAGCGCACTGGGCCTGGCCGGCAGGTCCAGTACATCCACATAGGCCGCCTGGGCCACACCGCAGGTGCCGCCCAGGGCGAGCGTGATTGCCAGCGCCCACGGCGCATACTTGTTCGAAGAAGCCATGCCACATCCTCTGCAAAACCTGACGGCGGCCACTGTCGGGCCGCCGTCAGGCGGGTCGTCGGGTCAGCGAATACCGGCGCCGGCCAGGGCTTCGGGCGACCACTGCGCCTTGGACAGAGGGGCGATGTACTCGATACCGCCGTGCGGGCCGATCAGGCCGTTGACGTTGTAGGTGCCACCGACCAGGTCGTAGACCACGTGCGGGTTGCTGTTGGGGATCTGCACGTCGTAGCTCTGGGTGAAGAAGCTGAACGAGCCGCGGTACAGCTGGCCACGGGCGTCGTACTGGTCGGAGGCCAGGGCGAACCAGCTGTCCTCGTCGAGGTAGAAGCGGCGCTTGGCATAGATGTGGCGGGCATTGCCCTTGAGGGTACCTTCCACCACCCACACGCGGTGCTTCTCCCAGCGCACCTGGTCAGGTGACAGGTGGTTCGGCGTGGTCAGGGTCTTCGGGTCGTGGATGTAGGTCAGCTTGTAGGTGTTGTACGGCACGTACATGTCCTTCTTGCCGACCAGGTGCCAGTCGTAACGGTCCAGCGCACCGTTGAACACGTACACGTCATCGAAGGTGCCGGAGCCGGCAGTGCCAGGGTTTGGCGTGTCATAAGCCAGGTTCGGCGCCAGCTTCACCCGGCGCTGCCCTGGCAGGTACTGCCAGGCGCGGCGCTCCTGCACCAGCGGGTTGGCGGCGTCCTTGAGCATCATCGACTCACCGGCGCGGCGCGCCGGGCCTTCGAAGTAGAGCTTGGTCTGGAAGTAGATGTCCTTGGGCTCGATGACCTTGTTCAGGTCTTCGTAGATCGGGTAGGCGTTGTAGGCAAGGCCCGTGGTAGCCAGGGCCGCGACGCCGGCCGAATCGACGTTCCAGGAGTCGTACTTGGCCTTCTGCGCCACGCCCTGGTAGCGCAGCAGGTGGTTCCACATGGCCTCGGCACCCGACTGCGGGATCGGGAACGGCACGCCCGGCAGCACGTTCTCGATGGCCATGCCGTCCTGCAACGACTTGGCATTGGCGGCATTCTTCAGGGTGTTGTCGAGCAGCGCCTTGGGCAAGGCCGCGGTGCGGTGGCTGGGGTAGACATCGATGCGGAAGGTCGGGAAGCGCTTGGCCAGCTCCACCGTGGTGGCGGTCAGCGAGTCCTTGTACTGGTCGACGTTCTTGCCATCGATCACCAGCAGGGGTTTTTCCGATGCGTAGGGGTCCGGGCGTAGGGTGTCGCCCTGCTTGAATCCGGCTGGCGGGGTGTTCAGGCCACCCTGGTAGGCCGGGATCGTGCCATCGGCGCTACCTGCCTTTTCGGCACCGACCAGGGTCAGGTCCTTGCCCATGCGGGCGACTTCCTGGGCCGGGGCGGCCGCATGGGCATTACCGGCAATCACGACCGCAAGCGAGGCCGACAGCAGGCTATTGAGATACTTCATCGCGTTTCTCCGCTTGTTGTTGTACTAGGCGTTTCAGAAGGTGGTCTTGAACGAGGCAGTGACCATGCCGCGATCCTTGAGCAGCGGCGCCAGCCCTGCCTGCGAGGTGATCTGCCCGGGGATGCACTGGTAGCGCCCATTGGTGCCGGGGGTGTTGTTGTCGGTACCGGTTTCACAGGTATCGAACTTGCCAAAGGAATCGACGTACTTGAGGTCGAACTTGTACTTCTGGTACACGTCGGCGGCGATGCCGATCGAGTAGCTGCCGGAGTCTTCGTTACCGCCCAGTTGCACTGCCGAGTTGCCCTTGAGGCCGACGTTGTAGGAAAGCGGCAGGGTGATATCGACCCCCGGCAACGCCTGGAACCAGGTCGGGGTGAAGTTCACCGCCAGGGTGTAGGCATTGGTGGTGACCTTGTCGACGCCTTCGTAGCTGGAGTCGCCCTTGAAGGTCTGCTCGCCCTTGTCGACGCTGACCAGGTGGGTCATCGCGCCTTCGACGGCCAGCGACGAGGCATTCCACAGGGGCGTGGCACCGAACGACACCAGGCCGTTGAGCACTACATGGAAGGTCTTGCCGCGGGCCAGCCCGGTTTCACCGTGGCCCGGCACTTCGCCAATCAGGTTGGTGCCGCCGGCAGTGCCGGCCAGGGCGTCGTACAGCGGCCCGTTGATGGTGGTGAAGTTGCTGATCAGCGGCATGTTCTCGCGGTAGTTGACGTCCAGGCCGACGCTGACCGGGCCGACGTTCTTGGCCAGGCTGATGCCGTAGATGTCGATGTCGTCGGCGTAGGCCGTCATGTAGCTGGTGCCTTCCAGGCTGCCCCTGTGCAGGTTCGGGGCGTTGATCAGCACCGCCGGGGTCGGGTCGGAGGTGTTGCGGTAGTAGAAGCCCAGGGTGCCGTCGAGCCACTCCGGGCTCCACTTGGCCATGACGCCGAAGTCGCCGGAATTGTGCGGGCGGATGTCATGCCCACGCGGCGCACCGTAGAAGGCCCCGGCACCGCCGACGGCGTTGGGCACCGGCAACCAGAAGATGTCGCCGCCGTCGCCGAGCATGTCGTAGGCCCCCATGTAGGTGCCCCCTTCAGGCAGGCGCGAGTTGTCGAATTCGAGGAAGTACTGGGCCGCCAGGGTCAGCTCCGGGTTGACCGTGTAGCTGAGCGACAGCTGCTTGCGCGGCAGGAACAGCTCCTTGGTCTCGGTGCCCGGCACGTTGTACAGTTTGGCCAGGTCAAGGGCCGACTGGCCGTAGTTGATGCCGTTGGCGGCGTTGAACAGGGTCTCGCCCCAGTACACCGAGTGCCAGCCGAGCTTGCCGCTGAGCATCGATTCGTCGCCGATTTCGGTGTTGTAGAACACGAAAGCATCGAGGAATTCGCCGGACGGGCCATTGTAGTAGCGGTCGCTGTAACGGCTCAGGCCATGGCGCTTCGACGGCCCGCCCTGCAGCACCGTGCCGGCCGGCAGGCCACCGACCGGGCGCGCCAGTACCAGGTTGCCGGCATTGCCGGCCTGGCCCGGAAACGGGTTGGAGTTGGAGCCCACGTCGTCGTAGGCGTGGTCGTACCAGCTGGCAGCACTGACACGCATGCCCATGTTGCCCTGGTAGATCACGTCCAGCTCGGTCAACAGGTCCAGGCGTTGGGTCACCGCGCTGCCGACGCTGAAGTTCTTGTCACCGTCGTTGAGGTTGGCAGTGCGGGCGATCTTGGCATTTTCGCCCTCGACCCGCTGGCCGTAGCTGAGCTTGGCAGTGTTGTCGAAGCGTACGCTCCAGTCGGGGTCGGCAAGGTCAAGCTGGAATGCCTGGGCAGCCGGCGCCCCCGCGACCAGCAACAGCGTGGCCATCAGTTTGCGGTGGTGAAGGCAGAAGAGAACGTTCTTATTGTTGTTCATGCGGTATCTCTGCTTGGGATGTGCAAGGTGCCAGCCACGATCGGGCGCTGGCCTGCCCTTGAATGCGCGTGCCTTGCGCGGGTTAGCGATCGAGTTGCCGGATCAGTGCCTCGGCGTGTGGCCATGGGCCAAAGCCCGAGGCAGGGTTGAGGTGGCCAACGGCGCCGAGTTCGACCAGCTCGCTGCCCCACTCGTCGGCCATGCGTGCCACGGCTTCGAAGCTGGCCAGGTGGTCGTTGCTGCTGGCCGCGACCAGGCTCGGGAACGGCAGGCGGCCACTGGGCAGCGGTGCCCAGCCGTTGGCGCGTAGGGTGTCGGGGGTTGGGTAATTGGCCGGCCAGTCGGTTTCCAGGTCCGGTGGCGCGGCCAGCAAGGCGCCCTTGATCGGGCGCTGGTAGCGGGCGGCCCAGTGCGCCACCATCAGTACACCGGCGCTGTGCGCGACCAGGATCACCGGGCCCTCGATGCTGGCCAGCTCGCGCTCGATCGCTTCGACGCGGGCGCTGCAGCTGAGCTTGTCGGTTTCAAGGGGGGGTACCGAGCGCACCTTGGCCAGGCGCGCTTGCAACAGGGTTTGCCAGTGTTCCGGTACATGGTCGCGCAAGCCGGGCACGATCAGCACGGTTGCGGTGGTTTGCAGTTTTTCCACGTCAGGGCCCTTGCTCTGGTTAACTCGGTCGATTGCCGACTGCTTGAGGCCAGAGTAAAGAGTCGCCCTGCCAGGCGCTTTACATTGCGCGTCACGAACTTTTCAGTTGATGACACGGCTGCCGTGGTGCCCTGCCCCCGGCTCCGTCGCTCGGAAATGGCTTTTCATCTGATGACACAACCGCTATAAGTGATTGCCCGCCAGCGCAGCGGGCACTCATCAAGATCACGTGGAAAACAATAAAATGACCGTGCTCGCCCGTGCTGCAACGCTCACCAATTACCTGGAAGTCTCACGCCATCTGGGCCTCAACAGCCATGGTTTGCTGGCCCAGGCCGGCCTCAGTGCATCGCTGCTGGAAACACCCGACCAACGCATCCCGGTCGCCGCCGCCATCAACGTGCTGGAAGAGTCGGCGCGCCTGAGCGGCTGCGAAGCCTTCGGCCTGCGCATGGCCGAATTGCGCCAGCTGTCGGATTTCGGCCAAGTCAGCCTGCTGATCAGTCACCAGCATTCGCTGCGCGACGCCCTGCAGGTGATCGTGCAGTACCGCCACTTGCTCAACAACGCCCTGGCCATTCATATCGAGGAAATCGGCAAGACGGTGATCATCCGCCAGGAAGTCATCACCGACCAGCCGATGCACAGCCGTCAGGCCATCGAATTGGCCATCGGCGTAATGCACCGCTTCTGCTCGGCGTTGCTGGGTTCGCACTGGCACCCGATCAGCGCCAACTTCACCCACGCCGCCCCCGCGGACCTTGCCATCCACCGGCGCATCTTCGGCTGCAAGCTGGAGTTCAACAGCGACTTCAACGGCATCGTCTGCTCGGCGGCCGACCTCGACACCGCCAACCCCCAGGCCAACGAAGGCATGGCGCGGCTGGCGCAGCGCTATGTGGGGTTGCTGCAGGATGAAAACCTGCCGTCGCTGACGCTGGAAGTGCGCAAGGCGATCTTCCTGCTGATGCCCATGGGCCGCGCCACCATCGAACACATCGCCCAGACCCAAGGCATGAACGTGCGTACCTTGCAGCGGCGTCTGGAAGAAGAAGGCGCAACCTTCAGCGAACTGGTCAACGGCGTGCGCCGCGACCTGGTGGTGCGCTACCTGGAAAGCCCGGGCTATTCGCTGGGGCGCATCGCCGACATGCTCGGCTACTCCATGCACAGCTCGTTCACCCGTTGGTTCATCAGCCAGTTCGGCCAGCCGCCTGCCAGCTGGCGCGCACAGCACGAACCGCACACGCAAACCAAGCGCAGCCGCGCCACCGCCCAGGTCGCCGTCAGCCCACGCTGACGGCCCCTGGGCTGCGGGTTACGAACCGAGGTGCATCAGCCCCAGCACCAGCAGCACCAGGAACACCGTTTCACCCACCATCAGCAGGATCGGCTTGATGCCTACGGCGGCCAGCTCCTTGAGCTGGGTCTTCATCCCCAAGGCGGCGATCGACACCACCAGGCACCAGCGCGACAGCTCGTTGATGCTGCCCTGCACCACCAGTGGCACCCAGCCGGTGCTGTTGACGCAGGCCAGAATCAGAAAGCCCACCGCGAACCACGGCAGCAACGGCGGACGCTTGCCGGTGCTGTCGATGCCCTGGCGGCGGCCGATCATGGCCGCGACCACGATCACCGGCACCAGCATGGCCACGCGCATCAGCTTGACCACCGTGGCGGTGTCGCCGGTTTCGGTGGACATGCTGTAGCCCGCCCCCACCACCTGCGCCACATCATGAATGGTGGCGCCGAGGAACACCCCGGCCGCTTGCGGCGACAGCCCCAGGGCATTGGCGATCATCGGGTAGAGGATCATCGCCAGGGTCGACAGCGCCGACACCCCGATCACGGTGAACAGCGTGGCCCGTTCCTTCTGCGGGTGGCTGGGCAATGCAGCGGCCAGCGCCAGCGCCGCCGAAGCGCCGCAGATCGCCGTGGCACCGCCGGTGAGCATACCGAACAGGCGCTGGAAACCCAGGGCCTTGGCCGCGACCATCGACACGCCGATGGTCACCACCACCAGGATCACCACCAGCGCCACCGCCCTCCAGCCGAGGCCGGCCATCTGCTCCAGGGTGATGCGCATGCCGAGCAAGGCCACCCCCAGGCGCAGCACGCTGCGCGCGGTGAACTCGATGCCGGCCTTGCACTTGCCGTCCGCGCTCAGAAAGTTCAGCGCCAGCCCCAGCAACAGGGCGAACAGCATCACCGGAGCGCCGTAATGTTCGGCCAGGAAGCTCGCCGCGCCTGCGGCGATCAGGCTTACGATCAGCCCGGGCGCCAGCTCCCGTACGCGGTGGTTTACCTGGGTGAGTGCCAGCGTGCTCATGACACCGCCTCCTGGCAGGCCAGCACGATGAACACCCGGCCATCCTCGACCTGCACCGGGTAACTGGCCACCTTGAGCGCCTTGGCATTGAGCAGGTAGCCGCTGGCGAGATCGAAACGCAAGCCATGGGCACGGCACTGGATTACCGCGCCCTCCAGCTTGCCGGCGCACAGCGACGAGCCCTGGTGCGGGCAGCTGTCATCGATGGCCAGCAGCCGGCCGCCGACGTTGAACAGCGCCACGCTCTTGCCTTCAGCTTCGACCAGGCAGCGCTCGCCGACGGCCGGCACGCGCTGCGCCGGTACTTCGATGCGCACACTCATTGGCCCGCCTCCGCCAGCCGTGACGCGGCCATGTGCATGGCCTCGAGCAGTGCTTCTGCAGGCTGCGCACCGACCACCTGCAGGCGGTCGTCGAAAACGAAGCACGGCACGCCGCGGCCGGCGATGTCGGCGTTGGCACTGACGAAGGGCAAACCATCACCGCGCAAGCTGCCAGCCAGGGTGTTCGCAGCAAAGCCGCACGCCTGGGCGATGCGCAACAGCGTGGCGCGGTCGCCCAGGTCTTCGCCATGCTTGAAATACGCCGCCAGCAGGCGTTCAAGCAGCGCCTCGACCTGCGCTTCGCTGCCCAGCTCACTGGCATGCAGCAACAAACGATGGGCATCAGCGGTATTGGGCATGCGCTCGATGCGGCTGAAATCGATCTGCTCGCCTACGGCACTGGCCGCCAGGCGAACCTGGGCCTGGCGTTGCTGCACCGCCTGATCGCTGCCCAGACGGCGGCGGTAGAATTCGGCAAACGGCTGGCCGTTGAATGGCAGCTCGGGCAACAGCTGTACGCCCTGCCAGGCCACATTGACCTCGACCTGCGGCTGCGACGCCTTGAACTGCGCCAGCGCAGCTTGCAGTTGCCGGCGGCCGATCAGGCACCACGGGCAGATGAAATCGAAGTACACATCAATCGACAACGTACGCTTCACGAACGGGCCTCCAGTACAGGCTGAACAGGCGCCTCGGCGGTTTCGCCGCGCTGCAGGCGCGCCATGTCAGGGTGGTAGTGACGCTTGGCGTAAAAGAACACCGCCGCCGCGCCGATGCTGATCAGCGGCACCAACTGGAAGGCCGACTGCAGGCCGATCAGGTCGGACACCTTGCCGGTGATCAGCGGGCCGGTGGCCAGCCCCAGCAGGTTGTTGCTCAAGGTCAGGGTGGCGAACGCGGTGCCGTGCACCGTGTAGTGGGTCAGGTTGGCAACCATGGCGCTGGACGGGCCATTGGTGCCGGCGGCAATCATCATGCCCAGGCAGATCAGCACCAACTGTGGCAGCCCGGGCGGCAAGGCGAAGGCCACCGACAGCAGCACGCAACTGCCCAGGCAGTAGGCGATGGCCAGGCTGATCTTGCGGTCTGGGCAGTTGCGCCCCATGCGGTCGCACAGCATGCCGCACAGCACGATGCCGACCCCGCTGCACAACACGATGATCGCGGCCACCGCGCCGGCGCGGTCGGTGCTCATGGCGTAGTAACGGTTCAGGTAGCTGGGGAACCACACGATCACCGTGCCGCCGACGAACAGCTGCAAACCGCTGCCGATGTAGGCGCTGATGACCGAGCGGCTGGAATAGAGGGTGCGCAGTGGGCGCAAAGCCTTGAGCGCGGCCTTGTCGGGCTTTGCCACCAGGCCTTGGGGGGCGATGCGCGCTTCGCGCACGATCAGCGGATACAGCACCGCCAGCAGCAGCCCGAAGAATGCCATGCCGGCGAACGCCCAGCGCCAGCCCAGGTGCTGGGCCATCACGCCGCCCAGGGCCATGCCCAGTACCGAGCCGAACATGCCACCGGCCATGAACGAGCCGGCCAGGGTGGCGCGCATCTCGCGCGGGAACACCGCCACCACCACCGCGATGCCGACGCTGCCGTAGGCCGCCTCGCCGACACCGACCAAAAAGCGTGCGATGAACATCTCCTGGTAGTTTTCCGCCACGGCGCAGCCCAGCGTCGCCAGGCTCCACATCACCGCCATGAAGGTCAGGCTCTTGATCCGGCCGATACGGTCGGCGAGCAGCGACAGCGGGAAGGTCAGCAGGCCGACCATCAGCGCGACGATGCCGCTGAGCAGGCCGAGCTGGCTGTCGCTGAGCTGCCATTCCTGTTTCAGCAGCGGGAACACGGCGTTGAGCACTTGCCGCGACATGTAGTCGGATATCAACAGACCGAAGGTCAGGGCGAAGACGATCCAGGCGTAGCGCCGTGGAATGCCGAGCGAAGTATCGGTGCCTGGTTCTGCCGCACTGGCGTGATAGGTGGCCATGCTGCCTCCTCGGGTATCTGGCTGAGTTGCTTTTGTTGTTATGGATACTTGCCAAAATCGGTGCTGCATCGACTGGCCCTATCGCCGGCAAGCCGGCTCCCACAGGGATGAACGCCGTTCCTGACCTGTGGGAGCCGGCTTGCCGGCGATAGGGCCATTGGGGCCATCAGCCGCGTTGCGGCACGCCCTTCTGCCCGGCCCGACGGTTCGGCGCCATGCCGTTGGCCAGCAGGGTTTCCTCTACGCTCGCGTACTGCTCGCCGATACGGTAGATCGCCCGCGCTTCCTTGCCGCTGGCAATCTCGCGGCCCAGCTCATGGGCCACACGCACGGTCTGCTGAATCTGCTGCACCGAGGTGAACCGCTTGCCATGCTGGTCGATGATGGTGTCTTCGTTGCCGCAACGCGGGTGCAGGCCCATGGCCAGGGCCATCATGTTGAACGGCAGCACGTTCTTGAGCAGCGACTCGGCGGTCAGGGTGCAGCCATCCGGCGCACGGTGCACGAAGTTGAAGAAGTTGAACGGGTTCGGGCCGTCGAAACCGCCACCGATGCCGATCCAGGTCAGGTTCAGCGGGCCTTTGTACACGCCCTTGCGCACCAGGCGCTCGAGGGTTTCCAGGGCGTGCATGCCGGTCAGCTGGAAGTGCGGCTGGATACCGCTGGCCTGCAGGCGGCGCAGGTGCTCCTCGACCCAGGCCGGGCCCGCGGGTACGGTCATTTCACTATAGGCCGCCTGGATTGCCGGGTTGGCCAGTGAGGTGCCTTCCAGGTATTGCGGGTACAGCAGCTCCATGATGTTCATCTGGGTGGTGTTGATCGCCACCGTCACCTGGTCCGGCTTTGGGGTCAGCTCGGCCAGCATGTGGCGGGTGTCGTCGCTCAGCCACTTGGCCGCTTCGCCCTCGCCTTCCGGGGCGAAAGAAATCGAGCCGCCGACCTGGATGATCATGTCCGGTACGGCTTCGCGCACACCGGCGATCAGCTCGTTGAACTTGGACAGGCGCTTGGAGCCGGTGCCATCGAGCTCACGCACGTGCAGGTGGAGCACGGTGGCGCCGGCTTCATAGCAATCGACTGCCTTCTGCACCTGCTGGTCCATGGTCACGGGGATGTCTTCAGGGAAGTCGTCGGGCATCCACTCGGGGCCATAAGGGGCCACGGTGATCACCACCTTTTCCATGTTTTCCGGGTGCAGCGAGTCGTCGAAGAATTGCATGTGTGTTCCTCAATCTTGTTCTTGTGCGGTCAGAAAGTCGCGTCGCCCATGATCCCGGCGCGTTCCATCTTGCGGTGGCAGGCGGGGTAATCCATGACGGCGTAATGCTGGGTGCTGCGGTTGTCCCAGATGGCGATGCTGTTGGGCTTCCAGCGCCAGCGCACCTGGTACTCGGGGATGTAGGCCTGGCTGATCAGGTAGCGCAGCAGCTCGCCGGCACCGGGGTTGGCGTCCTGGCCGAAGCGCACCCGCTCGGGGGTGTGGTAGTTGCTGAAATGGGTGGCGAAGGCATTGACGAACAGCACCTTCTCGCCGGTTTCCGGGTGGGTGCGCACCACCGGGTGCTCGGCGTCGGGGAAGCGTGCCTTGAGCGCCAGGCGCTGCTCGATCGGCATGGCCGCGCCGAAGCTGGCCTCGATGCTGTGGCGGGCACGCAGCCCTTCGATGCGCGCCTTGATCTCGCTGGGCAGGTTGTCGTAGGCCAGCACCATGTTGGTCCACATGGTGTCGCCGCCCACCGAGGGGCTTTCCACGCAGCGCAGCACGCAGCCCATGGGTGGCGCTTCACGCCAGGTGGCGTCGGTGTGCCAGGCGTTTTCGTAGCGGTCGATCGGGGTTTGCGGCGATTTGTAGATCTGCACCAGGCCCGGGTGGTCCGGGTCGCTGCCGACCACCGGGTGGTCCTCCAGCTCGCCGAAGCGGCGGGCGAACGCCACGTGCTCGGCGCGGCTGATGTCCTGATCACGCAGGAACAGCACCCGGTGCTTGAGCAACTGGGCGCGGATCGCGGCGAACAGGCCGTCATCGTGAATGGCATCGGCCAGCTTGACGCCGACCAGCTCGGCACCGATGGCGCAGGTCAATTGTTCGACTTGCATGGCGCTGCCCTCCTCAGATGACGAAGATCGACGAGCCGGTGGTCTTGCGCGACTCCAGGTCACGGTGCGCCTGGACCGCGTCCTGCAGGGCGTAGTGCTGGTTGATCTCGATCTTGATGCGGCCACTGCTGACATGGTCGAACAGCTCGCTGGAGAGGCGGGTTTTCTCCGCGGGGTCGGCGATGTAGTCGGCCAGTGCCGGGCGGGTCATGAACAGCGAGCCTTTCATGGCCAGGATCTGCGGGTCGAACGGTTCGATGGTGCCGGAGGCGGTGCCCACGCAGACCATCAGGCCACGGCGCTTGAGCGAGTCCAGCGAGCCCATGAAGGTATTGCGCCCGACGCTGTCGAACACCACGTTGACGCCCACGCCGTCGGTCAGCGCGCGCACGCGCCTGGCCACGTCTTCGTGGCTGTAGTTGATGGTGTGGTCGCAACCGTGGGCGCGTGCCACCTCGGCCTTGGCGTCGGTGGAAACGGTGCCGATCACGGTCAGGCCGAGCAGCTTGGCCCACTGCGAAACGATCAGGCCCACGCCACCTGCGGCGGCATGTAGCAGGATGCTGTCACCGGGCTTGAAGTCGTACAGGCGACGCATCAGGTACGAAGCGGTCAGCCCGCGCATGGTCATGGCCGCAGCGGTCTCGAAAGCGATGGTTTCCGGCAGCTTGATCAGCGGCGCGGCCGGGATCAGGCGCTCGGTGCTGTAGGCACCGAGGGTGTTGAGAAAGCCGGTGTAGGTGACCCGGTCACCGACCGCGACGTGGCTGACGCCCTCGCCAACCGCCTGGACCACGCCGGACGCTTCCACGCCCATGCCGTTGGCCAGCGGGATCGGGTAGGTGCCGTTACGGAAATAGGTGTCGGCGTAGTTCAGGCCGACCGCCACGTGGCGCAGGCGCACCTGCCCCGGGCCCGGCTCACCCACTTCGATGTCTTCGTAGCGCAGGACCTCAGGCCCTCCGGTTTCGTAGAAACGTACCGCTTTGGCCATGCCAATCTCCCTTCTTGTAGTTTTTGTTGAACAGCAACATTCGTCTTGAAGGGCAATTTAGGCCGTTGCGTTACGCGCCGCTTATCATCGGACGACAACGGTTTTTCAGTTCATGACAGCGCCCCGGGTTTCAGCACCGGGGCACCGCAGGCACTGGCTCAGAACGCCGAGATGCCCCCGTCCACGGCAATCGCCTGGCCGGTCATGTAGCTGTTCTCGCGGGCACACAGCATCAGCATCGCCGCGACGATTTCCTCGGGAGTACCCAGGCGCTTCATCGGCGACCCCTGTGCGAGAAACGCCTGCTGCTCACCCACTTCGCTGTCGGTGACCATGGGGGTTGCGCTGTAGAACGGGCACAGTGCGTTGACGCGGATGCCCTGACGTGCGTATTCCACCGCCGCCGTGCGGGTCAGCCCGACCACCGCGTGCTTGGCCGCAGCATAGGCGGCCAGCTTGGGCGCACCGCCGAGCCCGGCCATGGAGGCGATGTTGAGGATCACCCCGCCACCTTGCGCCAGCATCTGGCGGATCTGCTGCTGCATGCAGAAGAACACGCCCTTGGTGTTGACCGCGTGGCTGCGGTCCAGCTCTTGCTCGGTGGTGTCGACGAAGCGCTTCATCGGCGTGAGGATGCCGGCGTTGTTCACCCCCACATCGAGCCTGCCGAAGGTGGCCATGGCGGCGTCCACCAACGCCTTGACCTGCACCTCGCGAGTCACGTCGCACGGCACCGCCAGCACCGTGGCCCCGGCCTCGCGCAGGGCACCGGCCACCCGCTCAAGGCCCGCCACATCACGGTCACCCAGCACCAGCCGGGCGCCCAGCCCGGCCAGGCGTTCGGCCAGCAAGGCGCCAAAGCCGCTGGCGGCGCCGGTGATCATCACCACCTGGTCGCGATAGCTGTCGAGGTTCATCCGGCCACCTGCGCAGCGGTGCGGGCGAGGATCTTCTTCGCCAGGCTCATGCGGTGCACTTCGTTCGGGCCGTCATAGATGCGGAAGCTGCGCGCATCGCGGAAGATACGCTCGACGATCGACTCGCCGGTCACGCCCTGCCCGCCCAGCACCTGCACGCAGCGGTCGATCACCCGCCAGATGGCCTCGGAGCTGAGCACCTTGGCCATGCTCGATTCAAAATTGCCACGCTCGCCCTGGTCCAGCACCCAGGCGCAGTGCCAGATCGCCAGGCGCGTGGTGTGCAGGTCCATCTCATTGTCGGCGAGCATGAAGCCCACGCCCTGGTGCTCGCCCAGCGGCTTGCCGAACGACACCCGGCGGTTGGCGTAGCGGCAGGCTTCATCATGGGCGCGGCGGGCCTGGCCTAGCCAGCGCATGCAGTGGGTCAGGCGCGCCGGGGCCAGGCGCACCTGGGCGTAGCGGAAGCCCTTGCCCACTTCGCCCAGCACATCGCTGGCGGGAATGCGCAGGTTGTCGAAGCGCAGCACGGCGTGGCCGCCGGCGAAGCAACTGTCCAGCGAGTCCATCATGCGTTCGAGGATGAAGCCGGGGCGGTCGGTGTCGGTAAGGAACATGGTCGCGCTGCCATCCTCCATGCGCGCCATGATGATTGCCACCTGTGCGCCTTCGGCACCGGTGATGAACCATTTCTGGCCGTTGATGAGGTAGTCGTCACCGTCGCGCACGGCCTGGGTGGTCAGCATCGAGGGGTCGGAGCCGGCGCCCGGGCTCGGCTCGGTCATGGCGAAGCAGGAGCGGATGCGGCCCTGCACCAACGGCTTGAGCCAGCGGTCTTTCTGCGCAGGCGTGGCCACCTGCTCCAGCAGGTGGATGTTGCCTTCGTCCGGGGCGTGGATGTTCAGGGCCACCGGGCCCAGGGTCGAATAGCCGGCCTCTTCGAAGACGATCGCCTTCTCGATGTGGCTCAGGCCCAGCCCGCCCATGTCTCGCGAGGCATGCGGGGTCAGCAGGCCGTGTTCGCGGGCCTGGTCGAGCAGCACCTGGCGCAGCTCGGCGGACGGGCCGTGGGGCGTCTGGCGCGGGTCGCGCTCCAGGGGGATGACGACATCGGCGACAAATTGCCGGACGTTGGCTTGCAGGGCGGTCAACTCGGCAGACAGGGCGAAATGCATGGCGGTGTTCCTTGTAGGCAAATGGGTTCAGGCGTGCAGGCGGCGCGGGTCGATGGAGGCGTGCACATGCTCCATGACGGTCTTGTCGATCGTCGCCTTGCCGGGGTCGTAGGCTGAATAGTTGAGGGTGCGGATGTAGGCGCGCAGCACCTGCGGGCCGGCCATGTCGATGTCGACGATGTTCAGGCAGGCCGGGTCCTGTTCGAAGGCGGCCAGCGCCCCCAGGCCGGCGCCGCAGGCCCAGGCCAGGAGGATGCGGTTGACCGCGTCGTGGCTGACCAGCAGCAGCGCGTTCCAGTCCGGCTCTTCCAGCAGTTGCTGGAAGCTGCCCAGTACGCGTTGCTGAAACGCCGTCCACGCTTCCCCGCGTAAAAAGGCTGCGTCGGGGCGGTCGGCGAGCTGGTAGGCCTGAGCCACTTCGCGGTGCAGGCATTCGCGGGGGATTTCCCGCAGGCGCCCGGCACGGATCTCGCGCAGCGCGGCGCGTTCTTCCACGGGCTGGGCCCGGCTTCCCAAGAGCTGCTCAAGGGTCTGCCGGGTGCGCGGGTAGTCCGAGCACACCGCACGGTCGAAAGGCGTCTGCGCCAGCACCTGGCCCAGGGCCTGGGCCTGGGCCACGCCCTTGGCCGACAACGGCACGCTGCGCGGGTCGAGGGGCCGGCCACTGGCGTCGAAGTAGTCGACATGGCCATGGCGCACCAGGTAGCAGCGGCGGCGCCGCACGGGCTGGGCAGGCTGTTCAATCATGGGCCAGTACCTTGGGGTTGCTGATGCTCAGTTGCGCGCGGTTGATGGCCCGCAGCGCTGCCAGCAAGCGGCTGCGGGCTTCGCCCGCCTGGTCGTAGGCCCCTTGGCGGATACGCTGGGCGAGCTCGCTGCGGGCTTGCTCGGGCGCAGACTGACCGAGCAGCAAGCTGGCCATGGCCTGGCGCTCGATGTCGGCACAGGCCGCCGCCTGGGCAAGCTCGCGGCTGGCAATCAGCATGGCGCTGGCGACCATCCGCGCGTCGTAGTGCAAGTGCCCTGGCAACGCGGGCAGCAACTGCTTGAGCACGGCGTCACGGGCCGTGAGCAGCAGGTCGTGGGCATCGGGCTGGTTCATGCGCGGCCTCCTTGGGTGAGCAGCAGCAGTTCCTGTTCGAGTTCGCTGACCAGGCGCCCGGTCAACGCCAGCTCCAGCGAACGTTGCTGGCCGCAGAGGTGGCGTTCGGCCTGCTGCAGGGCGATGACCGCCCAGCGCAGGTGGGCCATGACCTGCCAGAAGCGCAGCGTGTCGCGGTCCAGGTCCAGTGGCGCGACGCTGCGGTAGCCGGCCAGCAGGTCGTCCAGGTGGCCGACGCCACCGGCTTCCAGGTCGGGTCGGGCGAAGCGCCAGCAGCGTGCGGTGAACCAGCCCAGGTCTTCGCGCGGGTCGCCCCAGCCGGCGAATTCCCAGTCCAGCACGCCGCTCAGCACACCGCCCTCGACCATGTAGTTGCCGGTGCGGTAGTCGCGGTGGATCAGGCAGGCGGCCATGGGCGCGGGTTTGTTCAGCTCGCACCAGCGCAGGCCCCACTCGATGATCGGGTGGCTGCCCGGCAAGGCATCCAGGTAGGCGCGGTATTGATCGACACTGGCCTGCACCGCATCACTCACCGGCGCGGGCAGGAACCCGAGCGCGGCCTGTGGCGGGCGCAGCTGGTGCAAGCGCGCCAGGTTGGCGCCCAGCGCCCGGCACAGCGCCGGGCTGCCTTCGGGTGCGCTGTGGGCGCTGGTCAAGCGGTGGCCGCTGGCGTTGCCGGCCAGGGCCTGCATGATGAAGAAATCGCGCCCGATCACCTCGGGCGCCTGGCACAACCACAGCGGCTCGGGCACTTTGACGCCCGCCTGGTGCACAGCGCTGAGCACGGCGAACTCCTGCTCACGGCTCATGCTGGCGGCCACGGCGGAGGCGGCGTCGGTGCGCAGTACCCAGCGTTGCGGTACGCCGGCTACCTCGGCCTCGAGCAGCCAGTTTTCCTGGATGGCGCCACCCGACAAGCGCTCGCTGTGGGTGATGCGCACCGGCTGGCCGTGGAGGCGTTCTTGTAAATAGACAGACAGCACCTCATGGGCGTCTGCGACGTCGATGCGAGCGCTGGGTTGCTGCGCGAAATGACTGCTTGGCATGGTCGGTCCCACTCACTGTTCACACGTGACCATGCCCTAAGCAAGAGTGCTGCCAGTTTTTAGCAACTCGGAAAATATCAATAGAATCAATCAATTAAAGATTGATGATAGGTATAGGAAACGTTCCGAATAGCAAATTTGAATACCGCCATTGCAAACTTGAACAGGCGTATCAGCGTTGCACTCACACCGCCTGATTACCGCGCCCACCCGCTCGAGCGGCGCCCGGGCGCGGTAATAACAGCCTTGACCTATTTGCGCTTTACGTTGGTGGCGTGCGGCACTGAGTCCACCATCGTGATATCGAATGTCACCTCGGTGTCATCTTCCAGGCCCAGGCCTTTGGCCTGCTCGTGCGGCAGATACACCCTTTTCCCGTTGTGTTTGTAGTCGATGTAGCCGTAGTGCTCCTCCTCATCGTACTCCACCACTTTGCCTGTCTTGCCTGTTGTTGCACTCATGGTTTCGACCCTCGGTGTTGATGCCCCTTGACATTTAACGATCCCCGAACAGGGGGACTAGGAAGAGCCTACTTCGCCATCATTGCCACGGAAACTGGCATTTTTATCAGGTACTGTTTCGTCAGCACTGCGCCTCGCCCACTACCAGAACCTCACGCCGTACGTGCCCACAGGCAAACGATGTCGCACGACCTTTGGCAACGAAAGCTGGGGAACCTGCGACATCGAATAACTGCCCGCGTTTCTCACGCTGACAGGCGTATTGACACCTTGCGCCGGCTGTTCTGGATTGCGCTGCAACGCCTCACGTCGCTGTTCCTCCAGCCCTATGCTGGACAAGACCGCTCCTTGCAGGATATTGCCTTCGACCACCCAGCCGGCAACATCGGCTGCGTACGAGGCACCCTGCGCCATGCGAATTTGCATGATTGGCTCGAGTAAACCTTTGTTGTGCAGGTAGTTACCAACTTTTCCAAACCATCCCGAACGAGAAAAGTTGGCGGGTTTTTCACTGGGCGCGATCTCTCTCAAGTGATTCAGAAGTCGCTGCTTAAGGCCTTTGTCAGCACCTGCCAGGGCCCCCAGCCCATCATCTACAACTTGCCTGGCATGGCGGGCATTCTTGGCAGTGCGCCAAGCTTCCTTTAAACCCTTGGAGCCCGTACGCCACAATGTTTTAGCAGCGTTCCACACGACTTTTGCGCCCTTCCCCAGCATCTTGGCACCCTTGCCAAGCAGTTGCAGCCCTTTGAGGCCTGCCTTGAACAAACCAACGAACCCCAACGTACTCAGTACTCCCGTGGCCAGCGACGCGATACTCAATGTCCTGGACAAGTCAGGGTTGCTATCGGCAGTGAACACCGAAGCCACTTCAAAACCAAACGACAGCACACTCATCGTCGTGACGAACGCAAACAAAAGCATCGACATCCCCCCCGTGACGAGGGTCAGGGCGAAGCCAGCTATGGCAACCATCGCCGAGAACGCCAGGCCCCGCCAGCGACTGCCGCCCTGCGTCTTCTCTGTGTCCTGCAGTGCTTTTTCGTAGATAGCCAGTTGCTGATTCTGATCCCAGCGGCTGAGCATGATCGCCCCGCTGGGGTCATGCAGGTTGACCGGATCCGGGCAGTGGGCGTAGTCGTTGAGCCCACCCTCACCGAATGGGCTGAGCCAGTCGGGCTGGGCATAACGGCGCAGTTGCGGGTCATAACTGCGGTAGCCGTTGCCAGCGTGGTAGTGCCCCGTGAGCGGGTCGCGACGCATGCCGTTATAGCCTTCGACAACACCCTCCAGCGCCTTGCCCTCGCCGAATGGCAACAGCGGCGCCAGTTCCAGCGCGCCACCCTTGACTTGCCCGGCGATACCCACTTGCGGGTCGTCGATCAGCCAACGCACCTCGTTTCCATCGTACTGGGCCAACCCACTGGACAGGCTTGTGGTTTGGCTGACCTTGCCGGCCTTGTCATAGCGGATTTCGCCGATCAGCTCATCGCCGTTGTAACGCAGCTCGCGGGTGCTTTCGTCGCTGTGCAGATACTGCGCCGCCAAGCGCTGGCTGCCATCGTACTCGTAGCGGGCCAGCAACTTGCCATCGCTGTCGCGGACCTTGTCGAGCTGACCGGCAGCGTTGTAGTCGAAGCGGTGTTGCCTGGCGTCATCGGTCAGGTAGCCATTGCTGCTCCAGGTCAATGCACGCTTGTCTTTGTCACGTGTGATTGCCGTCAGCCGGGTCGGGTTACTGATCGTGTCATAAGCCAGATCCTCGGTGCGCTGGGTGCCATCAAAACCGGTGGTAACGCACTTGACCAGGTTGCTCAGGGCGTCCCAACTGAATACCTGGTCCTTGACCGCCGTGCACTGGGCATCTTGTGGGCAATGTTCGGCCGAACTGGCCTCGCACTCGTAGCGCTGCAGACGGTCGAGCGCATCGTAGGTGAAGCGTTCGGTGCGCACCAGCGTGCCGCTCTGGTAGCTGGCCTTGCTCGCCAGGCGACCGTCCCCGCGCCATGTCAGGCACTGTTTGAAACACTCGTTGCCGTTGTGCAGGAAGCGTCGGGTGACTTCCTGGCCAAAGCCGTCATGCTCGCTGAGCACCTGCCACTGCCCGCCGGCCTTGAGCGCCTGAGCTTGACGCGACTGCAGACGGCCCAGGGCATCATAGCGGTGCACCACTTCCTCGTGGTCCTGACAGGTGCGCAGTACACGACCTTGCCCATCGGTGAACACCCGCTGCCAGTGGCCGTCTGCACGCAGGGAAGCCATGGGTCGTCCACGCAGGCTCACCCAGCGGCAGCCCTGACGCTTGGCACGCGGCGAGGATTGCGCGACCCACTGCCGGCCCGGCAAACGCCTGTCGCGGTAGGTCTGCTCCCAGCCGATCGACTTCATCGCGTCGTCGCTGGCCGCTGAGGCCAGGGCCAGCGTGCCGTCTTTCTGGGTGAGGGTGGAGAGCGCGTGGTCGCCCGCCTTGAAGCTCAGGCCCTGATCGCTTCGATGGGTGGCGAGGGCGGTCTTGTCGGGCAACGTCACAGTGTCGTCCGTGAAGCTGTACGCGCGGCCACCCACCTGGCGTGAGATCAGTGTGCTGGTGTTCTCGACCTTCTGCGTCGCCAGCACCTTGCCATCCACCTTGAGTTCGGTGGCGTGGTTGCTTAGACCGTGGTAGCTGTGCTCGATGATGGAGTTGTCCGGGCGGGTGATTTTGGTGACCCGGCCCAGCGCGTCACGCTCCAGCGCATATGAGCGGATTTCTTTACCCACTGTTCGGTCGTATCCGATGACATGGCCTGAGCTGTCGAAGCGTTTGCCCAGCGTCAGATGCAGTTGCCCATTGCCGTCGGCCAACTGCTCCACCTGCTCGAAGCTACCATCCTTGCGGTAGGTATAAGCGGTGGTGCGCTGGTACAGGCATTGCTCGTCGACACCCTGTTCGACAAGACGCCGGGTCGAGGCATCTTGCGTTACGTAGGGCTCGAAATCGATCGCACCGACCGACGCCGCCTGAGTGCCTACAGCCGTCTCGCCAGGTGTCGCTTTCAACAGGCTCCGCATGGCAGGGCCATCCAGCCCCCCTTGCTCCCTGACCCACGCTTGCGGCCCCACGCCCAACACCGCCGGGCTCATTTCCACCAGGGCCTGCCCACCCGGCAGGTAGTCCCACTCGCAACTGGCCAGCAGCTGCGATGCATCCAGCCCTTGCAAACTCAATTGATCCACCGGCGCAAAGTGCTGGGTGCCGTGCTTGCGCCACTCGCGGCGCCAGACACGCTGCAAACCATCCAGGTAGCTGCGGCTCAGGTCTTTGTTCGCATGGGTGTGCGTTGCCACCTTGCCGTCCGCCGAATAGGTAGTGCTGGTCTGCTCGTCGGGTTGCTGGTCCTTGTCCTTGCCTGTGCTGCCCGGCTTGAGCAGGTAACGCGTCTCTTTCGTCACCCGTCCCAACGCATCGTACTGCCAGTGCACCTCGTCCCCTTGCTCCACCTGCTGCAGGCGGCGCCGCCCATGGCGCGAGCGTAGCTCCTTGCTGACCTGCCCGGTACCGGCCTCGGTGGTGGAAGTGACACGCACCACGATGCCGTCTGCGTTCGGGTTGTCCTCAAACTGCTGAACGTTCTTCAATGTGAACGACTTTCCGTCCAGATGGGTCACCTGGGTGTCCTTGACCGCCCACTGCATGACCTTGCTTTCCCCACTCGGAGTGGTTTTGGGGGTGACCTGCGTGACTTCGGTGCTGCGCTGACGCCACAGCAACTTGGCGGGTGAATCGGCCAGCGCCCAGGTGGTATCGGCGTCGAGCCGGTCGCCCTTGAATTGGCCCTTGACCCCCTCTATCACGACCACTTCGCTCTGCTCCAGCAGCTCCCGGCTGCCATGCGTCACCTTGCGATAACCAAACAAGCGCAGCCCCTGAGGATTGCCGAACGGGTCACATTGGTATTCGGCCATGACGGGCGCTGCGGCATGCCTTGGAATGGGTGGACAGCTCAACGTTGGCAGCGCTTCGAGCCCTGCCACCGCGGTGAGCGTGATGGCGTTGTCCCCGCCTTTGGTGTAATAGCAACGGTACAGCGAGTGCTCGTCGCTCTTTTGCAACCGCTCCACGTTGCCCGCCATGTCTTCTTCCTGCATCGCCACTTCTACCGAGCGCCCAAGCGCATCGCGCTGCGAGCGGGGTGCTCCGGCCAACAACCGAGTGATGCATGCGGCGAGATGCGGTCGGTCGGCGCTATCGGACTTGTCGAAGAACCAGTTGAGCAGCTCGCGCTGGCGTTCGACCAGCACCGCGCCGTCCTTCACCTTGATGTCGTCGTTGTCGGCACCGGCCTCGATGGCATAGAACAGTTCGGCGAACTCGTCGCCCGCACCCGTGTAGCGGTAGCCCTTGGTAACCCGGTGTTTGTCGTTTTTCTTTTCGTCCTTGCGTGTGCTGAAAGCCAGCCAATGGTCTTGCTCCGAGGCAACCCCTCGCAATAGCTCGAAACGATCTACGCGGCTACCGTGCTTAACTCGACCGTGCACCAGCAAATGCCGCTCTCGGGCCCCATGCGAGCCGCTCTCGTACTCGACACTGACGATCCTTTGGTCGGTCTCCAGAAACTCCCCATCGTAGAGATAGGTCGCCACTTGGTTCTGTTGCCCATCGCCCGGCACCAGGGTATGCAGCATTACCCGAGGCAAACCCGGGCGCCCCCATTTCGGTGCAGCAGGCTGGTACTTCACGCATTCCACCGACCCATCGAGCTCGCGCAGACCGCACAGCACCCGATCCAGCGTCTGATCGTCGTCATAATCGCAGTCGACCTGCTGCAACACGCTGTCGTTCTCTACACGTTTGAGGGTGCGTAGCAGGTAATCCTTGATGTCTAACTTGACCTCGTATTTTTCGGACTGACTCTGCGGCCAAACCTGCATGATCACCTGCGAGGACGTTTCTTGCGGCTTGACGTACTCGGCCTTGAACAGGGCTTCAGTGCCGCTGTTGACCGTCAGCAGCAAGAACTGGCCTTTCTGGCGCTTCCATTCCAGCGTCAACTGCTCGCCGTAGGGCGACTCGATGGTCGCTGGCAAAAGCAGCACAAATGGCACCTCGCATTCGGCAATGCGCTCGTCCAGCTTCTTGATGTTCTCATCACCTTCCCATGCCTTGATCGCTTCGTTGTAATCGATTGCCGCTGCGGCGTAATAGGCATGGGGCATGCACATCAGTACCCATTGCTGCCAGTTTTCCGGCTGGGCAGGAAAGTCCGGTTTGGACTTGTCCTTAATGGCCTTCAACGTTTTCACGACCTGGTCGTGGAACTTCTTGTTCGGTTCCTCTTCGTCACTGCCTATGGCAGCAGGTTTCTTCAAAATCTCCTGCCGCCCGCTGGGTAGGTCGAGGGTGAACTCGCTGTAATCTGCGTTGCTGCGAACTACGCATGTGGCCAGCTTTACCGCCTTGCCCGCGCCCAAGTCGGACCATTGTCCGTTGGTGAAGTGGATCTGAGCGCCATCGGCCAGGGTCAGCAGCTTGTCGCGTACCTGGACGCTGGAGAAGCGCCAGGCCCAGCCATCACCGAGACCTGCCTCGTTAGCGCGCAGGGCCGAATAGTGCAAGGTCAGATCAACTGCTGGCCCCTGGCCTTGCAGGCCCTGCAAGCTGGCCACAGGGTAGTGGGCATGGAACAGACCCGTGCGTGGATCCACCCCTGACTCGGCATGGCCGGTGGTGTCGAACAGTTCAGAGCGGCTGGTGTTGCCGTAGTCCTCGCAGAGGAAGCTGATTTCATTCCACTCCTTGAGGGCTTTGGGCGGAGTGAAGCTGACTGGCTTGGCGTCATGCCAGAACTGCGTGGTCTGCAAGGCACCGATATGGCCCACGGTCAGGGCAGCGTTGCCGCGTTCGGACTCGGGGAAGTCCAGGTAAATGTCATACCCTTGGTTGGCGAGCGGGCCTTGCCAGGTGATGGTGTCCCCGGTGACTGATACTGGCCATACGGCACTATCCTCGTCTTCGGCTGCAACAATGGCGGCGGCGAGTTTGGCTGTTGTTACTGCAAACTTGGCGGCCTTAAGGGCTTCGACGGAGGCTCTAGCAGCACCTGCCCTACTATCGCAAAATGGTATCCCACTTTGCTCCATCAAGCTTGAATCTTCGGCTTGCTCGTCGAGATAAAAAGAGTAGATAGAGACCAACGCAGCGATTGCATTAATTAAGCTGATGGCACAATCAGCTACCGCGAATATCGTATCGGTACTGGTAATGACTTTATTGACATTGGCAGCGACCTGCTTGGCGTGCTTAGCGGCCTCGGTTACTTCTTCACTCATATTCAAAAGATGTGAGCTGAACTCTTTATTGCTAAAGTTAAAGGCTGCTTTAGCAATCAAGGAGGCAGCGGCTTTAATGCCAGCGGTGCTGGTAGCTTTTTCGACATTTTTGTCAGTAAGTTTGCTGACTGCGTGAGCTATCGCAGCAGCAGCCTCAAATGAGAAGCTGGTAAAAAACTTGACAGCTTGGATAACGTCTTCGTGGGGAAAATTATTCGCGTACTCGTATACAATTTCGGCCGCGTTCTTCCGCTTCTCCTCTTCCTCTTCCTCTTCCTCTTCCTCTTCCTCTTCCTCTTCCATGATAGTGACGGCGGCAACTGCGGCCGCCGCTGCTACAGATGCAGTAACATTGCCAATTTCGAAAACTAGCTTCTGGGCGCTAACCGCGGCTTCGACGTAATCGATATAGCCCTCCCTGAGTTGATAGGTTGCACGCTGCCTCGGCACGCAAGCCATCACCCGGTAGCCTTTTTTACGTGCTTCATCGCCCAGGCGAAACTCCAGCTCCGCCCCCAGCGAACTGATGGTCACCTCGGTCAGCCCCTCTTGCGGTTCAAGGGTGAAGTGCACCTCTTCGGCCGCCTCGGCCCTAGGCCATTCATCGGCATTCAACAGTTCCACCCCATAGTCATCGACGCTCCAGTCGTTGCCGTCGCCGACGTTATCGAGCGCGACCTGCAGTTCGGCATGACGGGGCAGCCACAGCTGCTTGCCATCCTTGACACTCAACTCCGGCCATTTCTGTGCTTCGATGAAGCTGGCCAGCGCTTGCAGCCAAGTTTTGTTATTGCTGGGCTGCTCTTCGCAGTCCTGGGGCCTGAACAGCGCATGGTGCAGCAAGGCCCGGTTACCGGGATGCCGTACGGTCACCAGCACGGCATCTTCCGGCGCCTTGAACGCCGAGGCCAGCAGCGGGCCTTCGACCGCGTGTTCGTCGCCTGGCAGCGTGGCGAAAATACGCAAGCCATCGCCACGCTGTTCCAGCATCGTGGTTGTCGTGTTGACGCGCAGGTACGGCGCCACGTCCGAGGTGGCCAGCGCCTCGGCCCAGGCCTTCAACCATTTGCCGCTGGCACACTGCGCTTTGCTCGGGGTCCAGACATGCTGGCCGAGCAGGCGCTGGGAGAACGCATCATAAACCCAAGCATGCAGCGCGCCACCGCTGGGCACCGCCGCACCGTCAATCGCGCGGCTGGCCCACCAGTTCACTTCGGCCAAGGTCACGCACAGCTCGGCGCACTGCGGCCCCCAGAACGCATTGTTCACTTCACCCGGCGTCACCGTGCAGCCGGCCCCCTGCACCCCGGCCCGCAGCACGTGGCTATCCTTGTTGACCTGTTCACACAAGGCCTTGACCCAGCCACTTTCCGCCTGGGCGGTGAACAGGTGTTGCTCGTGCAGGGCCTGGGTCTTGAGGTCGCGCACCTGCAGGCTCAGGGTCTGCCCCTTGGCCAGCGGGTAATCGTCGTCACAGGCCAGCACCTGAACCAAGTTGCTGCTGAACGGCGCGGTGCTGAAGGCCCGATAGTCGGCCTGGCACCACAGGCGCGGTGCCTTGTGGCTGCTGGAAAATTCACTGCTGTCGTTCCAGCCCCCGGCCGTGATGGGCTTGCCGGCCTCTGCGACATGCTTGGCGAAATCCTTGAGCCACTGCGCGGCGCCCAGCTTGCCGGTTTGCGCGGTGTAGTCGACACGCGTCAGCTCGCCGGTACGGCGGTGCACCAGGCAGGCGCTAATGGTTTCCTTCTCGGCCAGGGCGCGATCGGCCTTGATCGGGCAAAGGCTGTACCAGCCACCCTCGGCACTGCCCACCCGTTCCAAACCGAAGTCGTGCATATCGGGCAGGGTGCCATCGGGTTGGTTGGTGATCAGGTAGGGGACTTGGAAGGTCTGTTTGGCCTCGATCATCGGCAAGGCGCCCGGTGATTCGGTGGAAGGGCTTTGCGTTTTGTTCGTGGCGCCCTCCACTGCATCCATCAGGTAGACGTTGGCGATACTGTCGAGAATGAAGTAGTCAGGAGGAATGGTTGTCCATTTGTTCTGGGGATCATGGATCGCTTTAAGACGTTTGAGGGCCTCTTTCACTTCACTATCAAGGTGGAGAAACAGCGCCTCTGTTTTTCCGGTAGCGTCGGTCATGTTGGTACGAACCGTGGCATGGCCGTACCTGACCCGAGCAAGTGCGAAAAAATCTTCCGTAAAAAAAGAGCTCTTAATCAGCTCAACCAAAACCAGCCCATGATCAGTGGTCAGGCTCGACCACTTGTCAGGTTCGACTTTCACCGCACCGGCTTTAATCAATTTCTCCAGATTCTGATCCCAACGCCGTTTCTTGTCGTCGAACTCTTTGATGAATTTGACACCGCTGACAATGACATTTTTTGTGCCCTTGTAGGCCGGTATACCTGGTTTCGTGATAGTGACATAGTCACTGCCGCCAGTTACCAGTTCACCCGAGACGTCATCAAGGGTGATGATTTCACCACGGGAGAAATATTTGCTGATCTGCGTAGTGTTGTAAGCCATCACTCAGTGCTCCGCTCAGGTGAGAGTTCCGGAGCAATTTGAACCGTGTTGTCAGTATCCACAACTGACAAAAATGCTAGTAAGGTCTTCCCCTGCCCGGTAAAACTTCCCCGCGCCAGTCGCGCTCCGCTAGGATGTCTGGCCGAACCGACGGAACCTGCTCGCCATGCATCTTCCCGCGCTCAAAGCGAACCAGTTGCGCCCGCCTGCCGAACCCGCCAAGGGCGTGCAGCGCACGCGGCTGCTCGAACACCTGGCCAACGCGCTGGAGGCGAACACCTTCGTGCTCCTGCAAGCACCGCTGGGCTATGGCAAGAGCACCCTGCTCGGCCAGTTCGCCCGCCACCTAACTGGCCCCTGGGCCTGGCTGCGCCTGACCCGCGCCGAAAACCAGCCACTGGCCCTGCTGCTGCACCTGCACGCGGCGCTGCAACTGCCCGCACAGCAACGCGACACGCCCCAGGCCGACTACCTGTGGAGCCTGATCCTCGCCGATCTGGAAGCCCGCCAGACCCCGGTCACCCTGCTGCTCGACGACCTGCACCTGCTCACCGCCACCGCCGCCTGGCAGTTCCTGGACACGCTGTTGCGCTACCCGCCACCCGCGCTGCGCCTGGTCGCCGCCAGCGAGGGCCCGCCGCACCTGCCCCTGGCCCACCTGCGCCGCGATGGCCGGCTGACCGTGCTGGGCGCCCGAGACCTGGCCCTGGACAGCGAAGAGACGCGCCAGTTGGCGCAGGCCCGCGACGTCGCCCTGGGCAGCGATGCGCTGTACCAGCTGCGCGCCGGCAGCGAAGGCTGGCCCAGTGGTGTGCTGTTCTGGCTCGAAGCCTACCGCGAGGCGCTGCTCAGCACCGGCCAGGCACCCGGCGACCTGCGCCCGATTACCCGCCAGGCCTATGCCCATGCCCGGCAGTTTCTCGAAGAAGAACGCCTGCAGCAGCTGCCAGCCGCATTGCGCGCGTTTCTCGAACACACGGCGGTGGCCCAGGTGTTCGATGCGGACCTCGCCAGTGAGCTGGCCGACACTGCCGATGTGCCTGCAGCACTGCGCCAGTTGCAACGCCTGGACCTGATGCTCGAAGTGCCCCAGGGCAGCCAGGCCGAATACCGCTACCACCCTGCCCTGCGCAACGGCCTCTACCAGCGCCTGGAACAACGCGACCCGCAGCAGCTGCGCCAGCTGCACCGCCAGGCCGCTCACTGGCTGTTGGCCCAGCGCCGCTACACCGAGGCGATCTACCAGTTCGGCCGCGCCCGTGATCTGGATGCGGTGCTGAGCATCGTCGACCGGCATGGTTTCGAGTTGCTGCGCGAGGGCAAGGTCAACACCCTGGTCGATGTGCTCGACGAGGTGGCCGGCAACAAAGGCAACGACAGCTTCACCCTGGCGGTGACCGAAGCCTCCACGGTGATGGTCACCAACGATATCGCCCAGGCCTGCCAGTGCCTGCACCAGCTCTACGCCCTGCAGCGCCGCCAGGCCGTGCCGCGCCACCCCGAACGGGTGCAGCAGACGCTGATGTTTTTGCGCAGCCGCCTGGCTTATCTGGGGGGCAACCTGGAGCACGCCCTCACCCTGGCAGCGCGGGCACTGCAGCAGTTTCCCCAGCACAATGCGGCGCGCTCGGTGTTGTATTTCGACCGCGCCAACTGCCTCGCCGCGCTTGGCCAGCTCGAGCAGGCCCACGCCGAAGGCAGCCGCGCCCTGCGCGAGCTGCAGGGCTTCGGCCTGAGCGGCTACACCAACCTGTTGCAACTGTTGCTGGCCCAGATCGAGTTGGCCCAAGGCGCCAGCGATGCGGCCTGGGAACGCCTGCAAGGCATGACCGAAATGCCAGCCACCGGCAGTTCAGGGCGCTTCTATGAACTGTTCCGCCACCTGGGCAAGGGCCTGGCGCTGCTGCAGGCCAACCGCCTGACCCAGGCTCGTCACGCCCTGGCCCAGGCCGAAGTGCTGGCGCTGGGTTTCCCCCACAGCGCCGCGCTGCCCTGGGTGTTCCACCACCAGGCGTGCCTGCACTGGGCGCTGGGCGAGACCGTCCAGGCCAAAGCGCGCTGGGCAGAGGTGCGCCGGCTGGCCCGGCAGTACTGCCTGTTCACCCTGTACCGCCAGGCCGGTGCTTGGCTGGCGCGCCTGGCGCTGCACGATAACGACCCGGACTACCTGCCCGACTGGCTCGACCAGTGGCACTGGTGCCGGCGCCAGTACGGCGAGCAATTGCTGCCCGAGGAATGGCTCGCCTATGCCTGGGTGCAACGCCACCTCGGCCAGCGCGACAAGGCGCGGCAGATCCAGCAGGCCCTGCTGAGCCGCGCCGAGGCGCAGGCCAACCGCCGCCTGATGCTCGACGCGCTGGTGCTCGACGCGGCCCTGCTGCAAGACCGTGGCGCGCGCGACGAAGCGCTGCTCAGCCTCGAACAGGCGCTGCAACTGGCCTGCGCCTACGGCTTCGGGCAGTTGCTGCAGTACGAGGGTGATGCCTGCCTGGAGGCCCTGCGCCAACTGCTGCAGCCCCAGGTGCGCGAACGCCTCGGCTTGCAAGCCCCGGCACCCGCTCGCGAGCACCTGAACGCGCTGTTCCGGCCGCTGCTGGCGAGCAAGGAAAACACCGAAAGCGCACTGATCGTGCCGCTCTCGCGCCGCGAGCTGGAAGTGTTGCAGCGCATGGCCCGCGGGCAGAACAACGGGCAGATCGCCGAGGCGATGTTCATCAGCCTGAGCACGGTCAAGACCCACATCAACAACCTGTTCCGCAAGCTGGACGTGGCCGACCGCGACAGCGCCCTGTGTTCGGCGCGCGAACTGCAACTGCTGAACTGACCTCCACCTGGGCCCGGCGCCGATTCCACCCCCCATTCCACCCGGGGGGTGGACGCGGCGCCAGGGGGCTGCCTGTTACAACATGCCGAGTCCACCCAGCCAGGAGTTCGGCATGCCCAGCTACACCGCCCCATTGCGCGATATCACCTTCGTTGCCCAGGAGCTGCTCGACCTGAGCCGCCACTACCAACAATTGTCTGGCTGTGAAGCCCCGGACGAGGCCACCTTCGCCGCCATCGTCGAAGAAGGTGCCAAGTTCGCCGAACAGGCGCTGGCTCCCCTCAACGCCGTGGGCGACCAGCATGGCTGCCAGTGGCAGGACGGCAAGGTGACCACCCCACCCGGCTTCGCCGATGCCTACAAGCGCTTTGCCGACAACGGCTGGCTGGGCCTGGACAAGGATCCGGCCTTCGGTGGCCAGGGCCTGCCGCCGTCGCTGGGCTTCGTCAACTATGAGATGGTCTGCAGCGCCAACCACGCCTGGGGCATGTACGGCAACCTCGCCGGCGGCGCCATCAGCACCCTCAGCGAGCATGCCGAGGAGGCCCTGCAGCAGCGCTTCCTGCCGCCGATGATCGCCGGCCGCTGGGGCGGCACCATGTGCCTGACCGAAGCCCACTGCGGCTCGGACCTCGGCCTGCTGCGCACCAGCGCCAAGCTCCAGGCCGATGGCAGCTACCAGATCAGCGGCAGCAAGATGTTCATCTCCGCCGGTGAACACGACATGACCGAGAACATCATCCACCTGGTGCTGGCGCGCATCGAGGGCGCACCGGCCGGGGTCAAGGGTATTTCGCTGTTCGCCGTGCCGAAGATCCAGGTCGATGCCCACGGCCAGCTCGGCGCGCCCAACGGCGTGAGCTGCGGCTCCATCGAACACAAGATGGGCATCCACGGCAACGCCACCTGCGTGCTCAACTTCGACGGCGCCACCGGCTACCTGCTGGGTGAGGCCAACCGCGGCTTGAACGCCATGTTCACCTACATCAACGAGTCGCGCCTGGCAGTGTCGCAGCAGGCCCAGGCCCACGCTGAAGCCTCGTTCCAAGGCGCCCTGGCGTATGCCCGCGAACGTGTGCAGATGCGTGCCACGCCGCGCCTGCGCGAGGGCCAGCCCGCCGACCCGATCATTGGCCACGCCGATGTGCGGCGTATGCTGCTGACCCAGAAGGCCTACGCCGAAGGCGGCCGCATGCTGGCCTACACCTGCGCCAAGGGCGTCGACCAGCTGCACCACGGCGCCAGCGCCGGCGTGCGCGAGGCCGCAGCACGCCGCCTGGCGCTGCTTACGCCGATTGCCAAGGGCTTTCTCACCGAAACCGGCAACGAGGCCGCACAACTGGGTATCCAGGTGTTCGGTGGCCACGGCTACATCCGCGAGTGGGGCATGGAGCAGATCGCCCGCGATGTGCGCATCACCGCGATCTACGAAGGCACCAACACCATCCAGGGCCTTGACCTGCTGACCCGCAAGGTACTGGCCGACGGCGGCGAAGCCTTGGCCGAACTGCTGGGTGAGATCGAAGACTTCACCCAGAGCACCACCGCCCCGGCGCACCTGGCCCAGGCCTTGCTCAAACAAGTGACGGCCTGGCGCGAAGTCAGCGCGTGGCTGCGCGACACCAGCGCAACCGACGTCAACCTGATCGGCGCCAGTGCCTTCGATTACCTGATGCTCAGCGGCTACACCCTGCTGGGTTACCTCTGGCTGCGCGCCGCCTGTGTGGCCGAGCGCGCCCTGGCGGCTGGCAGCGACGAGGTGGCGTTCTACCAGGGCAAGCGTGAAACCGCACGCTTCTACCTGGAACGCCTGCTACCACGCGCCCACCTGCATGAAACGCTGATCCGCACGGGCAGCCACAACCTGATGGACATCAGCGAAGCCGCGTTCGCCCGCTGATTCAACCGAGCTGGTTTCCGCTGCCTGTTCCCTCCGGGCGGCGGACTTTTCGGGTGGCGGCCCGCGCTACGGGCCGCTACCTGGTTTTTTCATTCGTCCTGGCCAAGGCGAGGCGCGCAACACCTCCCCCGGCCCAATAACAAGAAGGTTCCCGCCCATGCCGCTCATCGACTATCGCCGCGACAACCCACTGGCCTTGATCGGCCTGCGCCATGCGCCTGTCAACGCCCTTGGCCACGATCTGCGCCAGGCACTGATGCAGGCCTGTAGCCAGGCCGCCGCCGACCCCGAAGTGCAGGCCATCATCCTGCACGGGCAACAGCTACCGTTCAGCGCCGGCGCCGACATCAGCGAGTTCGGCAGCCCAAAGACCTGGGAGGAACCGGCACTGCCACATCTGCTCGAGGCCCTGACCCGCCTCGGCAAACCCCTGATCGCCGCCATCGATGGCGTGGCACTGGGCGGCGGCCTGGAGCTGGCCCTGGCCTGCAGCCATCGGCTGGCTACCGCCAACGCCCGTCTGGGCCTGCCCGAAGTACGCCTGGGCCTGCTGCCCGGCGCCGGCGGCACCCAGCGCCTGTCACGCCTGATCGGCGTGGCGCCCGCCCTGGAGATGATGCTCGGCGGTGACCCGGTCGATGCCCGCCAGGGCCTTGCCCTGGGCCTGATCGACCGCCTGGTCGAGCCTGGGCAGGACCTGCTCGAAGCAGCCTGCACCTTCGCCCGCGAGCTGCTGGCCCGGCCCGCAGCCCCAAGCTCCACGGCAACCCCCTTGGCGGATGAGCTGGAGAACGACTTCTTCGCCAACCGCGAGGCGCAACTGGTGGCCCGCAAGCCCGGCCAGACGGCACCGATGCGCGTACTCGCCGCCGTGCGCGCCGCCTGCGAACTGCCCTTGGCCGAGGGCCTGGCCCGCGAGCAAGCGCTGTTCCGCCAAGCCCTGCAAGACCCGCAGGCCACCGCCCTGCGCCACCAGTTCTTCGCCGAGCGCGAAGCGCTGCGGGTTCCCGGCATCGACGCCAACACGCCGCTGCGGAGCATCACCCAGGTGGCGGTGATCGGTGCGGGCACCATGGGCGCAGGTATCGCCATGAACTTCATCAACGCCGGCATCCCGGTGCGCTTGCTGGAGCTCAAGCCCGAGGCCCTGGACCGTGGCCTGGCGCAGATCCGCAAGAACTATGAAGGCAGCATCCAGCGCGGCAAGCTCAACGCCGAACAGCTCGAACACCGCATGAGCCTGCTACAAGGCACCCTCGACTACGCCGACCTGGCCGACGCCGACCTGGTGATCGAAGCGGTGTTCGAGGACCTGTCGATCAAGCAGTCGGTGTTTCGCACCCTGGACCGCGTCTGCAAGCCGGGCGCGATCCTCGCCAGCAACACCTCGACCCTGGACGTCGACCGTATCGCCGCCTGCACTCAACGGCCGCAGGATGTAGTCGGCCTGCACTTCTTCAGCCCGGCCAACGTCATGCGCCTGCTCGAAGTGGTGCGCGGCCGGCTCACCGCGCCCGATGTGCTGGCCACCACGCTGAAGATCGCCAAGCGCATCGGCAAGTTGCCGGTAGTGTCCGGTGTGTGCTTCGGCTTCATCGGCAACCGCATGCTCGAACCCTATGCCCGCGAAGCTCACCGCCTGGTGCTCGAAGGCGCCTCCCCGGCCCAGGTGGACAAGGTGCTCACCGGCCTGGGCCTGGCCATGGGCGTGTTCGCCATGTACGACCTGGCCGGCATCGATGTCGGCTACCTGGTGCGCCAGGCGCGGCGCAGCGAGATCGCCCACGACCCGAGCTACTTCCGCCTGGCCGACGAGCTCTACAGCCTGGGCCGCCATGGCCAGAAGAGCGGGCGCGGGTTCTACCGCTACGAAGGCCGTGAGCGCATCGAAGATCCGGAAGTGGAGCAGATCGCGGCGCAACTGGCGGCCAAGCTGGGCATCACCCGGCGCGCCATCAGTGACACGGAAATCCACGACCGCTGCCTGTTCATGCTGATCAACGAAGGCCTGCAACTGCTCGATGAAGGCATCGCACTGCGCAGTGGCGACATCGACCTGGTGTGGACCAACGGCTACGGTTTCCCCGCCTGGCGTGGCGGCCCGCTGCACTACGCCCGCGAGCTGGGCCTGGACCGCGTGCTGGCCGGCATCGAGCAGCAGCGCGAACAGCTCGGCGCCTATGGCGACATGTGGCTGCAGCCTGCCCCGTTGCTGCGTCGCCTGGCGTCCAGCGCGAAGCTGCGCGCGGCAAGCCTCTGAGCTGTTCCCCCCTGGCAATCAAGGAGCACCGAACATGAAAGAAGCCGTCATCCTCTCCACCGCACGCACCCCGATCGGCAAGGCCTTTCGCGGCGCACTGAACAACACCCGCTCGCCGAGCCTGGCCGCGCACGCCATCCAGGCCGCGGTAGCCCGCGCCGGTATCGCCGCCGACGAAATCGAAGACCTGGTGATGGGCACCGCGATGCCCTCCGGCACCGCCGGCTGGAACCTAGGCCGCATGAGCGCGCTGGCCGCCGGCCTGCCGGTGTCGGTCAGCGGCCAGACCCTGGATCGCCAGTGCGCCTCCGGCCTGATGGCAATCGCCACCGCCGCCAAGCAGATCATCGTCGATGGCATGCAGGCAACCATCGGCGCCGGCCAGGAGAACATCAGCGCGGTGCAGGCGCGCAACCTGGAGTGGGCACTGAGCGAGCAGGACAGCAGCGTGATCCAACGTGTGCCGCACGCCTACATGCCGATGCTGCAAACCGCCGAGCACGTGGCCAAGCGTTACGGCATCAGCCGTGATGCCCAGGACGCCTATGCCTTGCAGTCGCAGCTGCGCACCGCCTCTGCCCAGCGCGACGGGCTGTTCGAGGCCGAGATCGTGCCGGTGACCACCCAGCAACTGATCAAGGACAAGCAGACCGGCGAAGTCAGCTACCACGAGGTGACCCTGACGCAGGACGAAGGCAACCGCCCGCAAACCCACCTGGACGACCTGACCGGCCTGAAACCGGTGCTCGAAGGCGGCTGCATCACCGCCGGCAACGCCAGCCAGTTGTCCGACGGCGCCAGTGCCTGCGTGCTGATGGACGCACGCCTGGCTGAACAGCGCAACCTGCAGCCAATCGGCCTGTACCGGGGCATCGCGGTGGCCGGGCTGGCCCCGGAAGAAATGGGCATCGGCCCGGTCTACGCCGTGCCGCGCCTGCTCAAGCAGCATGGCCTGAAGGTCGACGATATCGGCCTGTGGGAACTCAACGAGGCCTTCGCCTGCCAGGTGCTGTACTGCCGCGACACGCTGGGCATCGACCCGATGCGCCTGAACGTCAACGGCGGCGCCATCGCCATCGGCCACCCCTACGGCATGAGCGGCGCGCGGATGGTCGGGCATGCCCTGCTCGAAGGCAAACGCCGCGGCGTGCGCTATGTGGTGGTGACCATGTGCGTGGGCGGTGGCATGGGTGCTGCCGGCCTGTTCGAAGTGCTCTGAATTCAAGGACCGACACGATGCTTGCAAACACATTTTCCCTGGCCGGCAAGACCGTGCTGGTGACCGGTGCCTCCAGCGGCCTGGGCGCCCACTTCGCCCGCCTGGCCCAGGCCGCCGGCGCCCGCGTGGTGCTGGCGGCGCGCCGGGTCGAGCGCCTGCAGGCGCTGGCCGAAATGCTCCAGGCCAACGGCGGTGAAGCCTTGGCCGTGGCCCTCGACGTGACCCAGCGCGACAGCGTCGAACAGGCCTTCGACCAGGCCGAGGCGCGCTTCGGCGTGGTCGACGTGGTGATCAACAATGCCGGTATCGGCGACCCTGGGCGCTTTCTCGACCTGAGCGAGCAGGACTGGCAGCGCATGCTCTCGACCAACCTCGACGGCGTGTTCCACGTCGCCCAGTGCGCCAGCCAGCGCCTGGTCAAGGCCGAACGGCCGGGGAGCATCGTCAACATCGCCTCGATCCTCGGCCTGCGCGTGGGCAATGGCCTGAGCCACTACTGCACAGCCAAGGCCGCCGTGGTGCAACTGACCAAGGCCATGGCGCTGGAGCTGGCGCGCTACCGGATCCGCGTCAATGCCATCGCACCAGGCTACTTCAAGACCGAGATGAACGAAGACTATTTCGACAGCGAAGCCGGCCAGGGTTACATCAAGGGGCAAGTGCCCATGCGCCGCCTGGGGCAGTTGCAGGAGCTCGATGGCCCTTTGCTGTTGCTGGCCAGCGACGCCGGTGCCTACATGACCGGCAGCGTACTGGCCGTGGATGGCGGACACCTGGTCAATCCGTTGTAACTGAAAAGGAGCTTGTATGCCTGTCGCCGCTTACCTGCCGCGCGTGATCGCGCTGGTCACCCACTTGCATCGCCCTGCCGCGCCCAGCCGCATGGCACAGTTGATCGAGCAGGTAAGCGCCGACTACCGGCAGCAGGCGCGCATCGAAGTCATCGAAACCTCCCTGGCCGATTTGCTGCCACTGGCGCGCGAGCTGGAAAGCCGTCAGCAGGCAGACGTCATCTTGTGTTCTGGTGCGGCCGCAGACTACCTGCGCCAGCACCTGTCGACCACGGTGCGCACGCTGCACCTGGGCGAATTCGACCTGATCCGTGCCCTGGTGCTGGCCCGCGACCGGGCCAGCCGGGTGGGCATCCTCAGTTTTGGCCAGCCCTATCCGGAGCTGGCCGCGATGCAGGCGCTGTTCACCCTGCAGATCCGCGAGCACACCTACACCAGCCTGGAACAAGCCCGGGCGCAGGTCGAAGGCCTGGTCGAAGATGGCTTCGAAGTCATCATCGGCTCGCCGACGGTCTGCCAGCTGGCCGACGCAGCCGGTGCCCAAGGCGTGCTGGCGCTGGATGCCGAAAGCCTGCGCCATACCTTCGACAGCCTGATGACCTTGGGTGCCAGGCTTGATGAAGCACCCGCGCGGCGCATGCCGCGTCGCCTGCGCGAGCAACCCGCCGCGCGCCAGTTCAACGCCCGCCACCGCTTCGAGCAGATGCTCGGCGATGCGCCGGCCTTTCGCGCCACCCTGCGCCTGGCGCAGCGTTACGCGCAGACCGATGCCACGGTGCTGATCACCGGTGAAAGCGGCACCGGCAAGGAGCTGTTGGCGCAAAGCCTGCACAACGCCAGCCCGCGTCAGCAGGCGCCGTTCGTGGCGATCAACTGCGCGGCCTTGCCTGAATCACTGCTCGAAAGCGAACTGTTCGGCTACGAGGACGGCGCCTTCACCGGCTCGCGCAAAGGCGGCAAGCCGGGCCTGATCGAACTGGCCCACACCGGCACGTTGTTCCTCGACGAAATCGGCGACATGCCAGTGGCGCTGCAAACCCGCCTGTTGCGTGTGCTGCAGGAGCGCGAGGTGCTGCGCCTGGGCGCCTGCGAGCCGACCGCGGTGGATATCCGAGTGATTGCTGCCACCCATTGCGACCTGACCGCGCGCATCGCTGAGCAACGCTTTCGCCAGGACCTGTTCTATCGCCTGAACACCCTGCGCCTGGCCGTGCCGCCGCTGCGTGAGCGAGTCGAAGACATCCTGCCGCTGTTCAATGCCCTGCTGGCGCGCCACAGCCGGGCGAGCGGCATGCCACTGGCAGGCCCGGAGCACGTGCAACCCCTGCTGCCGTTGCTGCTGCGCCACCCTTGGCCCGGCAACATCCGCGAGCTGGACAACATCGCCGAACGCGCGGCCCTGTGCCTGAACACACTGGGCGACGACGATGGCGTCGCCCTGTACACGCTGTTTCCGGAGTTACTCCACACCGTCAGGATCGAAGACTTGCCCCCTGCCCCCACTGACAACCTGCGCAGCCTGGGTAAAGCTGCGGAAGCGGCCCATGCCCGCCAGGTGCTGGAGCGATGCGACGGCGACATGGACGAGGCCGCTCGGCGCCTCGGAGTCAGCCGTAGCACCGTCTGGCGTCGGGTACGCGGTTGACTGAAGCTTTGCTGGCTCGTGCTTGCCCATGGACCTGCAAGCCCTTGGTGTCCCCTACACAAGACATCCTTCGAACATCGCCTGCAACTGCGTGCCATCGAGGCTTCCCCGGCGACCGATGAAGATCATCTGGCTGAAGGGGGCACGGCCCTCCCAGCCATCTTCCGGCTTGATCTCGCTGCGGCTGCCCACCAGGTGCAGGATGCAGCGCTTGCCCGGTGCCTCTGCGATCTGGCACACCCCCTTGGCCCGGTAGATGTCCTTCGGCAAGGCCGCCAGTGCCTGGCGCAGGGCCTTCAGCGACAGCGGCCGGTCACTGGAGAAGCTCCAGGTATCGAAGAGCGTCGAATGATCCTTCTCGCCCGCCACCCGCACCGAAGTCGATGCCGACGCCGAGGGGGTGAGGCGCCAGCCGGACCTGGCGCGCCCTACACCAAGCACCAGTTCCAGCGGAACCTCGCCGTACTCGCACTCCAGCAGGCGCGCGTTGGGGTAGAGCCAGCGAGCCTTCAGCGCGTCAAGTTGCTCGCGGCCGACCCGGTCGACCTTGTTCATGACGATGATGTCGGCCACATCCAGCTGCTCCATGGCCAGTTGCGCCATCTCGCCTTCCAGGCTGCCGAACTGCTCGGCGTCCACCACGGTGAGGATGGTGTCGATGGCGAGGGCGTCGCGAAACTGCGGATAACGCAAGGTGTTGGCGATCTTGCTCGGATTGGACACCCCGCTCGCCTCGATCACGATGTACTCGGGGCGGTTGCTGCGGTCATCCAGCAGGCGCCCGAGTTGTTCGATCAGGTCGCTCTCGACGGTGCAGCAGATGCAGCCGTTGGCCAGGCTGACGGTGGTCTGGGTCTGGCTGACGATCAGTTGGCTGTCGATGTTGATGGCACCGAAGTCATTGACCATCACCGCCATGCGCAGGCCGTGGTCGCTGTTGAGGATGCGGTTGAGCAAGGTGGTCTTGCCAGCACCGAGGAACCCCGACACCAGGGTCACGGGAATGGGGGGCAGTCTGCTCATTAGCGTATCTCCTTGTCGCCGGCCATCAGAAGTTGGGCAGCTCGCCACGCCAGGTGGCCTGGTGGTTGGAGCCGTCGAACTCGCCGTTGCGATCCCAGGTCACCTCACCTTCCAGCAGGGTGAGCTGCACCTGGGTGTTGTGGATGTTGCCCTTGGGCGCCACCTCGAACAGGTTGCGGTCGAGGACGATCAGGTCGGCGGACTTGCCCGCCTCGATGGAGCCGGCCTTGTCCTCGATGCCCATGCACCAGGCGCCATTGAGGGTCATCACGCGGATGGCCTGTTCGAGGCTGATGGGGCTGCCGTAGAACGTTCCTTCTTGTTCGCCGTAGGGGTTCTCGCGGGTGACCATGGCCTCGAAGCCGATCCAGGGGTTGATGCTCGAAACCGGCCAGTCGGTTCCCATGACCGCCACGCCGCCGTGCTCCAGCACGCCCTTGAAGTTGTAGGCGCGTTGCATGCGGTCCTCGCCGAACACCGCGCGGGCATTGGCGAAGGACGAGGGGAACCAGCCCACCGGTGAGAATTCGGCGGTGACGTTGAGTTCGGCGAAGCGAGGCAGGTTGGCATCCAGCAGCGTGGTACTGTGCGCGCACTGGTGGCGCACGCCGCTGTAGCCGTTACGCTGGCGCGCTTGCGCCACCGCGTCGAGGAACAGGTCGGAAGCGCCGTCGCCGGTGCAGTGGGCAATCACCCGGATGCCCTTGCGGTCCATGTCCACCACCATGTCGGTGATGTGCTCCGGGGTCATGTTGAGGTGGCCACGCCAGCTGCTGTCACCCGGCCAGGCACTGGACAGGTAGGACGAGCGGGATTCGTGAGTGCCGTCGAAGTGGAACTTCACCGCGTTGGCGTTGAGCCGGGCGCTGCGGTAGTAGTGGCGCTCGCCGGCCAGCAATTGCCAGCGGCGTTTCACCGGGAAGATGTCGTCCTGCCAACTGATGGCGGCTTCGACCCGTACCGAGAGCTCGCCGGCCTGGTCGATGGATTTCAGGGCATCCAGGCGATGCTCGCAGACGTGGACGAACTTGGTGCCTACCACCCCATGGCCACTCTGGAACCACACACCTTCACGATAGGCGCGCTTGAGGGCGTACTGCGGGGTGGGCGGCATGGCGGCGTGCATCAGTGCATAGGCACCATCCACCAGGATACCGGTGGGTTCGCCCGTGACGCTGTCGCGCTCTATGTAGCCATGGCGCGGGTCCATGGTCTCGGCGTCGATGCCGGCCAGCTCCAGGGCCTTGGAGTTGACCATCATGCAGCCCCAGGAGCGGTCGAGGATGGCCACCGGGCGATCCGGCAGGACGCTGTCCAGCCAGTGGCGATCCGGTACCAGGCCGGCCTGCTTGAAGGTGTAGCGGACGAAGTACTGGCCATAGACCCAGCCATCGCCGGGGTGGGCTGCGGCGTAGTCGAGGACGGCCTGGCGGACCTGTTCCGGCGTCGGGTCTTCCACCCCCACTTCCAGGTAGCCAGCGTAACCCGGGGCCAGCTTCAGGTCCGGGTGGGTGTGCATGTCGTACAGGCCCGGCATGGCGAAGCGGCCCTTGAGGTCCAGGACCTGGGTGCGCGGCCCCGTCAGGCTGTCCATGTCGGCATTTGTGCCAACCGCGATGAAGCGCCCGCCACGGATGGCCACGGCCTCTGCCCATGGGTTGGCGGCGTCCACGGTATAGATGCGGCCGTTGGTCAGCACCAGGTCGGCGGCACCGAGCGGGCCGGGTACGTTGCTGGAGCGGTAGTCGGTGTGTTGGTCCATGGCAGTCGAATCCGAAGCTAGGTGATTTTCTGGTTATGGGCCGGAGCGCCATGGGCGCTCCGGCGGCGCGTCAGCCGACGATCAGGTGACCGAGCAGGGCGAGGATCGGCAGGGAGACGAGCACCCGCACGATGTAGATCAGCAGAAGGTCCAGCGGCTTCAGGCCGATATCGGCGCGAATCAGCAGGATGGCCGCTTCGGTGAAGAAGATGATCTGGTTGACCGCCACGCCAACCATGACGAAGCGGGTCACTTCGCTCTGGATGGATGCGCCAAGGATGGACGGCATGATGCTGTCGACCATGCCCGCCAGCAGGGCCGGGGCGGCCTTTTCGGCTTCCGGCAGCTGCAGCAGCTCCATGTAGGGCACCAGCGGCATCGACAGGTACTTGAACAGCGGGGTGAACTCCACCAGCGACAAGCCCAGGCAGCCGATCACCATCATCGCCGGGTAGACCGAGATGGCGATGTCCAGGCTCACATGCACGCCATGGCGCAGCTGGGCGAAGATCGACGGCGCGGTATCGGCACGCTCGATTGCTCGGCGCAGGCCCAGTGCCATCAGGCCTTCACCTTCGCGTCGATCGGTGCGCAGCTGCTTGCCGACGAGCGGATTGTAGGCGTTGGGCTTGCCACGCAGGGGCGGCAGCTTGGGCACGATCAGGGCGCAGATCAGGCCAGTGACGGCAACGGCCGCGTACCAGGGCAGGAACATGTGTTCCATGCCGATCAGCTTCAGCAACAGGTAGGAATAGGCGATCGACACGATGGAGAAGTTGGTGGCGATCACACAGGCTTCGCGGCTGGAGTAGAAGCCCTGGCGGTACTGCTGGGTGGTGAGGATGATGCCGACACTGGAGGCGGCCAGCCAGGAGGCCATGCAGTCCACCGCGGCGCGGCCGGGCAGGCCGAAGAGCTTCTCGAAGCCACGGCTGACCAGGCTGCCGACGAACTCCATCAGGCCATAGTCGGTCAGCAGCGGCAGCAGCACGGCCGACAGGAAGTAAATGGCCAGGACCACCGGGCCGACGTCATACAGCATCACGCCGCCGGTGTTGCGGTGCCAGACCCACTCCGGGCCGATCTTCCAATAGGTCATGACCATCAGCACGGCGCCGATGACGCGCACGACGGTCCAGCCCATGCCGGGGTTGAACAACTGGACGAAGCGGTTGGGATGCTTCTTCAGCGAGCTGAAGGTGACCAGCACGGTGAGCAGGCTGGGAATGGTGGCAACGCCGACGGTGACCGGCACCATCAGCGGCTTGACCACGTCGTTGATGTAGTCGATCAGGAAGGCGATCAGGATGTTGCTCTTGCCGTTGATCTCGATCGGCACCAGAAACAGCATCACGCCGATCAACGAGGGGATCAGGAAGCGCAGCAGCTGTGCGGGGCTGTACTGCATCAAGAGGCCTCCGGACTTCGCGAAGACGCCGGACTCGGGTTGTTCGTTCATGGGTTCACACCTTTTTGTAGTTGTAGTGGACCTAGCGCCCGCTGGCGTTCCAGTACGCAGGCATTGTTCATCGCGATTCAAGGCGCAACGCAGGGACTCAGGCCCGGAAAGTCGCATCCAGGCGGTCAAGCCGGCGCAGTTCGGACTGCCACACCAGGTCAACGCTTTCCAGGTGGTAACGCTCGTTCTCCATCTGCCGTGCGGTGAACTCGCAGGCCTCGTGGTCCGGTACGGTCAGTTCACGGCCGGTCTTCAGGGCTTGCAGTTGGATCCGGCAGGCCTGGTCCAGGTAGTACATGCGGAAATAGGCTTCGGCGACGCTTCGGCCCACGGTGAGCAAACCGTGGTTGCGCAGGATGGCGCTGTGCTTGTCGCCCAGGGCGTCGACGATGCGCTGGCGCACTTCCAGGTCCAGGGGCACACCCTCGTAGTCGTAGTAGGCCACACGGTCGTAGAACATCATGTTGGTCTGGTTCAGCGGCAGCAGGCCCTCTTTCAGGGCGGCGACGGCCATGCCGGCCAGGGTGTGGGTATGCATCACGCAGACGGCGTCGTGGCGGCTCATGTGCACGGCACTGTGCACGGTAAAACCGGCGGGGTTCACTTCGGGAGCACTGTCATCGAGCTTGCGGCCATTGACGTCGATGGCCACCAGGTTGGAGGCGCACACCTCGCTGGGGCGCAGACCGTACGGGTTGATCAGGAAGGCCGGCTCGTCCGTCGGCAGCCTGACCGAGATATGGGTAAAGACCTGGTCGCTCCAGCCGTTGACCTCCAGCAGCCGGTAGGCGGCGGCGAGATCGGTGCGGAGCATTCGTTCGTTCGTTGTTGTAATCATGGAACCATCCAGTCGTTCAGGTGCGGCTATCGCTGGGCAGCACGGTGCATCCCTGATGCCTACGCACGGCCTGTGCGCCTACCCGCCTATGGTCCTTCGAGGAGGTAGATTAGGGGGCTTGCCTGGGGGCGAATATCGATTTATCTTGCAGACAATCATTCCAAAACGTCATGAACTCCGATGCGCAGACAGCTCCCCAGCATGATCTCCCTCTGCTGCTTCTCCGCCTTCGCCCGGTACATGAGCGTGACGCGCGCGGCCGAAGAGCTGAACCTCACCCAGAGCGCCGTGAGCCGGCAGATCAAGAACCTCGAGGACATGCTCGGCTGCCCCCTGGTGGAAAAGGTCCGCCAGCGCTTGCTGCTGACCGACAAGGGCCGTGAGTACGTACAGGAAGTCGCGCTGCTGCTGGACCAGCTGGAGGCCGCCACCCTGCGCGTAAGCAGCAGCCATTCCAGGCGCCTGCGGGTCGGCGCCGAGCCGTCCTTCACCACCCGTTGGTTGCTGCCCAAGCTCAAGAGCTACGCCCGGGAACACCCCGAGGTCGAGCTGGAGATCATGAACGACCTGCGGCGCCTGTATGACCGGTATGAAGGCTACGACGTCGGCATCCTCTACGGCGACGGCAACTGGGCCGAGTTCGACTCCCGCCTGCTGATGGAGGGGGAAATGGTCGCGGTGTGCACTCCCGACCTGCTGGAGCGTTTTGGACCGATCATCGAGCGACGTGACATCCTGCGCTATCCACTGCTGCACCACAGCTCCCTCACCGGCCTGACAAAATCCTCGACCCAGCTCTGGCTGCACCATGCCGGTCTGTCGGCAAAGGAAATCGAAGCCCTGCCCGGCCAGCGCCTGGAGCACTTCCAATTCGTGCTCGATGCCGCCCTGCATGGGCTTGGCGTCACGGTGCTGCCGCGCTTCTTCGTCGAGCGGGAGGTTTGCGAAGGGCTGCTGGTGCTTGCCTGCCAGGAGGCGCTGGTGGCGGGACGGTACTACGTGGTGTGGCCGAAGCAGAACAACGATGCCAAGGTGAAGCATCTTGTCGACTGGTTGCTGCAGTGGAGGGAGCCGGGTCCGGATTGAACGCTACGGCGCGTTCGATGCCCACGGTTACCCCTCTCCTGTCAGGGAGAGGGGTAAACAAGGCATTCAGCCGTGGCCGATTACACCCAATCACGCCGCAGCGGCTGGCACATGCAGTGCACGCCACCACCCCCCTTGGCGATCATGCTGATGTCCGGGTCATAGACCTTCAAACCCAGGGCCAGGCACTTCTCCTTCAGGGTCAGGCTGGTGGACGGCAGCAGCACTCGCCCCTCGCCCAGGGCCACCACGTTGCAGCCCAGCTCCATGGCGTCCTTGAAGGGGATATCGACGATCTCGATGCCCTTGGCCTTCAGCCAATTCACCAGTTCGGGCTCCACCGCATCGACGCAGACCGCCGCCAAGCGGTCGGCGAGCATCACGCACAGCGCGTCCATGTGCACGAAGTACGGGTCCATGCCGTAGAGCTTCACTTCCCAACCCTCGGCTTCCAGCCAGCCCTTCATCTGCTGAACCGCCGGCGCCTGGGAGCGCTCGCCGGTGTAGCCGCAGAGGATCACCCCCGGCTGCAGCATCATGAAGTCACCGCCCTCGAATGAGCCGGCGCTGATCATGTCATAGATCGGAATATCGTTGTCCTTGTAGAACTGGATCACCGGGGCGTACTCGCCACGGCGCCACCACTGGGCCATCTGGGTGACGATCGGGCCGAAGGGGGTCATCACGCTCGAGTCGCGGGCGAACACCTGATACTTGAGGTTGGGGTCGGTGGGCAGCATGTGCACCTTCACCCCCGCCTCGCGGTAGGCGTCAACCATCTCGGCGTGCTGGGCACGGGCCACATCGGCGTCGAAGCGGTAGCCCAGGCGCAGGCTCTTCTTCGAAATGGAGCTGGTCTCCAGCCAGTGGTAGTGGTCCACCGGCCCCAGCAGCACGTCACGCAGGGTGCCGTATTCGGAGTTGGCGCCCCAGTGCTCCAGGCGCGGTGTGTCGCCGCTGTCGCGGCGGTGCTTGAGGGTGAATGCACTCATGGTGTTCTCCAGGTCAGGAATGGGCCATGCGCAACATGGCGTGTAGCAAGACGTTTGCGCCGGCCTCGAGGTCGGCGGGGGCGGCGTCCTCAGCCTCGTTATGGCTGATGCCACCTTTGCAGGGGACGAAGATCATGCTGGTGGGGGCGACCCGCGCCAGGTACACCGAATCGTGGCCGGCACCACTGCACATGGGCATGTGCGAGTAGCCCAATTGCGCCACGGCGTCCTGCACCGCGGCCACGCAGTCGGCATCGAAGGCCACCGCCGGGGAATGCCACTCCTCACGGATATCGGCTTCGAGGCGCAAGCGCCCTGTCTCTTCGGCGACGATCGCGCGAAAGGCGGCGTCCAGCCGATCCAGCACAGCCTGCTCGGGGTGGCGCAGGTCCACTGCCAGCACTAGGCGCTCGGGTACCGTGTTGCGTGAGCCGGGTTCGACACGGATGTCGCCGAACGTCACCCGGGCCCAGGGCCCGTGTTCTTCGGCCAGGCGATACAGGCGCGCAAGGATTGCGGCCAAGCCCATGAAAGGATCCCGCCGCACGGTCATCGGCGTCGGCCCGGCATGCACCGGCTGGCCGGTGAGGGTCAGGTCGTACCAGCGAATGCCCTGCACCCCGGTCACCACCCCTACGGTGAGGTGCTCGGCTTCGAGGATCGGGCCTTGCTCGATGTGTACTTCGAAGGCGGCAGCCAGGGGCCTGGCCTGTGCCGGTAGTTCGCCGAGGTAGCCGATACGTTCCAACTCGGCGCCGAGGGTCAGGCCCTGGCGGTCGGCACGGCCATGGCCATAGGCGAGGTCGAAGGCGCCGGCCCAGACGCCAGAGCCGATCATCGCCGGCGAAAAGCGCGCGCCCTCCTCGTTGGTCCACACCGCTACCTCCAGGGGTGCGCGGGTGCACAGGCCGGCGTCGTTCAGGGTCTGGATCACCTCCAGGCCGGCGAGCACGCCATAGACGCCGTCAAAGCGCCCGCCGGTGGGCTGTGTGTCCAGGTGCGAACCGGTAAGCACCGGCGCCAGGCTGTCGTCGAGCCCGGCGCGGCGGGCGAAGATATTGCCCATCCGGTCGACGCTCACAGTACAGCCAGCCTCGATGCACCAGCCGACGAAAAGGTCGCGACCGGCCTTGTCGAGGTCGGTCAGGGCCTGGCGATTGCAGCCGCCCTGGTCGGTGGCGCCGATTTGCGCCATCGCCATGAGGCGGGCCCAGAGGCGTTCGCCATCGATGCGAAGTGAAGCAGTGTGGGTGTTGGCCATGGGATGCTCTCTCGACGGACCACCGGCGTGGGGTCGGTGGTGGATACGAGAGGCAGCCTAGAGTCGGCGGGCGAACCCAACCATACCCGGATCAGGGTAGGACCCGGCTCAGGCCACGCCGGAGGCGGTGACGCTGGCGATGAACTGGGAGAACAGCTCGCCCTGGGAGCTGATGCCGAGCTTGGCGTGGATGTTCTTGCGATGGACGCCCACGGTGTCGGTGGAGATGGCCAGTGCGTGGGCCACCGACTTGGAGGAATGCCCGCGCAGGATCAGCCTCGCCACCTCGGCCTCGCGCTCGGTCAGGCAACCCTCTCCGAAGCGCTCGAAGGCACGCTGCAGCTGCCGGTGCAAGGCCTGCCCCTCGCCCTCCCCGTCCACCAGGACGGCGCCCCAGTGGCGGCGGGCGGCGGCCCCCACCAGCGGCTCGATGGCCTGCAACCTCGCCAGCGCCTCGGCGGCGAAGGCGCCATGGCCAGCGAGACGCCCCATGGACAGGGCCAGGCCGCCGGCACCGGCGAGGTCGATGAGGATGTTCACTTCGTCCGCCAGCCCATGGGACACGTAGAAGCTGCGGTAATACTCCGACGCCTGGAAACCGTCCGGCGCGATGTCAGCCAGCCGCAGCACGCCCCGCCGCCCTTCGATACAGGCCTGGCGTACTGGGTCAAGCAGGTAGGGCCCCACCAGGTAGCGCTGGATCTCTTCTCGCCGTTCGGGCAATACCCGGCCCGCCTCCAGCATCGCCGGCGGCCGTGCCGGCACGTGGGCGACGATGAAGGCGGTGTCGATGGGCACTGCCGCAAACACCGACTGCAGCAGTCGCGCAGGGAAATCGGCACGGCCGATGGCCTCAATCAGCGGGGCTTCATGGCTCAGCCAGCGGGCGAGGTCGAAGGCATGGTCGGTCAAGGGCAGCTCGTCTCGTGGTACGCAGAGGCGCTCATTGTCCACAGCACGGGCCTGCGGGCCAACGCTCGTGATTTGGATTTGACATGAATGTTACCGCTAACATAGATTGCCTGTCACCTTGCTTCGGAGACGCCTCATGTCCATCAGCCAGAAAAACCCTCGGGTGGGGCTGTTCGTCACCTGCCTGGTGGACCTGCACCGCCCCAGCGTCGGCTTCGCCGCCGTGGACTTGCTGGAACAGGCAGGCTGCCGAGTCGAGGTGCCGCGAACCCAGACCTGCTGCGGCCAGCCAGCCTACAACAGCGGCGCCGCCGACCCGGCCCGGGCGCTGGCGAAGCAGCTGATCGCGGCCTTCGAGCATTACGACTACCTGGTGGCCCCATCGGGCGCCTGCCTCGGCATGATCAAGCGGCACTACCCCGAGCTGCTCAAGGACGACCCCGCCTGGCATTCGCGCGCCCTGGCCCTGGCCGAGCGCAGCCATGAGCTGCTGAGTTTCCTCGACGAGACGATGGCCTGGCAGCCAACCACCGCTTACCCGGGCAGTGTCACCTACCACGACGGCTGTTCCGGCCTGCGCGAGCTGGGTATCGAGCAACAGCCGCGACGCCTGCTGGCCGGCGTGGTGGGCCTGAAGCTCGTGGAGATGGCGCACGGGCAGACCTGCTGCGGCTTTGGCGGCACTTTCTGCCTCAAGTACCCCGATATTTCCGCGCGGATGGCCAGCGAAAAGGTCGCCAGTATCCGCGCCAGCGGCGCTGACACCCTGCTCGGCGGCGACCTCGGCTGCCTGCTCAACATCAGCGGCCGGCTGACCCGCCTGGGCCAGTCGGTGCGGGTGTTTCACACCGCAGAGGTGCTGGCCGGCATGACCGACGCCCCGGCCATCGGCGAAGGCAGGAGCACCTGATGGAACTGCGCTCTGCCCACTTTCAGCCCAGTGTCCGCGCCGCCCTGTTCGATCCGGACCTGCAAGAGGCCATGGCCGACAATCGCCGCTTCGCCGCCCATGTGCGCGAGCAGGTGGCGGCCAGCGGCAGCTTCCAGGCCCTGCGCGAACGGGCCCGGGCCGTCAAGGACCACACCCTGGCCCATCTCGACCACTACCTGGAACGCTACGAAGCCGCCGCGCAAGCGCGGGGCATCCAGGTGCACTGGGCCGCGACCCCCGAAGAGGCGCAGCAGCAGGTGCTCGCCATCTGCCGTCAGGCCGGTGCGCGCCGGGTGATCAAGGGCAAGACTATGATCGGCGAGGAGATGGGCATCAACGCGGCCCTGGCCCACGCCAACATCGAGCGCGTCGAGACCGATCTGGGCGAATACATCCTGCAGCTGGCCGACGAGCCGCCCAGCCATATCAACGGCCCGGCGATCCACAAGACCCTGCGCCAGGTGCAGGCACTCTTCCACCAGCATCACCAGGGGCTGGGGCGCGAGCGATACCTGGAAGACCCGGCCGAACTTCTGGCCGAAGCCAGGCGCCTGCTGCGCGGTCAGTTCCTGGCGGCCGATGTGGGCATCACCGGGGCCAACTTCCTCATCGCCGAGGACGGCACCCATGTGCTGGTGACCAACGAAGGCAATGGCGACCTTACCAGCCTGCTGCCGCCGGTGCGCATCGTCCTGGCGAGCATCGAGAAGGTGCTGCCGACCCTGGCGGATGCCGGCACCCACCTGCAGTTGCTGGCCTTGAGTGCCACCGGCCAGCCGCTGACCAGTTACACCTCGGTGTATGGCGGCGCCGATAGCGACGGCCCCGAGCAATGCCATGTGGTCCTGCTGGACAACGGCCGCAGCGAGATGCTCGCCGGCGCCTTCCGCCCCATGCTGCGCTGCATCCGCTGTGCGGCGTGCATGGACAACTGCCCCGTCTACAACTGGGTCGGCGGCCACGCCTATGGCTGGATCTACCCAGGCCCCATGGGCTCGGTGTGGACGCCGAACCTCGCCGGTCTGGAAGGCACCCGCGACCTGCCCAACGCCTGTACCCTGAACGGCCGCTGCAAGGAAGTCTGCCCCCTGCAGATTCCCCTCCCCGACATGCTCCGCGCGCTGCGCGAACAGCAGTGGCAACGGCAGCTGACGCCCACCGGCACCCGCCTGGGCCTGCGCGTGTGGGCGGCGCTGGCGCGGCGCCCGGCGCTCTACCACCGGCTTACCGCCCTGCTAGCCTGCGCCCTGAAACTGGCCGCGCGCGGCCGTGGCCGGCTCCGCCGCCTGCCACTGGCAGGCGCCTGGACCGCCGAGCGCGACCTGCCCGCGCCCCAGGGCGCCACCTTCCAGCAACGCTGGCAACGTCAGCAGAAGGAGAAACGCCAATGACTTGCTCACGTGCGGCCATCCTTGGCAAGGTGCGCCAGGCGCTGGGGCGTCAACCGGGCGATTGCGTCCAGCCGGCGCCACCGCCCGCCGCGATCGTCACGGGCGACGGCAGCGACCTGGAGCAGCGCCTGGGTGAGCGCCTGGCGCTTACCGGGGTAACCTTGCAAACCCTGGCCAGCCCAGGCGAGCTCGCCGGCGCCGTGGCAGCCTACCTGGCAACGCGGGGCCTCACCCATGCGGTGGCTCTGGCGCCGGGATTGGCGCACGAGTGCTGGCGGGGCGTGGCGGTGGATGTGGGCGGCGCCCTGCCCCATCACCAAGTGGCGGTAACCCGTGCCTTCGCTGCCGTGGCGGCCAGCGGCAGCCTGGTGTTTCTGGCAGGCCCCGACCATCCACCGCGCTCGGGCTTTTTGCCAGAGCATCATCTGGTGGTGCTGTCAAAGGCGCGCCTGGTGGGCCGGCTGGAGCAGCTGTGGCCGTTGGTGGGCGGGCATCCGGGTGAGGCGCTGCACCTGGTGGGTGGCCCCTCCAGCACCGCCGATATCGGCGGCCAGCTGCTCTACGGCGCCCATGGCCCGCGTGCCGTACATGTACTGCTAACGCCCTGAGGACTCAACCGCGCAGCGCGGTGGACTCGCGCGCCACCAGCTCGCAGCCCACATCCACATTGACCGCACTGGGCGCCTCGTTGCGGATGCGCTGGAAAAGCAGCTCCACGGTGGCGTCGGCCACGCGCTCGGAGGGGATCCGCACGCTGGTGAGCGACGGTGTGGCCACCCGCGCGATGGGCATATCGCCGAAGCCGCAGATGCCCAGGCGCCCGGGCACGTCCAAGCCCAGGCGCTGGCAGGTGAACAGCGCGCCGAGGGCCGGCATGTCGTTGGTGAAGAACGCCCCGTCGCAATCGATCTCGCCCCGCACCAGGCGCTCGATCACCGCCACGCCGTCGTCGACCTGGGGTATGGGGGACGTGTTGAAGCGTTGCGGCTCGACACCGATCGCGTCGCGCACCGCGTGGCGGAAACCGGCGAAGCGCAGGTTCTCGCGCTCGTCGTCATAGCCGAAGAACGCCGGCCGGCGATAACCGGACTCCACCAGGTGGCGCCCGGCCGCGGCCCCGGCCGCCCAGTTGGAGAAACCCACCACCTGCCCCACGGGCTGGCGCGGCACCTCGCCCTCGGGCAAGTCCCAGAGTTCGATCAGGGGGATGTCGGCGGACTGCAACAGCGCCAGGGTTTGCGCCGAGTGATAGCCGTAGGCGAGGATCAGGCCGTCCAGCTGACGGCCGAGGAAAGCCCGCAGCAGCTTGTGCTCCTCGTCCTGGGAGAAGCGCGTCTCACCGATCAGCAGGTGGTAGCCGGCACGGGCCAGGCCTTGCTGAAGCACCTCGATGGTGGTGGCGAGAATGGGGTTGGTGATGGTGGTGATCATCGCGCCGATGATGCCACTGCGCCCGGTCACCAGCTGGCTGGCAGCCAGGTTCGGCACGTAGCCCAGCTCGCGCACCGCCTGCTCGATCTTCTGCCGAGTGCGTTCGGAAACCTTGTCCGGCTTGCTCAGCGCCCGCGAGACCGTCATGCCGGATACCCCGGCCAATCGAGCGACGTCATGCAGGGTGGCGGGTTTGCTCTTGGTGGACATCCTGGCCTCTGGCGCCTGTGGTAAGGGGCGCATTATCCCTGAACGGCCCTGTGAATGGGCAAGTCCCTGCCTGAGGCGGCGAATTCATTCGCCCCCACAGGCAGGGCCACGGTTGCGCCATCAGGCCAGGAAGTCAGCGTGCTCCCACACCTCGATCAAGCTTGGGCGATCGGCCTTGGCGGCGGCCTCGAGCAGCGCTGCCAAGTGATCCAGGCTGGTGACCTTCTCGGCGTTGCAGCCGAAGGCGCGGGCCAGGCCCTGGAAATCCGGCGTGTAGATGTCGACGCCCAGGGTGGGGATGTCGCGGTTCTGCATGTAGCGCTTGATTTCGCCGTAGCCACTGTTGTTCCACAGCAGCACGATGATGGGCGCGCCGGCTTCTACCGCCGACGCCAGCTCCGGCAGGGTGAACTGGATGCCACCATCGCCGATCAATGCGATCACAGGGCGCTGCGGTGCCGCCAACTTGGCGCCGATGGCAGCCGGCAGACCGTAGCCGAGCGTGCCGTAGCCAGTGGCGGAGTTGAACCAGCTGCGGGTGCGGGTGGCTTCGAACAGGTAGTTGCCCGAGTACACCGGCTGGGTGGAGTCGCCCGCCACGATCAGGTCCGGCAGGGTGCGCTGAAGGGTGTCCAGCACCTTGCACTGGCCCTTCCAGTTGGCCGGCCACTGGGCGTCCAGCTCCGCACGCACCGTGGCCGCGCGTTGGCTGCCCACGCCTTCGGCATTGAACGCCGGCACCTCCCCCAAGGCCGCCACCAGGGCCTGCATGGCCTGGCGAGCGTCGCTGAGGATGGCGAGGTCTGCCGGGTAATTGCGGTTCAGCTGCTCGGCGTCGATGTCGATGCGGATCAGCGGGCTCTCGATGCGGAAGTTGCCGTCGAACACCCCGTCGTAGTCGGTCTCGCCCAGTTCAGTGCCGATGGCCAGGATCAGGTCCGAAGCCAGCACCATCTTGCGCACCGGCACCCAAGTCTGGTTGCTACCCAGCGCCAAGCTATGGCCTTTGGGCAGTACGCCCTTGGCGTTGATGGTGTAAGCGGTGGGTGCATCCAGGGCTTCGGCCAGGCGCTGGGCCTCGGCGGCGGCGTCGGCGCAGCCGCCACCCAGCAGCAGCAGCGGGCGCTTGGCAGCCTTGAGCATGGCGGCGGCGTGAACGATGGCGTGCGGGCACGGCCCCGGGCGGCTCGGCAGCGCGCCCAGCTTGCGGCGCACATGGTCGGCCGGCGCGGTGATCACGTCGATGGGGATTTCAATGTGTACGGGGCGCGGACGGGCGCCGTTGAACACAGCGAAGGCGCGGGTCAGCACCTGGGGCAGCTCGTCCGGGCGCATCAGGGTGTGGCTGAAGGCGGCCACGCCGGACACCAGGTTGCTCTGCGAGGGCAGCTCGTGCAGGCGGCCACCGCCCATGCCCAGTTGCCCGGTGTTGTTGACGCTGGAGATCACCAGCATCGGGATCGAGTCGGCATAGGCCTGGCCCATGGCCGTGGTGATGTTGGTCATGCCCGGGCCGGTGATGATGAAGCACACGCCCGGCTTGCCGGAAACGCGGGCATAGCCGTCGGCCATGAAGCCGGCGCCCTGCTCATGGCGCGGCGTCACGTGGCGGATGGCGGTATTGGGCAGGCCGCGATACAGATCCACGGTGTGCACGCCGGGAATACCGAACACGGTATCCACGCCAAGCCCTTCCAGCAGCTCAACCAGCAGTTCTCCGCAGGTCAACATGAAGTGTCCTCCAAGGATGTGTCATCGAATGGAGGGCACTGTAACATCAGACTGTTAGCGCTAACATTGCTTTTGTCGGATTCTTCATTCCCAGTAAAAACCCCATGGCCTGAGGGCGGGTACGCGGTGGGTTTCAGGTCAGCGTGGTCACAAATCCTCAATACAAACGTGACATTTTTTTTCAGCTTGCCGCGATCTGCCTATGGACGACGACGGAGCTGTCACATGAAGGTTACGGTTTTTGGTACCGGCTATGTTGGCCTGACTCAGGCAGTGTGCCTGGCCGAGGTGGGGCACTCGGTGCTGTGCATGGATGTCGATGCCGAACGGGTCAGCGCCCTCGAACAAGGCCATTGCCCGATCTTCGAGCCGGGCCTGGCGCCCCTGCTGGAAAAAAACCTGGCGTGCGGGCGCTTGCGCTTCACCACCGACCCGGGCCTTGCCAGCCACTTTGCCCGCTTGCTGTTCATTGCTGTCGGCACTCCGCCGCTGGCCGATGGCGGCGCCGACCTGAGCCAGGTGTTCGCCGTGGTCGACACTCTTCTCGAACACGCCGAGGGCACCAAGGTGATCGTCAACAAGTCCACCTCGCCAGTGGGCACGGTGGACCGGATCAAAGCACGCATCGCCCAGGCAGTGGCTGACACCGAGCGCTTCCAGGTCATCAGCAACCCGGAGTTTCTCAAGGAAGGCACAGCCCTGGATGACTGCATGCGCCCCGAGCGCATCATCATCGGCGGCGCCGCGCCGGCCGAAGTTGAGCTGCTGCGCGAGCTGTACCAGCCGTTCAACCGCAAGCGGGAAAAATTCATGGTGATGGACGCGCGCAGCGCCGAGCTGACCAAGTACGCAGCCAACTGCATGCTGGCGACGAAGATTTCCTTCATCAACGAAATGGCCAACCTGGCCGAGCACCTGGGCGCCGACATCGAGATGGTGCGCCGCGGCATCGGCTCGGACCCGCGCATCGGCTACGACTTCATCTACGCCGGCTGCGGATTTGGCGGCTCGTGCTTCCCCAAAGACCTGCAAGCCCTGCGCCGCAGCGCCGAGGCCGAAGGCTTCGAGCCGCAGCTGCTGCACGCGGTGGAGGCGGTCAACCAGCGCCAGAAGCACCGGCTGTTCGACAAGATCCAGCGGCATTACCCCGGCGGTTTGCGTGGCAAGGTCTTCGCCCTGTGGGGGCTGTCGTTCAAGCCCAACACCGACGACATCCGCGAAGCCTCCAGCCGCGTACTGCTGGAATCCCTGTGGGCCGCAGGTGCGCGGGTACAGGCCCACGACCCGCAGGCCATGGCGCAGATCCGTCGGCACTACGGCCCGCGCGCCGACCTGCAACTGGTGCCATGCAAGGAGGATGCGCTGCACGGCGCCGACGCCCTGGTGATCGTCACCGAGTGGCAGGACTACCGGGTGCTGAACCTGGAGCAGATGCCGCAGCAGCTGGCCGATCGGGTGGTGTTCGACGGCCGCAACCTGTTCGAACCCGAGCACATGGCCGCCGCCGGCCTGACCTACTACGGCATCGGCCGTGGGCAGGTACCGCCGCGTTGGCTGGCGGCACCCCGAGCCCCGCTGGCTACTGCTCGGCCACTGGCCCGGTAAGGGCGCCCTCACCCACCCACTGGGTTCGAACCTACGTTCAGCCCGGCAAGCTCATGTGCAGCAACGGGAACGGCCGGCCTTCGCCGTCCAGCGGGGAACGGCCGGTCTGGATGAACCCATAGTGCAGGTAGAAGCCCACCGCCTGCGGGTTCTGCTCGTTCACATCGACGCTGAGCGCCTGTCGCGAGGCGCGAACATGATCCAGCAATGCCCGGCCGATGCCCTGGCCATGCAGGTCAGGGTCGACGAAAAGCATTTCCACATGGTCGTCACTCAGGCCGATGAAACCCAGCGGGGTGTCTTTGGTATCGATCGCGACCATCAGCTCGACAGCGGGCAGGTAGCTGTCACGCAGTGGCACTATCAGCGCCTCGATATCGGCAGGTTGCAGGAAATGGTGGGTGGCACGCACGGCGCGCAGCCAGATGTCGAGCAGCAGCGGATGGTCCGCGGCAATGCCCTGGCGAATGATCATCGAATCAACCTCGTTCACAGGATGATGAAAACGTGGCGCGCCTTTGCGGGGCGAGCCTGTGGACGTCGGCGGCGTGTATGACCGCTTCGCGAATCAACGCCTGGGCGGTGCACGGCAGCGTGGCCGAAAAGGAAGGAGGCGGCATTCTAAACGGTTGTCAGGCTGCCGTGAATTGCTGGGTTTCAGGGCATCGCAGACACAATGCCAGTGCTCGCTGAAGGCCTTCAGCCAAGGACTTTAGCAGTAGAAAAGCAGCCCGACCCCAATTCCCGGGGTCGGGCCTGTCGGCAAAGGCGCCGACAAGCGTCGATGAATGGATCAAGCAGGATCGCTTGCCCGACTGCGTTGTTCTACGCTAGCCGGTGTGACTTGGCCGGGTGCAGCAGCCAGGCAGCCAGCGCGGGCAGCAAGAGGATCGCGCCCAGCAGGTTGACCAGGAACATGAAGGCCAGCAGAACGCCCATGTCGGCCTGGAACTTGAGCGTGGAGAACGCCCAGGTAGCAATCGACAGGGTCATGGTCACGGCCGTGAACACCGACGCCGTGCCGCGTTGTTTCAGTGCCTCGACAAATGCCTCGCGCAGGCTCAACGCGCGTTCGTGCATCTCGTGCTTGATCCGCTCGAACAGGTAGATGCCATAGTCCACCCCTACGCCCACACCCAGGGCCACCACCGGCAGCGTATTGACCTTCACGCCGATCCCCAGCAAGGCCATCAGGGCATTGCACAGCACCGTGACCAGCGCCAGTGGCACGATCAGGCAGAGGGTGATGCGCCAAGAGCGATGTGACAAAGCTCGTGGAAGTCGCACGTGCAGCGCTCCAGGTGCAGGCCCGCTTCCCATATGCCTACCAGCATTCCTACCTCGTTGAAAGATCAACCCCTAACGCACACAACTGCTTTGCGGGACAGGTGCTTAATCCAACTTCTGTTGCCTTCGTATAGTGGATTCGCCCAGCCCCCACATCGATACCAATGAGGCGCGACCGTGAACGCACCTGCGACTGAACATAAGATCCTGTCCCGCACTCTTCATGAAGCAGAAGCTGAATTTTTCGAGTACAGCAAAGCTGCAAACCCAATTGGCGCCAAGCTGATCAGCAAGGTTCCCTATCAGACCTTTCCTGCCCAGCTCTGCAATTCGGGGCCGACTCGCCTGGTGCCACTCGACCTGAGCGAGAAGCTCGGCTGCAGCGGACCAGCCACAGGCCCTGGTCTTTGCGCCAACTTCCTGAGGATCAACGAGGGCGACAGCATTTCACTAGCCCCGAATGCAACCTCGCAAGTCTTTTATGTGATCGAGGGGGCGATTCACAAAGCCGCCTAGCGCGTGCAAGATGTTTTCCGAGCAAGTAGGGATCAACATTATCTTCCGGGCAGATTTCACAACATAGGCGCTACGATGAAAGAGCACGCATACGCTGTGACCGTAAACTGGACGGGCAACACGGGTGAAGGGACCTCCAGCTATACGTCGTACAAAAGAGACTTCACTGTACAAGGCCCGGGTAAGCCCCAGATCCATGGCTCCGCCGACCCAGCCTTTCGCGGTAATTCCGAACGTTGGAATCCAGAAGACATGCTGCTGGCCTCGGTATCGGCCTGCCATAAGCTTTGGTATCTCCATCTATGTGCGGTCAACAATGTGAACGTGTTGGAATACGTCGACCACCCAGTGGCCCGGATGATTGAGGGCGATGCACAGCGAAAGGGGCATTTCAAGGACGCAGAGTTGCGGCCTCAGATCGTCATCAGTAGCCAATCAGATATCGACCTCGCGATGCGTCTGCATGACGATGCTCATCATGAGTGTTTCATTGCGAACTCGGTCAACTTCCCCATCAGATGCAGGGCTGTGATAAAGCATCAGGGCTAGATCCTCAGTGAGTCAGCAAGCAGGCGCATGCCGCGCAGTCATTGCAAGCCGCCGTGCTAGTCGGCAAGACCTGGTTGCAACGGATGGGGCCTGGCCGCTTTCGACTCAAAGCGACCATTCCAGCTTAGTCAGAAACCGGCCAATAGCCCCCGTCCGATGAGGGAAATTGCCACGCGAAAATGTCTTCACGTTTCCAGATAAAGGATGCGCACCGGGCAGAAACCCGTCATCAGTCGTGAGAAATTTCCGATGCTAGACCTTGCCCATGAATGAACGCCACTACCTCATCCAGAACCGGCGCCAGCCATCGCATAGGGCGGGAGAATGCTGCAATTAATGTCCCGTGGCCCGGCTTGGAGAAATAGAGCTCGCGCACGGGCACACCCTGCTCCCGCAAACGTCGGGCCATGCCTCCCGTGTTGCGCTCGGGATTGACCAGCGTATCGTCCCTCGCGGCTATCAACAGCGCAGGGGGCGATTTGGCGCCAACGTGGTTGATCGGTTGAGAGTCGGGTGGCGAATTCGGAAAAAAGAAAATCGGTCTCACCGCCGGATTTTCGACGGGCAGAAAGTCGTAGGGTCCGGCCAGACCGATCCAGCCGCTGAGCATCGAAGGCTCCATGTCCACCGCTGCCAGCCATTGGGGGTCTAGCGCAACCATTGCTGCGTTGTAGCCGCCTGCGCTATGGCCCATCACATATAGCCGCGCTGGATCTCCACCGTATTGGCGAATGTGTTCGCGGGTCCAGCCGATCGCTCGCGCACTGTCTTCTAGAAAACCCTGATAGTGTACCTGCGGATAAAGCCGGTAATCGGCTATTACAGCTACGATGCCTCGTGCTGCCAGCGCTTCGCCGACAAAGCCGTAGTCACTGCGCGAACCGCTGCTCCAGCTGCCTCCATAAAAGAACACTACCACTGGCACGTCGGTGGCGAGATTGACGGGTGTGTAGACATCCAGCCGGTTCCGCGGATCGTTACCGTACTTCAGGTCATATGCCTTGTTGCATGTGCCTCCCGGAGTGAGGAAGTTTAAAAACTTCAGAGGTGAACAGCCCAGCAACAGGGCCGATAACCCAACGGCAACAGTTATGCGTAGGGCTATCCTGATCATGGTTTTTTCTCTGAGGAGGTGTGCTTCTGAGACTGCGAGCCTGGGTAAGAATTCAGTTGGCGCCTTCACTGAACCGACTTGGCTTGGCAAAGTCAGAAGCGCCACACTCGAATAGGACAGAGCCTCGACATTGTTGATCAAAACCGCGTTTGCCCCTTGCAAGCAGGACACCCACACCTACTCCAGCGCGGCCATCTCAGCAATCGAGGCCTTCACAGCATGAGTCAACCACACGAACTCACCACAGCGCGATCCCGTAGATCAGATAGACCCGAACATTGTCGCGGTCACTAGCATAGGTGCTTCTTGAAATAGCGTGTCGAAGCTCGGCCCCTATCCCTTTGAACAGGCCGTCCTGAACCACGTACTTCAGTTGGGTATCGGTCTCATGCTCTTTGGCTTCTAGCCCACGGTACTCACCGCCGCTACCGTTGTAGTAGCGGGTCATGAACGCAAGACCCGGCACACCAACACTGGCAAAATCGAAGTCGTAGCGCAGCATCCAGGTGCGTTCCCCTGGCTGGATGAATTTTCCAATGCTGGCGTTGCTGAAGGAGTAAACCGTACTCACACTCACATAGGGCAGAGCCGTACTCCCGCTGACTTCCTGGTAGCCGAACCCGAGTGAATGCCCCCCTTGGCGATAGGTAAACAGCCCACTGAACATGTCGGCATCGACCACACCATTTCTGGCTGATCCGGCGTCATCGCTGATGAAATACCGGAGATCGCTTGTGAGCTTTCCTTTTCCAACAGGAGCTGTATAGGTCAAGCCATAAAATTGCTGCCGATAGAAATCACGCAACTCCCCGTAGTAGCTGCTCATGCTGAACCGCTTGCTCAGGTCGTAGCGGAGCCCCACGAAGTCGAAGTCTGTGCCTTCACCGCCGGTGTAGCCCTGCGCAAAGATGTCAACGCTATCGGTAGAGTTCCGGGCTTTCAGCTTGTCCAGATGCCCAGCATGCGCATACAGCCTATCAATGCCGGTGTACTCAACTTGAGTGCCTTGAAAAGTCTGAGGCAAAAGGCGCCCGTCGTTGTATACCAGAACAGGAATCTTGGGCAGCAAGGTGCCTGTACTGACCAGGGTGTCTTGCCAGCGCAGTTTTCCGGTAATGCCAAGGCTGGAGTATTCACTCGCAGCACGCCCATCGTCGTGAACAGGAAGTAGGCCCGTTCCAGCATGATTCGTACTTGAGTCCAGTCGAATACCGGAAAGCCCCAATGCTTCCATTCCGAACCCAACTGGCCCCTCTGTGAAACCAGACTGCGCTTTCAGAATGAAGCCTTGGGCCCACTCTCTGCGATCAGCACCGCCATCTCGGTAGTCGTCATTGAAGTAGTAATTTCGAAGGGCCAAACGTGCCTCGGAATCCTTGAAGAAGTCGGCAACGGCCAAATCAGGGACGAGGCTGGTCATTACACCCGCGCAAGCGAGGGTGCCCGTGCTCAAAAGCATGCGCATAGGAGGTCTCTGCTAGATGTTGTGATTATTGGCAGATTGGCAATCGAACAACTGGCGTCAGTACCTCCTCGTGGAGGTCAGGACTGGACTCAACGTGTTCGTGCGGCGGACACTAGCGCCCTGTGAAACAAGTCACAACGTTATGAGCGATGCGCATTACCCTATGCACACGCTCCTACTTAAGTCGTTGGGAGCAGGACGTGAATCTGAAACAGCTCGAAGCATTTCAAGCCATCATGGCGACCGGATCTACCATAGGCGCAGCCACGCGGATGGATCTGTCCCAGTCGGCTGTCAGCAGGCTTCTTACGCAGCTTGAAGAGCACTTGGGCTTCTCACTTTTCCTGCGCCGCAAGGGGCGGTTGATGGCAACACCTGAAGCAGAGGAGCTCTTGGGCCAAGTCTCCTCACTCGTCGACAACCTTCAACGTGTTCAACGTTTGGCTGACGAGCTTCGGGTCGGTCGCTCCCGAAGAACTCTGCTCCGCGTGGCAGTACCAACAAGCATGACTCATCACCTGCTACCGGGCATCGTGGCCGAGTTCCTGCGCGAGCGGGAAGACGTAGTGGTTGAAATCCTTACTGGGGGCTATGACACCTTGGAGCGTGCTGTCCTCGACCGCAGTGCGGACTTTGCGTTTGTCCGATTGCCCGCAGAGCTTCCTGATTTCGAGGTACAACCGGTACTGGAGACCGAGGGAGTTTGCGTGGTGCCTGAGGGACACCCCTTGGCAGAGCTATCGGAGGTCACCGTAGATCATCTTCGAGCGGTTCCCTTGGTTCTCCTGGGGCGGCAAAGGAATCTTCGCTCAGAACTGGATCAGCGTTTTCGAGAGGCTCGTGTGACCCCGCAGGTACGTGTCGAAGTGCATTCCGTAAGCGCAGCCTGTGCATTCGTTGCCGAGGGGATGGGCGTCTCAATCATCAACGGACTGCTTGCCAGAGACTTCGGTAGCTTGGCGCTTCAGAGCAGGCCGCTTCGCCCGGCGCTGCCGTACAGATTCGGTCTGATTTTCCGCAAAGATCAACCTCGCTCCAGGCTGGTCGACGCCTTCGCTGAACACATGAGTGAACGCCTCAAGGCGATATCGAATAACGAGTAACGCATAGGTCAACCCGAATTACTCATAACGTTGAGCATTCACGAAGGGTTGTTCTAGTGTGCCGCCATAACGCCTGGCCCCCCAAGAACAACAAACGAGAATGCGCACTATGAATCGCTCCCACTCTCCGTCGGCAATAGTCGAACAGGTTGATGAGGCTGCACCTTCCAGCCCCACTTCCAACAAACCGTCCAAACAGCTCAACCCAGCATTGATCCTGCTGAGCATCGTTTTCATGGCGCTCGCGTTCACTTACTTTGTGGACTCAGGCCAATTTGAGCGCAAGGACATTGCTGTCATCCCTGGTTCATATCAGACCCTGGAAAAGGATTCTGGCCTCAGTCAATTGTTCTCGGTCGAGCCTCGAACCGCTAATGCAGAGGCCGCACGGCCTGTGTCCCTGACTGAAGCCTTCATGGCGATTCCTCAAGGGATCGAAAAGCGTGCAGGGCTCATTTTCATGGTGCTGTTCATCGGCGGAATGTTTGGCGTTCTGAACAAAGCAGGCGCCATCGATGCAGGCCTAGAGCGTGTACTAGGCCTCACCAAAGGTAACATTTACGTCTTGGTTCCCTGTTTGATGCTGGTGTTCTCCGCCGGCAGCACATTCATGGGCCTGGCGAAAGAATTCATTCTCATCGTCCCGCTGATGGTCGCCATGGCCAATCGGCTCGGCCTCCCCAACATCATCGGCCTCGCGATAGTGGCCATCTCGGTGAAAGTGGGCTACCTCGGCTCAATCACCAACCCTGTCGCATTAGCTGTAGCCCAGCCGCTGGTGGGAGTGCCAATGTTTAGCGGGCTCGATATGCGGGTGGCCAGCTATTTCACCTTTTTGGTAGTCGGCATCGCATTTGTGCTGCTGAGCATTCGCCGTCACGGTTTCGACAGCACCGCACAATTCGACTTCAAGCAATCACGCCTTCATCCGCGACATGCTGCGAATCTCATGCTCTTGGCACTGGGTGTAGCATTTCTGGTGTACGCATCGAACCGGTGGCACTGGAAGTATCCGGAGCTCTCCGCGTACTACCTGGCTCTGAGCATGGTGTTCGCGGTTGTTGCCGGGATTGGGGCTAGCGAAGCTGCCGGCGCCTTCGTCGATGGTATGAAAAAGGTATTGATGGCCGGCGTACTGATTGGCTTGGCCACTGCGGTTGAAATCATCCTGAGCACCGGTCAGGTACTCGACACCATCGTCAATCACCTGTCTGAGTTGGTGGGTGAGCATGGCCCACTGGTATCAGCATTCGGTATGTTCTTCGCCCAATTGGGGCTGGACGTTCTGATTCCCTCCACGTCAGGCCAAGCTGCCGTGACCATGCCAATTTTTGGCCCGCTCGGACAACTTTCTGGGGTAACGCCGCAGACCACTGTGTATGCCTTCCTGCTCGGCAATGGACTGACAAACCTCATCACACCGACCTCCAGCGGCTTGCTGGTTCTGCTTGCCACTGCACAAGTGGGCTGGGGCCAGTGGGCGCGCTTCATCTGGCCCCTGCTCTTGGCCTTCACCGCCATTGCCTTGGCGCTCCTCAGTATCGCCGTCCTCATCGGTTACTAATCACGGTCTGTGCAAGCAGCCCAGCAACTTCGAGTAGCAGATATGCACGTTTTGAAAAACTTGATGGTGCCGATGCGCGATGGCGTTCGGCTGGCCACGGACGTTTATTTGCCCGATGCCACGAACTCTCCACTACCCGTAATCATCGAGCGCACCCCGTACAACAAATCGATGCCATCTCGTTCCGAGAAGCGTCTGGATGGGCATCACCTCGGGCGTGAGGAAATGGCAGCCGCCTTTGCCACCGAAGGGTTCGTGACCGTCTTCCAAGACTGTCGCGGTCGGTATGAGTCCGAAGGCGAATTCGTCAAGTACATCAACGAGGGTGAAGACGGGTACGACACACTCGCCTGGCTGGTAGAGCAGCCTTGGTGTAACGGGCGCGTGGGCAGTATGGGTCTGTCCTATGCCGCCCATACGCAGTTGGCCATGGCATGCCTTAACCCACCTGGTCTCTGCACGATGGTTCTCGATTCAGGAGGGTTCGCCAACGCCTTCCAGTGCGGAATTCGCCAAGGCGGGGCATTTGAACTCAAGCAGGCTACCTGGGCCTACAAACAGGCCAAAGAGAGTCCCGCTGCAAACACTGATCTACAACTGCGAGCATCGCTTGAGCAGGAGGACATCCACGAATGGTTTGCGAATATGCCGTGGCAGGCTGGCCACTCTCCGTTACGCCATGCCCCCGAATATGAGGACTACCTTCTTGACCAGTGGCGACGGGGCAATTACGACGCCTATTGGAAGCAGTTGGGTATCTGCGCCGACCATTACCGCGCAAGGATTCCCGACATTCCAGTGCTCCACATGTCTAGCTGGTATGACGCCTATGTCAGCTCGACGCTGGAAAATTTCAACGCCTTCATTCGCCACGGGAACGCACCTCAACGGCTGATTATGGGGCCGTGGCTGCACGGTGATCGCAACGTCACGCACAGTGGCGACGCAGAGTTCGGAGTGAACTCTGCGTTCGATGGGCATGTAGAGGAAGACTGGCTATCTTGCCGCCTGCAGTGGTTTAAAAACCACCTGCTTCAGTCAACCGCAACCTTGCCATCCCTCCAACAGGTGCAGGTGTTCATCATGGGCGGTGGGTCGGGTAGCAGAAACGAATCCCAACGAATCGATCATGGCGGGGAGTGGCTGTCGGCAACCCAGTGGCCTTTACCCGGTAGTCAGCAAATGACGCTGCACTTCTACGCTGATGGTGTTCTGAGAGATGAAGCACCTACGAATTCCAGCAGCCAGACGTACCTAGCAGATCCACTGAACCCAGTGCCAACCATTGGTGGGGCGCTCACCTCAGGTGCGCCTGTATTTGCAGGCGGTGCATACGACCAGCGCGAGACGGCTCGTTTTTTCGGAGCCCAAGGTGACAACCGTCCTTTGAGCGACAGACCCGATGTACTCAGCTTCTCAACTGAGCCGTTGGCGGCAGACCTTGTGGTTGCCGGCAGTATCGAGTTTGAGTTGTGGGTGGAGACAGATGGCCTGGATACTGACTTCACTGCAAAACTGGTTGACGTCTACCCACCGAGTATTGATTACCCAGAGGGTTTCGCAATGAACATCACGGACGGGATCATCCGTGCCCGGTATCGCAACTCCTGGAGTGCCCCTTCGCCCACGGTGCCTGGTCAGTGCTTTAAGGTATCAATCCATCCCTTTGCCACTTGCAATCGTTTCAAGGAAGGTCATCGCCTGCGCATTGATATTGCGAGCAGCAATTTCCCCCGCTTCGATGTGAACCCAAATAGCGGTGAGCCTGAAGGGCAAGCTGCGAACAAACGAATAGCCCGAAACACCGTTCATATGAGCAGCGAAAAACCGTCTCGTGTCATCATGACCGTGCTACGTACCTAGCGATCGCGAACGATCAAAGCACTGTCATCTAAATTCGTAATCAATGGCCAATCAAGACCAGGCAACAGATGATTGCATGCCTGAAAATGACAGCTATCGACCGAAAGGCCCCTGTCCCGGACCCTTGGTCAGGGGAGGCTTGGCCGGGAGCCCGGCCAAGCAGGTTGGCAATATCACAGCTGGGGATCGTTTTCCCACGTGGTGCCGTAGTAGTCGTGGATACCTTTGCCCCAAGTCGGATCGCTCATGTTTGGCCAGTTGTCCTTATCGAAGCCTGGGGCGTTCTTCAGGCGGTCTTTGTCGGCATCTAGGACGAAGCGCTTGTTTACCGTATCCAGGCGCAGCGCAGCCCATGGCACGGCGAACAGCTTTTCACCCATCCCCAGGAAACCGCCGAACGACAGTACGGCGTACGCAACCTTGCCGCTGGCGGTGTCCAGCATGATTTCCTTGATGTCACCCAGGTCTTCATCTTGCGTGTTATACACGTCGTTGCCGATGAGGGTATCCGCGCCCATCAGCCGCGGCCCCGGGCCGCGGTCTCCGTCGGCAGTGAAATCGGTCCGTCCCTTGTACATACCGTACTTGTCGCGTTCTTCGAAGTTCATAGTGCGCTCCTGGCCAGAGGCCACAGGCAGTAGAGCATCCCGACTCTTGGTTCAAGGCTGCTCGGGTGACGCCGGCGAGAATGCCCGGCGTGATCAGACGTTTTTTTACCGCGCGATCTCCCTCGAGCATTTAGCAAGGCTCGTATGAGAGGCGGGCGAGACAGCGAGCGACGGGATAGGACACTTAGCTTCGATGGCCTGGATGCGTTTCTGCGGCGCTCAGAATAGGAGAGTGGTCAGCATAAACAGCCGTTCGCTATTTGCGACCAGCGGTGGGACGTGGAATCGACAGAGGCGGTGCTGCGGATGGCCGTCAATGTGGTCTGAACACCTTCCTCAGGGCTCACTGGCCAAAATGATTTCTGGACCGGTGCATCCAAAACGGCAGCTGGTGGGTAGTCATTATCAGGCAGTCGATGATTGCCCATCCCATGACCCCAAAGGAATTCGCCTCATGAACCTCAAGCCCGCTTTTTCCCTGCTTGTGACCGGTCTCGTCCTTGCGTCTGCAACCGCCCATGCTCAATCAGGCATCCCGGATGCCGTCAAGGTTCCCGACGGCCACAACGTCATGCTTGAAACCGTCGGTGTGGGTGACATCACCTACGAGTGCCGCGATAAGGCCAATGCTCCCGGCCAGACGGAATGGTTTTTCGTAGGCCCCAAAGCGGTGCTCAATGACCGTGCCGGCAAACCTGTGGGGGACTATTTCGGCCCTCCAGCCACCTGGCAGGCCAAGGACGGCTCGAAAGTGACCGGCACCCAGCTTGCCGTCGCCCCAGCGGCCAAAGGCGACCTCCCCTATCAACTGGTCAAAGCCAACCCTGCTGATGGCAAGGGCGCCATGCAAGGGGTCAGCTATATCCAGCGGCTGGCGACACGCGGCGGCGTAGCGCCGAGCATGGACTGCACGGCGCAGAACAAGGGCGCGCAACAGGTCGTCAAATACCAGGCCGACTACGTGTTCTGGTCAGCCAAGTGATGAGGGCTTGAGCCGCGCACTTGCGCGTGATGATCTACGCTCCTGGGCAAGCCTTGGCCGCCAGGCCGAGGCATCGCCTGGCCTTCATGAAAAAGGGAACGCCCATATCTTGAATTCTCCAGTTGTTCCTTTTGACTTCGAAGGCTGTCTTGCCGCTTGCGCCCAAGGAGACCGCCATGCCCTGCAGGCGCTGTACGAGCATGAGGGCGGGCGATTGCTGGGCGTCGCACGTCGGATCGCACGTGACCAGGCGAGCGCTGAGGACATTGTTCATGATGCCTTTGTGCGTATCTGGACACGTGCTGCCAGCTTTGACCCCTCGCGTGGTTCGGCCCGGGGCTGGGTCTACAGCATCACCCGTCACCTGGCGCTGAACTGCGTGCGAGACAGCCGCTGGGAAGCAGGCCTGGATGAGATTGGCAGTATCGAGGCTGTGACGGTGCCTGCGCAGCTGGATGACCTGCAACTGTGGTCAGGCTCGGCGAAGATCTATCGCTGCCTTGAGCAACTGCAACCCGCGCCTCAGCGCTGCATCCTGCACGCCTACGTGGACGGGTGCAGCAACGCCGAAATCGCAACCCTGCTGGGTGCGCCGCTGGGCACCGTGAAGGCCTGGATCAAGCGAAGCCTGAAGGCCCTGCGGGAGTGCATGGCATGAAACGTAGCCCTGATGATGGCAATACCGAGGACCTGGACGAGCTGGCGGCCGAGTATGTGCTGGGTACCTTGAGTGGCGAACAACGTACTGCCATGCAGGGCCGGCTGCAAACAGAGCCGGCCCTGCGTGCCGCAGTTGATGCATGGGAGGCTCGCCTGCTCGAATTGACCTCGCAGGTAGAGCCCATCACGCCGAGCCACCGCTTGTGGGGTCGGATCGAACGCAGCCTTGAGCAGGCACAGCCTGCAAGGCCGCAAAGTACTCGCTGGTGGCAGCGGCTGGCAGTCTGGCAGGGCTTGAGTGCTGCAGGCCTGGCCGCGAGCTTGCTGCTCGCCCTCGCCTTGTGGGCCACGGCACCGCCGGTAACCACGTACATGGTTGTACTCGTGGCGCCATCGGGGCAAGCCCCAGGATGGGTAGTGCAAGCCAACGATGCGCGCATGATCGAACTGATTCCCCTGGGCCATGATGATGTGCCTGACGGCATGACCTTGCAGTTCTGGACCAAGGGCGAGCAGTGGCACGCCCCTGTTTCGCTGGGCTTGGTAAAACCGGGCGAGCAGTACCGCGTGCCGATGGAGCGCTTACCTGCGCTTGAGCCGAATCAGTTGTTCGAGCTGACACTCGAGAAGGCAGGAGGCTCCCCCACCGGCACGCCAACGGGCCCAGTCAAGTTCATTGGCCGTGCTGTGAAAGTCATATGACCCATGAGCAACGGCGCGCACGCGATGCCTGGTCTTATCGCAGGCTCGTAGCTTGCTGTCGATGGCCAGATCGAAAAGGGCTAGATCACGAGGTTCCTCCGCGGTCTGGAGCCTTACCCGAATGGCCCAGATCTCTTTCAGTCGCAGTGGCGCTTTCTGCCCGGCCAATTTTTCTTGAGTTATCTGCCCGCTTTGGGTCGGATGGCGACGGTCATTGGCTTAGGGAAATGTGTGAATGTTGCGCAAGGATAAGATCCATCAAGCGCTGAGCGGGTGGTGACAGGGTGCGTCCTGCCAACTGCACGATGGCGCATTCGATGTTGAGTTGCCGGGGGTCAAGTGCCGGTTTCAATAGCTGGCCAATATTTACCAGCTCGCCGTTGCTACTGTCCCGATTAGTCCAGCAACTCCAGGTGAACAGCAGGTTGTCACTACACAGCGTCAGGTCGCGCAGCAACTGCAGATTGTCACAGGACAACGCTAGCGGCAGAGCCTGGTTGGGCTTCATGCCAAACATCTCGCGTAGACGCGGGGCAAAAGACTTGTCGATCATCACGGCCGACCAAGGGTAGTCCGCCACTTGTGCGGGCGCTGGCGGGGTATTTTGCTGCAACAGCGGGTGGCCTGGTCGGCAAAAGATGGACGCAGGCTCGGCTGGCAATTGAGTCACCGTGAATCGGTCGTCCTGCTCCAACTCGCCTGGGTTGGCGACGAAGAACTCAATATGTTCCTGTTCCAGATGCAACTGCAAGTTGAGGGTCTGGCTCACCTCGATGTGCAATTTCAGATGAGGACACTGCATTTTCAACTCGGTCAGCGCGCGCCTGAGTGGACCATCGATGGCCAGTAAGCTGGTGCCGAACTTCAACTCGCCGCGTTCGGCATGAGCCAGGTAATAGACGTCGTTCGCCAGATCACGGGCTCGTCCCAGCAGCAGCTTGGCTTTATCGATCAGGTAGCGACCAGCGGGGGTCGGCCGTACCGAGCGCGTGTCGCGGTCAAACAGCCGCATGCCGAAATCGGCCTCCAGCGACTGAATGCTGCGACTGAACGCCGTCTGCGATAGGTGCGCACGGTCCGCCGCTCTCGAGAAGTTCAGCTCTTCAGAAAGCAGCTCCAGATGGTGTAGGCGTTTCAAATCGATTGATGCCTTCAACGCATAAGATTCCCGAAAAGAATGCATTAGACGCGAATATAGGACGCCGATAGCGTAGTGACAAGGGCCCGCTAGATGGCCAGTTTCATGCTGGATGCGGACTCCTCCAACTAAAACAATCAGCGTTGTCAGCAGCGCGTTTATCGTGAGATTGGCCGTATGAATTCTCTTGCCAGCTTTACCCGCATGGACCAAAGCACCCAGGCCGACTGGGACATCATCGGTGAAGAATTTCATCACTTCAGCCAGGCACTGCCCGATCGCATCATTGCCCACCTTATGCTGCTGCAGGGAGACTACTCAGGCTTCCCCATCGACCGACTCAGCCATTGCCTGCAGACCGCGACTCTGGCTTATCGCGATGGTCGCGATGAGGAGTATGTGGTCTGCGCGTTGCTGCACGATATTGGCGACACCCTAGGCTCGTTCAATCACCCTGAGGTGGCGGCGGCAATACTCAAGCCGTTTGTAAGTGAAGCCAACCACTGGATGGTGCAGCACCACGGCGTGTTCCAGGGCTATAACTTCTTCCACTTCATTGGCATGGATCGCAACCTGCGCGACATGTATACCGAGTATCCGCACTTCACCCATACGCGCGAGTTCGTTGCGCTATACGACAATCCGGCCTTCGATCCCAACGGCGAGATGCTTGAGCTGGACTTTTTCGAGCCGATGCTGCGCCGCGTGTTTGCCAAACCCAAGCAAAGCCTCTACTCGGCAGCGCTGGAACGCATGAATCAACAGGCCTGAAAGGAACTTGCGACATGAAGATCGAATCGCTTGAGGGAAAGGTCAGCGATGCTGAGTGGCGTCTGCGCGTGGAACTGGCGGCGTGCTACCGGCTGGTGGCCCTGTACGGTTGGTCAGACCTGGTATTTACCCATATCAGCGTTCGCCTGCCCTCAGAGCCTGGTGAACCCGAACAGTTTCTGCTCAACCCCTATGGCATGCTCTTCGAAGAAGTTACAGCCTCCAGCCTCATCCGCGTGGACGCCGCCGGCAACAAGCTCAGCGACTCACCATTCCCGGTGACACCGGCCGGATTTACCATCCACAGCGCTATCCATGCTGCACGCGAGAACGCCGTGTGTGTGATTCACACCCACACCCGCAGTGGTGTGGCCGTCAGTGCACAGGCCTGTGGGTTGCTGCCCATCAGCCAGCAGTCCATCTTCGTGCTCAACTCGCTGGCCTACCATGACTATGAAGGCGTTGCCCTTCGCGCCGACGAGAAACCGCGGTTGCAGGCCGACCTTGGCCAGGCCGACTACCTGGTGCTGCGCAACCATGGGTTGCTGGTGGTCGCGCGCGGCATTGCGGATGCCTTCCTCAAGATGTATACGTTCGAGAACGCCTGCCGGATTCAGCTCGACGCTCAGGCTGGCGGCCCGCTGATCGAGATCTCAGAGTCCATTCGCCAAGGGCTTGATGACGTCTTCAAGCATGCCACCAGTGGCATGGGCGCCGAAATTGCCTGGCCGGCACTGCTCCGCAAGCTGGACCGGCTAGATCCCAGTTTCAGGCAGTAAGCGCCGACCATCTTCAATGGGGCGGGTAATTCACTGAAGCCCTGGTGATTCCGTGCAGCGATGGGCTTCAAGCACAGTCGCACGCTTGAATGCAACTTGATCATTGCGTGCTGTGATGCAACCAGCATGAACGCAGTGCGAGTCGATCAGTGAAAAATCCACACAGCAAGCAAAGAAAAGTGATGCCCGATTCCTGGCGGCGGCCTCGTTCGCCAAAGTCGCTGATTGCCGGCTTTGGCTTGCGAGCCCCACTCGACGGTCGATCATCGCTGCAATCACTTCTCCGCTACCGGCGTCTGCCATCTTCCCTTCAACCGTTACCTGCTCCACGAAAGACGGCTTGCCGTTGGTGTGTGACACTGTCTGCATCGTCACCAGCTTGGCCCCCTGTCGAATGCAAACAAAGCTGCCCCATAATGGGCGCGGCCAACTGACAGGCTATTCTAAGCGTCTTATCGATCGCACTGATGATTACTATCGAGACGCCCGACTGTCTGGTTGCCAGTACCGACTTTTACAATCGCCTTCAATTTTTCCCTTCCCCTCGCCTGCTCCAGGCGACTTTCCCTTGGAACCTGCACCATGCCAAGCGACAGCCAGGCCGCTCACGGCCTTCCCGAACATGATCAACAAAGCGTCAAGCAGCAGTGGCTGGCGATTCTCTCGGTTGCCGTGGGTGCCTTTGCCCTGGTGACCAGCGAATTCCTCCCGGTGGGCGTGCTCAACGATGTTGCCAGCGACCTGGGCATCAGTGCCGGCCACGCCGGCCTGATGGTGACCCTGCCCGGTATCATGGCCGCCCTCGCCGCCCCCCTGCTGTCGGTGGGCATCGGCGCCCTTGACCGGCGCTACCTGCTGATCGGCCTGACGCTGATCATGATCATCGCCAACGCGGTCGTGGCCTACGCCAGCGACTTCAGCCTGTTGTTGTTCGGCCGTGTGCTGCTGGGCATCAGCATTGGCGGCTTCTGGGCGACGGCCATTGCCCTGAGTGGCCGCTTGGCACCCAAAGGCGTGGGGGTTGCGCAGGCCACCTCGATCATCATGGTCGGTGTGACACTGGCCACCGTGCTGGGCGTGCCGGTCGGCACCTGGCTGAGCGGCCTGATGGGCTGGCGCATGACCTTCCTGGTCACCGCACTGCTGGGAGTGCCGGTGTTGCTGGCGCAGGTGCTCCTGCTACCGCGGCTCAACCCGGACAAGGCGATTCGCATCAGTGACCTGCCGGCGCTGTTCATCAACCCACTGGCGCGGGTCGGCCTGATCGCCGTGCTGCTGATCGGCCTGGCGCACTTCGCCGCGTATACCTACGTTGCGCCGTTCTTCAAAGAGAGTGCCGGCTTCGATGGGCCGACCATCGGTTCCTTGCTGCTGCTCTACGGTGTGGCGGGGGTGATCGGCAACCTGTTCGCCGGCTTCGCCGCCAACCAGAGCGTGCGCTATACCTTGATGCTGGTCGCCTTGCTGATCGCCATCAGCACCGCGCTGTTCCCCTACTTCGCCACCAGCCTGACCGGCGCTGCGATGCTGATCGCACTCTGGGGCTTCGCCTTCGGCGCCTTCCCGGCCTGCGCCAGCATCTGGATGTTCGTGGTGGCGCCCAAGGATGTCGAACGCGGCATGCCGCTGTTCGTCGCCATGTTCCAGGTGATCATTGCCTTGGGCTCGTTCTTCGGCGGGCGGATCGTCGACCAGTTCGGCAGTGCGATGCTGCTGAGCCTGGCCACCGCCCTGGTGGGTGTCGGGTTTGTCACGGTGCTGGTGCTGGGGCGTAACGTCAGCAACAGCCTGGCCGCACAACCCAGCTGATCGACCGACCTTCAAAACTGCAGCGCTCGCTCGGCAAGCGCTGCACAGGTGAGGGGCAAGGAATCAGCTGAACGCGTTGATGAACCAGGTGATCACCGGCAAGGCGACGATGTCGATCAGCACCGCACCGCACAGCGGTACGATGATGAAGGCCTTGTAGGAGAACACTTTGTAGTGGTCGCAGATGGCCCCCATGTTGGCCACCGCATTGGGCGTGGCCCCCAGGCCATGGCCCATGTAGCCCGCGCACAGTACCGCCGCATCGTAGTTGCCACCGAACAGGCGGAACAGCACGAACACGCACAGTGCAATCATGATCAGCACCTGCACCACCAGGATCACCAGCAACGGCAGGCCCAACTGCTCCAGCTCCCAGAACTTCAGGCTCATCATGGCCATGGTCAGGAACATGCCCAGGCTGATGTCACCCAAGGTGCTGACCGCGTTATCCGGAATCTCGATCAGCCGTGCACGGTCGTTGAAGTTACGCGCAATGATCGCCACGAACATGGCACCGACATACACCGGCAAGACAATGCCCAGGTGCGCTTTCAAGGCGTCGCCAATCCAGAAGCCCAGCACCATGATCACCAGCATGCAGGTCAGCAGACGCAGCAGCACCTTGGCGTCGATGGCCACACTGGGTGCTTCGTGGGCTTTCTCCAGCGCTTGCAGGGTGTCTGCCTTGTCGGCCTGAACGGCCAGCTTCTTGCGGTCGATCAGGTAGCGTGCGACCGGGCTGCCCAGCAAGCCGCCGGCCACCATGCCGAACGTGGCCGAAGCCAGGGCCGCCGTGGTCGCACCCGTGGTGCCCAGGCTTTCGGCAATGGGACCGAACGCAGCGGCTGCCCCGAAGCCGCCTTCCAGCGATACCGCACCGGCCATGATCCCTAGCAGCGGGTCGATCCCCAGCGCCTTGGCCATGCCCACGCCCACCAGGTTCTGCAGCACCGCCAGCCCCCAGCAGGCGCCCAGGTAGACGAACAGGATCTTGCCGCCCTGGCGCAGCAGGCCGAGGCTGCCGCCCAGGCCGACCGTGGTGAAGAACGCGACCATCAAGGGTGTCTGCATCGCCGTGTCGAGGGTGATGTCCAGCCACTGCTGGTTGCGCAGCAACCACACCACCAGGGCAAAACCAAAGCCACCGATCACCGGGGCCGGTACGCAGAGTTGGCGCAGCCAATAGCTGTGCTTTTTCAACTGCGCGCCCATGGCCAGCAGCAATAGCGCCAGGGCAACAGTGGTCAGTGCATCGAGTTTCAGGGTCAGCATGGCAAATACTCTTGTTTTTGTACTCAGGTGAAGGGAGTTGGATCAGTCGGCCAGGCTCGCCAGCAGCCGGGCAGCAATCCTTGCTGTGCGCATGTCCTGGTCGAGCGCAGGGTTCAGTTCGGCCACGTCGGCCATGCGCAACTTGCCGCAAGCCTTGGCGCGCCGAACCAGGTGCTCGACCACCATCAGGTCGACGCCATGCGCCGAGGGCGCACTCACGCCCGGTGCCTGGCTGGCCGGCAGCACATCGAGGCAGATAGTCATGTACAGGTGGTCGATGCCTGCCAGGAACGCATCGAGAAAGGCCTCGATCTGGGCGATGTTCCAGGGCTGCATCTGGCGGTCCAGGCAGTAGCGCACATTCAGGCGATGCGCCTGCTCGAACAGCGCCTGGGTGTTGTTCAGTTCACTGACCCCCAGGCAGCAGTAGTCGAAGGCCAGGCCCGCCTGTTCGCAGTACTCGGCGATTTGTCGAAACGGCGTGCCGGAGCTGCTCTGCTCGGCGCTGCGAAGGTCGAAGTGGGCATCGAAATTGAGAATGCCGATGCGCGGACGTTGCTCCAGGCGGCGCAGGTGCCGGGCCAGGCCCAGAAAGCTTGCATAGGCGATTTCGTGCCCGCCGCCCATGCCCAGGGGCAAGTGCCCTTGGTCGAGCAGCCGGGTCACTTGTTCGGCATAGGCCTTTTGTGCGCCTTCAAGGTCGGTGCCTTGGCAGGTGGTATCACCGCTGTCATAGAGCGGTCGCTCGCCGCGCCAGGCCAGGTTGGCCAGCGCCTTGCGCAAGGCCTGCGGCCCTTGACGCGCGCCCGTGCGGCCCTGGTTGCGGCTCACGCCTTCATCACAGGCCAGGCCCACCAAGGCGGTGCCGGGTACCTGCCGCTCGGCCAGGGGCTGAACCCACTGGTGCCAGCGCAGCGCCGAGGCGCCCTCGCCCGTGTCGATACGGCCCTGCCACGCGGGCTGGGAAAGATGGTCAGTCATGCAAAAACTCCAGGTGTGATTCAGTCCAGCCGCGCACCGACGCGCAAGGCGACGTCACAGGTCCAGTGGGTCAGGCGCTCGCTGCTCTTTTGTGCACGGAAGGCCGGCGCCATTAGGCTGATCGCCCCGTGCAGGCGGTTGCGGCTGTCGAGCACGGGCGCGCTGACGCCCCATACACCGTCGTCGATCTCGCTTACGCTGACGGCGAAGCCTTGTTCGCGAATTGCGACGAAACTGTGCGCGTACTGCGCAATACCTTCGGCATCCACTCCCTGCTCGCGAAGAAATGCCTCGCTGCGCTCGGGCTCCATGTGGGCCAGCAGCACCCGCGCCGAAGCGCCCACCAGCAGTGGCTGGGCCAGGCCTTTCTGGTAACAGCAACGCAGTGGCTGCGGGCTGTCGATCATTTCGATGCAGATGGCCTGGCCATTGCTGGGCACCATCAAGGCGACACTTTCGCGGCTCAGTTCGGCCAGGCGCTTGAGTTCAGGCATTGCCAGCGACACCAACAGTGCCTGGCGGTCGAACTTCTTCGCCAACTGCAGGCAGGCGGGCCCTGGCAGATAGCGGCCGTAGCCATTGTCTTCGGCCAGCCCCCAGCGAAGCAGGGTTTTCAGGTGCCGGTAGGTGCTGCTCAGCGGTTGGGCCAACTGCAGGCTCAGTTCCTTGGCCGCCACCGCATCATCGGCTTGTCCGAGAGCGACGAGAATCTGCAGCAAGCGATCGGTGGGGCTGGTGTAATTCATGAGCGCCTCCTTTTCCGACATGGTGCACCCGGTTTTCCCAGAGGGTGAAACAGGATTCCCACCTGGTGAGAAATATCGTGCATTAACCCGACGAAAAGGCTTATCACGCTGGAGCGAGGCACTTCGAGAATCAGCTTCAGACGCAACGCCGCTTCGCATGTGTTCGTTTATCGAACAATAGCCCCTCCCCTTGCATTGACGGCCCTGCCTGCACTGCTCACCATTCCATGACGTGGCGCGCCGCCCTGCCCTGAACCTGGCGGCACGCACATGCACTCGGCAGCTCCTGACAATTTCAAGAAACAAGCACATGACGCCTTCGAAGATCGACAGCACCCTGCCCGCCCTGCCCCAGGGCTCCATCGGCAGCAAGATTCGCGGCGCCTTCGCCGTCGGCAAGACGCGCTGGGGCATGCTCGCCCTGGTGTTCTTCGCCACCACCCTGAACTACATCGACCGCGCCGCCCTCGGCATCATGCAACCGATCCTGGCCAAGGACATGAGCTGGACGGCGATGGACTATGCCAACATCAACTTCTGGTTCCAGGTGGGCTACGCCATCGGTTTTCTGCTGCAAGGCAGGCTGATCGACAAGGTCGGCGTGAAGCGTGCGTTCTTCGTCGCGGTGCTGCTCTGGAGCCTGGCCACCGGCGCCCACGGCCTGGCCACCTCGGCCGCAGGCTTCATGGTCTGTCGCTTCATCCTCGGCTTGACCGAGGCGGCCAACTACCCGGCCTGCGTGAAGACTACCCGCCTGTGGTTCCCCGCCGGCGAGCGGGCCATCGCCACCGGGCTGTTCAATGCCGGCACCAATGTCGGCGCCATGATCACCCCGGCGTTGCTGCCGGTGATCCTGGCGGCCTGGGGCTGGCAGGCGGCATTCATCGCCATGGGCTGCCTGGGCCTTGCGTGGGTGGTGCTGTGGGGGCTGAAGTACTTCAACCCCGAGGAGCACCCCCATGTGCGCCAGAGCGAACTGGACTACATCCAGCAGGAAATCGAGCCCGAGGCGGCGCGCGTACCGTTCAGCCGCATCCTGCGCATGCGCGGCACCTGGGCCTTTGCCGTGGCGTTCGCGATCACGGCGCCGGTGTTCTGGTTCTACCTGTACTGGCTGCCGCCGTTTCTCAACCAGCAATATGACCTGGGCATCAGCGTCACCCAGATGGGCATCCCGCTCATCCTGATCTGGCTGACAGCGGACTTCGGCAGCATCGGCGGCGGCATCCTTTCATCGTGGCTGATCGGCCGCGGCATGAACGCCATTCGTGCGCGGCTGGTGTCGATGCTGCTGTTTGCCTGCACCATCGTCAGCGTGACCTTTGCCGCGCACGCCAGCGGCCTGTGGCTGGCGGTGCTGGCCATCGCCGTGGCCGTGGGCGCGCACCAGGCCTGGACGGCGAACATCTGGAGCCTGCTGATGGACTACACGCCTAAGCACCTGGTGAGCACGGTGTTCGGCTTCGGCAGCATGTGTGCGGCGATTGGCGGGATGTTCATGACGCAGATCGTGGGGAGTGTGCTGACGTTTACCCATAACAATTATGCGGTGCTGTTCACCTTGATTCCGGCGGTGTACTTCGTTGCCTTGGTGTGGTTGTACTTCATGGCGCCGCGCAAGCTCGAAGCGGTGTAGGTGCAGGGGGCTTGTCGCGCTATTTTTGTTGTCCGTGAGATCGAGCGCCGCCCGCGCGGCGCATCGCGGATAAATCCGCTCCTACATTTGTTGCAACGTGCCTATGCCTGATAGGCCATGGTTGCCAGCTCTTGGGGTACGACGCGATTTCTCGGCGGGCGCCAAAGGCGGACAACCATGGCCTGACAGACCGTGGCACGTTGCAAAAAATGTAGGAGCGGATTTATCCGCGATGCGCCGCGCGGGCGGCGCTCGATTTACGCCCCACCCCAATACCCAAGCCAAGCACCTGGTAGCAACACTCCAATTTTTCGTATACAAAATCGGCCTTTCCTGGTTACATTAGCCGACGCCTACGACAACGGTAATCGCCGCTGCGTATTGCGACAGGCTAAAGCCATGCATTACCCCTATCTGCTCGCCCCTTCCGAGCCCTCTGCGCGAATCACCGCATTCGCCACTGTTCCGTCAAGCCGCCACCCTCTCCGTCCCCCAACGCCGAGCCTCTGTGCCCAGGCGGCGTCGACGCGTGCGCTGCTGCTCTGACGAACCCTGTGCTGAAACAGCGCCTGGTTTCTAGGGTTTGGCTCTAATCGAAAACCGGGTGTCTGCAAACCTCGAATTGCAACCAGAACCCCATGTGGGAGTGGAACACCTATGCCCAAGACATTACTGATCAAGAACGCCGAACTGCTGGTGACGATGGACGGCAATCGCCGCGAGATCAAACGCGGCGGCCTGTACATCGAGGACAACCTGATCAAGCAGGTCGGCCCGAGCGACGAACTGCCCCAGCACGCCGACGAAATCCTCGACATGACCGGCAAGGTGGTCATCCCCGGCCTGGTCAACACCCACCACCACATGTACCAGAGCCTCACCCGCGTGGTGCCGGCAGCGCAGGACGGCGAGCTGTTCAACTGGCTGACCAACCTGTACCCGATCTGGGCCCGGCTGACTCCGGAAATGATCTCGGTGTCGACCCAGACCGCCATGGCCGAGCTGATCCTGTCCGGCTGCACCACCTCCAGCGATCACCTGTACATCTACCCCAACGGCTGCAAGCTCGACGACAGCATCCATGCCGCCGAAGAGATCGGCATGCGCTTCCACGCCGCGCGCGGCAGCATGAGCGTGGGCCAGAGCCAGGGCGGCCTGCCGCCGGATTCGGTGGTGGAGAAGGAAAGCGCGATCCTCAAGGAGTCCCAGCGCCTGATCGAGGACTACCACGATGCCAGCCACGGCTCGATGCTGCGCGTGGTAGTGGCGCCCTGCTCGCCGTTCTCGGTCAGCCGTGACCTGATGCGCGAAGCCGCCGTACTGGCGCGCGAGTACGGCGTGTCGCTGCACACCCACCTGGCAGAAAACGTCAACGACATCGCCTACAGCCGCGAGAAGTTCGGCATGACCCCCGCCGAATATGCCGAAGACCTGGGCTGGGTCGGCCACGATGTGTGGCACGCCCACTGCGTGCAGCTCGACCAGCACGGCATCGAACTGTTCGCCCGCACCGGCACCGGCGTGGCCCACTGCCCGTGCTCGAACATGCGCCTGGCTTCGGGCATCGCGCCGATCCGCAAGATGCGCGACCACGGCGTGCCAGTAGGCCTGGGCGTGGATGGCTCGGCCTCCAACGACGGCGCCAGCATGATCGGCGAGGTGCGCCAGGCACTGTTGCTGCAGCGCGTCGGCTTCGGCCCCGATGCGATGACCGCGCGCGAGGCCCTGGAGATCGCCACCCTCGGTGGTGCCAAGGTGCTCAACCGTAACGACATCGGCGCCCTCGCCCCTGGCATGGTCGCCGACCTGGTCGCCTTCAACCTCAACCACGTGGCCTATGCCGGTGCCCTGCATGACCCGCTGGCGGCCCTGGTTTTCTGCACCCCGACCCACGTCGACACCAGCGTCATCAACGGCCGCGTGGTGGTCAAGGACGGCCGTATCACCACCGTCGACCTGCCACGGGTGCTGGAGCGCCACAACCAACTGGCACGCCAACTGGTAATCGGCGAGTAACCCACCCAGGCCGTTGCCCGTCGCCTCGAGGCAACGGCCTGCCTTCTGTGCAACACCGCTTCACCCCACCGCGACTGAGACCGTGCTGTTAGACGCATCAAAATAACAAAAGCGAGCTACTCACCATGACTTCTCCCGCTACACCTCGTCCGGAAGACGAGAACCTCGGCGTCGGCGCCAACGTGGCCTACGGGCTTCAGCATGTGCTGACGATGTATGGTGGCATTGTTGCCGTTCCGTTGATCATCGGCCAGGCTGCGGGCCTCTCCCCCGCCGACGTGGGCCTGCTGATCGCCGCGTCGCTGTTCGCCGGGGGCCTGGCCACCTTGCTGCAGACCTTGGGCATTCCCTTCTTCGGTTGCCAGTTGCCTTTGGTGCAGGGCGTGTCCTTCGCCGGCGTGGCGACCATGATCGCGATCATCGGCAACGACGGCCAAGGCGGCCTGGCGGTGGTGTTCGGGGCCGTGATCGCCGCGTCGCTGATCGGGCTTGTGATAACGCCGCTGTTCTCGCGCATCACGAAATTCTTCCCGCCGCTGGTCACGGGCATCGTCATCACCACCATCGGCCTGACGCTGATGCCGGTGACGGCGCGCTGGGCCATGGGCGGCAATAGCCAGGCCGCCGACTTCGGCAGCACCTCCAACATCGCCCTGGCGGCGTTCACCCTGGCCACCGTGCTGCTGCTGAGCAAGCTCGGCAACGCCAGCATCTCGCGGCTGTCGATCCTGCTGGCCATGGTGGTCGGCACGCTGGTGGCCACGGCCTGTGGCATGGCCGACTTCTCCCAGGTGCTGCAAGGCTCGATCGTCGCGCTGCCGCAGGTGCTGCCGCTGGGTGTGCCGCATTTCGAAGTGGCAGCGATCCTGTCGATGCTGATCGTGATCGTGGTGACCATGGTCGAGACCTCGGCCGACATCCTGGCCGTGGGCGAGATCATCGACACCAAGGTCGACTCCAAACGCCTGGGCAACGGCCTGCGTGCCGACATGATTTCCAGCGCCGTGGCGCCGCTGTTCGGCTCGTTCACCCAAAGCGCCTTCGCGCAGAACGTCGGCCTGGTGGCGGTCACCGGCGTGAAGAGCCGCTATGTGGTGGCCACCACAGGCCTGATCCTGGTGACCCTGGGGCTGTTGCCGGTGATGGGCCGGCTGATCGCTGCCGTGCCTACCTCGGTGCTCGGCGGCGCTGGCGTGGTGCTGTTCGGCACCGTGGCGGCCAGCGGTATCCGCACCCTGTCCCAGGTGGACTATCGCAACAACATGAACCTGATCATCGTCGCCACCTCGATCGGCTTCGGCATGATCCCGATCGCTGCGCCCGGCTTCTACCACCACTTCCCGGCCTGGGTCGAAACCATCTTCCACTCTGGCATCAGCTCGGCCGCGATCATGGCGATCCTGCTCAACCTGCTGTTCAACCACCTGCGTGCCGGCAACTCCGACCAGCAGTCAGTGTTCGTCGCCGCCAGCGAGCGTACCCTGCGCTACCGCGACATCGCCGGCCTCAATGACGGTGACTTCTTCCGCGATGGCAAGCTGTTCGACTGCGACGGCAATGAAGTGCCAGTGCTGGCAGAGGACGACGGCCATGGGGACGTACCCGCCCCCCGCAAACGGCGCCTGGAACAGGCGCACTGAGTGCTGAGGGGCCGCGTCGCGGCCCATCGCCGGCAAGCCGGCTCCCACTGGGCCCGCATCGACCTCATCTGTGGGAGCCGGCTTGCCGGCGATGGGCTGCAAAGCAGCCCCCGTATCAGGTGGCGGTCAGCTCGCTTCGGCAGCGACGGGCCTGGCCGCCTTGCGCAGGCTCCAGGTGCCCCACGCCAGGCCGAGCACGGCAGCGATCACCGAGCCCGACAGCACACCCAGCTTCGCCGCGCCCAGGGCGCCCGGGTCGGCGAAGGCCAGGTTGGCGATGAAGATCGACATGGTGAAGCCGATACCCGCCAGCAAACCGATCAGGGTGATGCTACGCCAGGTCACCCCCGCAGGCAGCGAGCACCAGCCCAGCCGCACCATCAACCAGCTGACCAGGACGATGCCCAACGGCTTGCCCGCCACCAGCGCCACCGCCACGGCCACCATCACCCAGTAGGGCCCGCTGGCAGACAGGTCGACCCCCGACAGCCCGACACCGGCATTGGCCAGGGCGAACACTGGCATGATGCCGTAGGCCACCCAGGGGTGCAGGCTGGTTTGCACGCGGGTTACCGGCGGCACCAGCTCGCGCTGGGCCAGGCGCAGTTGCTTCAACGGGCTGCTCAAGCTGCTGCTGTCGCTCTCTGGGGCTTTGGCGCGGCCGAGCAGTTCGTCGGTTACACGGGAAATGGCTTCCACCGGGCGCTGGCCCAGGGGCATCGACCGAACCGGGGTCATCAGGCCCAGGATCACGCCGGCCAACGTCGGGTGGGCACCGGTCATCAGCACGCCCAACCAGACGATGGCGCCGGGCACCACATAGGCATAGGCCGAGCCGACCCCGATCTTCTGCAGCCCGACCACCAGCAGCAGGCCGACTGCAGCGACTGCGAAGCCGCTGTAATCCAGCCCGCCGGTGTAGAAGAAGGCAATGATCAGCACGGCGATGATGTCGTCGATGATCGCCAGCGCCAGCAGGAACACCCGCACGTTCGAAGGGATCGACTTGCCGAGCAAGGCCAGCACGCCGACCGCGAAGGCGATGTCGGTGGCGGTGGGCACTGCCCAACCTTGCTGTTCAGCAGGCGCGTGGCTGAATGCCAGGTAGATCAGCGCGGGTACGGCCACGCCGCCGACGGCCGCGGCCATGGGCAGTGTGGCTTGGCGCAGGCTGGACAGCGCACCTTCATGGATTTCACGGCGGATTTCCATGCCGACCACCAGGAAGAAAATGGTCATCAGGCCATCGTTGACCCAAAAGTGCAGGGATTGCGAGAACACCAGCGAACCCACACCGAAGGTCACAGGGGCATGCCAGAGGGCATCATAGCTGGCGGCAGCGGGCGAGTTCGCCCAGATCAGCGCGGCCACGGCGGCGATCAGCAGGACAATACCGCTGACAGCTTCGATATGCAGGAAGCGCTCGAGGTTGGCGAATGCGCGCTGGGCGATTCGCTGGGCACGGGGCATTACATGTTTTTGCATGGGCGCAAGGACTCCCGCAAGGCGGCCCGACCTGCGTAGCTTTTTAACCTGCTTCACTGCTTCTTGCAGCTAGCACCCGGGCCGCATTCTAGCGGAAAACCTCCCCGCAGTTCTACCAGCGTAGCAGCCTCGGGCCCAATGCCGCCCCGAGTGCGGTAGGCAGCAGCATCCCCAGCAAGTACCACACGCCCCAGAACGGCACCTCCATTTCCGGGCAGTGCAGGCAGTAGGCCAATGTCGCCGTCGCGCCTGCCAGTAGGCCGCCAGCCGCGCCTGCCTCGCGCAGGCGGGTGGGCGCAAGGCCGCGCAAGGCCCAGAACACGGCAACGAACAACGGTGCCGAGAGCAGCGTGATGTTCAACGCACAGGTGCGCCAGGTACGCCCGAAAATCAGCTCGGCGCGGGCCTCGACCGGCGCACCGGCCAGGCTGATGGCCGCCCCCAGCCAGACCAGCACCAGCGGCACGCCAAGCAGGCCCCACACGGCGCCCCCTTTCACCCCTGGCCTGGCCAGGCGCTGGGTCAGCCACAGCCCGAGCAGCGCCAGGCTGCCAGGCAACGCCAGCTTGGCCCAGAACAACGGCGTGCGGGCCACCTCGGCCAGGTCGCTGCGCACCCCGTAGAGCGCCGCCGTCAGCAGCAACGCAGCGAGCACGCCGCCCAGTAACGCCCGAGCCAGCCGCCGGGCCAGTGCGTGCCGGTCCACCGGCCCTTCCCCGCTGGCCAGCAGGGCAATCAGTTCATCGGTTTTCATCATCACTACCTCGAATCAGCCTGGCCAGGGCCTTGAGCCCACGGTGTATGCCTACCTTCACCGCCGAGCTGGACAGCCCGGTGATACGCGAGGCTTCCTCCACCGTCAAACCCTCCAGCTTGACGTGGACGATCGGCAAGCGCTGGTGTTCAGGCAATTGTCCCAGCAGCTTGCCCAGGTCGCGACGGGCCTCGGCGGGTGCTTCATCACTGGCGGCGAACAGGTCGCTGTCCTCCTCCAGGTGCTCATGCCGCGCTTCGCGCTGGCCGTAACGGCGCAGGTAGTCGACCAGCTTGTAGCGGGCGATGGCCTGCACCCAGGCCGTCAGCGGCTGTTGCGGCTGATAGGTGTCGCGCGCGTTGTGCACGGCCAGCAGCACCTCCTGCAGCAGGTCTTCGACCTCGGCCGGGCGCTGTGCCAGGCGCCGGCGCAAAAAACCGCGCAGGTGCAACGCCAGTGCCGCAAGAAATTCACGGTAAGCCCGTGCATCGCCCGAGAGGCCCTGAAGCAGCAGCGCCTGCAGGTGCGCCTCGCGCTCGCAGAGCAGGTCCTGTGAGTTAGTTCGTTGCATGGCGCGCCAAGGTTACACCTGGGAAGGATTTCTTTTTATCGAACCATAGACGCTGCCGTGAGCGCACCCGGGGATTGCCGTGGCCGCGAAAAAAATATTTTTACTGCGCTGTAACCGTCATGCCGATCGCCGCGAACTACTCCATGAGCCGCCGGTAATTCGCCACGGCCCCCACACTCTGGAGACACCACCATGAACAACATCGCCCTCACCGCCGCCGCCCTCGCCCTCGCTTCGCTGGCCGGGGTCGCCGTGGCCGGCAATACCCCGAGCACCGGTGCAGCCATGGAAAAATGCTACGGCGTCGCCATGGCCGGCAAGAACGACTGCAAGGCCGGCGCCGGCACCACCTGCGCGGGCAGCGCCAAGAAGGACTACGACGGCATGCACTGGAAAAACGTCCCGGCCGGCACCTGCACCACGATCAAGACCCCCAACGGCATGGGCTCGCTCACCCCGATCAAGTCTTGACTGGAGGCCGCCGACCATGAACCGGAACACCCCACTGGGCGCAGGGCTCGGGCTCAAGGCCGAGCACTATGACCAAGCCTTGGCGTGTGACGCCGAAGGCCTGTGGTACGAAGTGCACCCGGAAAACTACATGGTCGGCGGGCCGCGCCTGGCCTGGCTGGAACGCATGGCCGAACGCCATGCGTTGTCGCTGCACGGCGTGGCGCTGTCTTTGGCCGCCGACGCCGAGCCGGATGCCGGCCACTTGCGCCGCCTGCGTGCGCTGATCGAGCGGGTCAGCCCGGTGCTGGTGTCCGAGCACCTGGCCTGGTCCACCTGGCGCGGCCAGTACCACCCCGACCTGCTGCCGTTTCCCCGCAGCAATGAAGCACTGCAGCGCATCAGCGAGAATATCTCGCGCACCCAGGATGCCCTGGGGCGCAGCATCGCCGTGGAAAACCCCAGCCACTACCTTCACCTCGACGGCCACGACTGGGACGAAATCGACTTTCTCAGCGAACTCACAAGCCGCACCGGGTGCACGCTGTTGCTGGACGTCAACAACGTGCACGTCAGTGCCCACAACCTGGGCTTCGATGCGGCGAGCTATCTCGACCGCTTCCCGGCCCAGGCCATCAGCGAAGTTCACCTTGCCGGGTATAGCGTGGACGATCAGGCAGCCCTGCTGATCGACTCCCACGACGCGGCCATCGCCGAACCGGTCTGGGCGCTGTACCGCCATCTGATCGAGCGGATAGGCCCGCGCCCGACGCTGATCGAACGCGACGGCAACCTCCCGGCGTTCACCGAGCTGCTGGCCGAACGCGCCATTGCCCAGTCAACCCTCGCCCGCACAGGAGCCCTGTCATGAACCTGTCCCTCGGCCAATTCCAGGACGCGTTCGTCGACGCGCTGTACCAGCGCCCTGCCCCGGCACTGGAGGGCCTCACTGGGCAGGCGGCCTTCGCGGTTTACCGCAATACCGTGCTGTCCGGCTGTGTCGAGGCATTGCGCGCCAACTTCCCCAGCATCGAGACACTGGTCGGGCCCGGCTGGATGCACGACGTGACCCGCGCTTACGCGCAACAGACGCCGCCCGAAGATCCCCGGCTGATCCACTACGGGGCAACCTTCCCCGACTTCCTGCAAGCGCTGCAGGCCAGCCACGGCTTGCCATACCTGGGCGACGTCGCGCGCCTGGACTGGCACTGGTGCGAGGTATTCAGCGCAGAAGAAGACCCGAGCCTGACACTGGCCGACCTGGCCGGCATGACCGCCGCCGACCTTGCCCGCGGGCACCTGAAGCCCCGCCGCAGCGTGCGCTGGCAATGGTTCGAGCCGCACCCGGCGTACAGCCTGTGGCGCGTCAGTCGCGAGGGGCTGCCCTGGTCGCCAGAACAACCCTGGGTGGCCGAAGGCGCCCTGTTGAGCGGCGACAGCGACGGCGTCGGCCACCAGCCCCTGGGCCGCGGCGCATGCACCTTCCTCGACGCCTGCGCGGCAGGCCACTCACTGCAAGTCGCTTCACAGCTCGCCCAGCAACGCCAACCCGACCTCGACTTCAGCGACCTGCTCGGCCGGCTGCTGCAGGCCAAGGCCTTTCGCCCCCTCACATTCGCCTGAAGGTAACGGCCATGGACATCATCCGCTCCAACGCCCCCACTCATACCCTGCGCCAGCGCTGGAACAACCTGGCCGAGCACCTGCAAGGCTGGTTGAGCGACAGCGTGCTGTGCCTGGTGGCGCGGCTGGGTATCGCCTCGGTGTTCTTCATGTCAGGCCGTACCAAGGTCGAGGGGCTGCTGACCATCACCCCCGGCACCTACGACCTGTTCCAGACCGACTACGCCTTGCCACTGGTTTCCCCCTGGCTGGCGGCGCACTTGGCGACCTATGCCGAACACCTGTTCCCGCTGCTGCTGGTGCTCGGCCTGTTCACCCGCCTGTCGGCCCTGGCCTTGCTGGGCATGACCACGGTGATCGAGGTGTTCGTCTATCCCGATGCCTGGCCGACACACCTGTCCTGGGCCGGGCTGCTTCTGCTGTTGATCGGCCGGGGTGCAGGGGCCCTGTCGCTGGATCGGGTGTTGCGCCTGCGCTGAGCGAGCACCTGAACATTTGACGACAGGCGTGGCCACCGCTTCTTTTGTGCGCATACTCAAGCAGGTCTGCAAGCATGCGCCCATCGAAGGAGTGCGCGATGATCGACCTGGCCCTGAATGCGTTGCGAGCCAACCCGGAAATCGCGGTGTTCCTGGCGATCGGCCTGGGAATCCTGCTGGGCCGGGTGAAGCTGGGCAGCTTTCACCTCGGCTCGGTGGCCGGCGCCCTGCTGATGGGCTTGCTGATCGGCCAGGTCGGCCTGCAGGTGCCCCACGAACTCAAGTCGGTGTTCTTCGCCCTGTTCATCTACGCGGTGGGCTTCAAGAGTGGCCCGGAATTCTTCGGCAGCCTCAACCGCGGCACGCTCAAGCTGGTGCTGCTGTCGGTGGTGCTGTGCGCGACCGCACTGGCAGTGATCCTGGCGATGAACGCCTTCTATGGCTTCGACGCGGGCTTTACCGCAGGCCTGGGCGCCGGTGCCCTCACCGACACCGCGATCATGGGCACCGCCAGCAGTGCCATCGCCCAGTTGCCACTGGACGACGCGGCCAAGTCCACCCTCAACAGCCACATGGCCGTGGCCTACGCCATCACCTATGTGTTCGGCACGGTCGGCTTGATCGTCTTCGTCGGCAGCTTGGCGCCGCGCCTTCTTGGGGTCGACCTGCGCGCCAGTGCCCAGGAGCTGGAGCGCGAATTGGGCATCGAGCGTAACGAGGACGCCATCAGCATCCCCTATACCCGCATCGTGGTGCGCGCCCATCGCCTGGATGCGGGCACCGCCATCGGCCTGAGCATCGCCGACATCGAGGCCCTGCACCCTTCCTTGAGCGTCGAACGCATCACCCGCGACGGGCAGGCGTTCGACCGCGACCCGGCGCGGGTTCTGGCCAACGGTGACATTCTCGGTATCTACGCCCTGCGCGAGGCCGTTAGTGACCTGCATGACTGGATCGGCCCGGAGGTGGATCACCCCGACAGCCTGTCGTTCCCCACCCGCAGCGCGGACATCGCACTGACCAACCCACGCCTGGCCGGGCGCACTCTGCATCAGGTGAAAGCAGCGCTGACCGGGGCCGAACGCATGGGCTGCTTCCTCACCGGCATCACCCGCCAGGGGCTGCCGCTGCCGCTGCTGCCCGACACGGTGCTGCGCCGAGGCGATGTGATCAGCCTGACCGGCCGAGCCGCCAGTGTCGAAGCGCTGGCCGCGCAGGTGGGCCGCATCCGCGAAGCCAGCTACCGCAGCGACATCGCCCTGCACGCCTTGGGGCTGGTGCTGGGCTCACTGGCCGGCCTGCTGTCGACCCATATCGGCATGATCCCGGTGGAGCTGGGCATCGGCGGCGGTATCCTGCTGGCCGGCTTGCTGATCGGCTGGTACAACTCACGACACCCCGAACTCGGCGCCCTGCCCCCGGCCGCGCAATGGGCCTTTTCCGAGTTCGGCCTGACCGCCTTCGGCGCCGTGGTAGGCCTGCTGGCGGGCCCCGCAGCAATCACGGCAATCAAAGAACAAGGCCTGGCCTTGCTGATTGCCGGCGCCCTGGTGACCCTCATTCCGCCCCTGGTCACGCTGTTTTTCGGGCGCTACATCCTGCGCCTGCACCCGATGATCCTGTTCGGTGCGCTGGCCGGTGCGCAGACCGAGGCCGCCTCGATGAACAAGATCATCGAACAGTCCGGCAGCAACACACCCGTTATCGGTTTTACCGTCTGCTATGCCGTTTCCAACGTACTACTAGCCGTCTGCGGGCCCATCATCATTGCCTTCGCTTGAGTGCTGAATCGCGTGTTCCGCCCAGCCCTGGGGCTGGCCGCCACTGACCCGGCGGGCAAAACTTGCGGGACGAGATGTGTCGTCTAAAGTATCAACGCGAAAGCCTGTTATCTGCATCTCGTTCAAATCTGGCCAGATGTCGCGAAATGAAAGCCATGCCAAGCCATGGCGGCATTTCTACCCGCTACGCTGCTTGAACCTAGCCCCAAATTTACGCTGGTAGTTGCCTTGAACGGTACGGCGCTTCAGATCACCAAGGAGCGTGTGATGGAATCGATCGACAGGTTTTGCAACCGACTGGGCCACTTTGCCGTCGACACCTCGACCACTCCACCAAAGTACCTTGCATCATGAGGCCGCAGCGCGGTTGGGCTGTACTCGCTCTGGCCTGCGCGGCAGCCGTGCCCGGCGCAAGCGCCTGGGCCGGTGGCATCCTCATCTACGAAGCCGGCCAGGAAGGCAATGGCCTGGCCAACGCCGGGTCTGCCGCACTGGCCAACGACCCCAGTGTGCTGATGAGCAACCCGGCTGGTATCACCCGTCTCAAGGGCACCCAGATAAGCGCCAACGCCCAGGTGATCCTCGGCGACATCCGCTTCTCGCGCGACAGTAACAACCAGTTCGACGGCAACGAAGGCGGCAACGCGCTGCAGTACCTGCCCGGCACCAGCCTGTTCATCAGCCACCAGCTCGACGAACGCGCGGCCATCGGCTTCGGCATGTACGGCAACTTCGGCCTGGCCCTGGACTACGACGATGACTGGGCCGGCCGCTACTTCACCCAGGAAGCGGCGGTGATCGGCGTGTCGATGCAGCCCACGGTGGCCTACAAGTTCACCGATGACCTGTCCATCGGCGTCGGCCCGCGGATCATGCTCGGCTACTACCGCACCGAAATGGCCATCAACAACAACCTGCTCGGCCTGGCCGATCGCCCGGACGGGCAACTGGAATACAAGGACACCGATGTCGGCGTGGGCGCCAACCTCGGTCTGCTCTACCAGGTCGACCCGCGCACCCGCGTGGGCCTGGCCTACACCAGCAAGGTCAAGCTGGAGTTCAAGGACAAGCCGCACCTCAAGGACGTCAGCAACCCGCTGCTCAACGTCGCCCTGCGTCGCCTCAACGTGGACGACCTGGAGCTCGACCTCAACGTGCCGCAGACCGTGACCTTCAGCGTCGCCCACGAACTGGACGACCAATGGACCCTGCTCGGCAGCCTCAACTGGCAGGACTGGAGCGATTTCGGCGATGTCGGCGTGGAGGTCGACAGCAACGCCGGCGGTACCAGCCGCACCGTCGACCGCAAATACAAGGACACCTGGCACGCCTCGGTGGGGGCGCAGTACCAGGCTACCCGGCAATGGCGCTGGAGCCTTGGCCTGGGCTACGACAGTTCGGCCGTGGACGACAAGGACCGCACCGTCGACAACCCCATGGGCGAAGCCTGGCGGCTGGCGGCGGGGGTCAATTACCAGGTCGAGGAAGGCTTCGACCTGCACCTGGCCTATACCCTGGTGTGGCTCGGCGACATGGACGTCGAGCAGACCAAGGCACGCTCCGGCAATAGCCTGTCGGGTAGCTACGACAACAGTGCGCTGCACATCCTCGGCGGTGGCGCGACCTGGCGGTTCTGAATCGCCCTGCAAGGCTGCAGGGTAACGATCATCGTAAGAAGGAGAAGCTGCATGAACACCAAGTCGTTAGCTGCATCGCTGTGCCTGGCAGCACTCATGCTGCAAGGCTGTGCCAGCAAATACGTGGAGTCCGACCAGTATTCGGGCTTCCTCAAGGACTACAGCATCCTCAAGGAAGACAAGTCGCCTTCGGGTGCGCCGGTGATGCGCTGGATCAAGCCAGGGGTCGATGCCAAGCGCTACAGCAGCGTGTACATCGAACCGAGCCAGCTCTACCCGAAGCCGCAACCGACCGAGAAGGTGCCGCAATCGACCCTGCAGGGCATCACCCAATACTACGACCAGACCCTGAAGAACCACTTCTCCCAGGTACTGCCACTGGCTACCAGCCCAGGCCCGCGGGTACTGGTGGTACGCCCGGCGATCACCGCCGTCAGCGCCCAGACCAAGAGCCTGCGCCCGTATGAAGTCATCCCGATCGCGCTGATTGCCGCCGGTATCAGCACCGCCACCGGCATCCGTGACCAGGACACCAGCATTGCCACGGAAGCGGCGTTCCTCGATGGCGAGACCAACCAGGTCGTCGCCGAAGTAGTGCGCAAGGGCGCCGGCACCGAGCTCGACAACTCGTCCCAGGTAATGCAGGCCAAGGACGCCAAGGCCGTGCTTGATGGCTGGGCCAAGGACATGGTCACCTCGTTCCAGTCCCTGAGGAAGTAAACCGCCCCACCCCACTGCAGGGCCGAGCCTGCAGTGGGGCGTAGTACGCCTACTCGGCCCCAACGAGGCGCGATTCCATGGACAGCATTCGCGGCAGCGCTCTGCTGCAATTCGACCATCTGCTGGCCGAGCATGGTGCTCTGCAGCAGGATTTCCTGGCCCCGCTGCAGATCGGCCTGGACGTGGTCGGCAACTACGGCAAGACCTTTCCCTACACAAGCCTTGTGCAGTTGTTAGAGGGCAGCGCGCACGCCCTCAGCCTGCCGCGCTTCGGCCTGGACCTTGCGCTGCTGCAGGGCTCGACCCTGGTCGGCCCGTTGCGTCACCTGGCCAGAACCGCGCCCACCGTCGGCCATGCGCTAGTGGCGGTGATTCGCTACATGCGCCATTACAGCCCGGCCATCCACTTTCGCTTGGAGCACCGCGCCGGCCAGGCGCTGCTGTATTTCGACAACGGCCTGCCCGGCGCCGAGCAGACGCCACAGATCGTCGAGAAATCGGTGATGGGTGCCAGGCTGCTGATCGGCGAGCTGTGTGGTACACCGTTACGCCCCCGGGCGGTGACCTTCCGCCACCCGGCGCTAGGCGAGGCCACAGGCTACCTGCGTTACTTCGATTGCCCGGTGCTGTTCGAACAGACGCACAATTGCCTGGTGATGTCGGCAGACGTGCTGCAGGAGGCCTGCGTCCATCACGATACGGCCTTGCACGCCATCGTCCGCCATTACCTGGAGAACCAGGCCGTCCCCTGCGACAGCCTGCGCGCCCAGGTAGAACGCAAGATCCAGATGCTCTTGCCCAGCCAACGCTGCACCCTGGAGCAGGTGGCCCTGGCTCTGGAGCTGAACCCGCGCACGCTGCAGCGGCGCCTGGCCGGCGAAGGCATCGATTTCGAGGATCACCTCGATGGCATGCGCCAGCGCCAGGCGCAGCAGATGCTGCGCAGCACCAGCCTGAGCGTCGGGCAGATCGCCGGTGAACTGGGCTATCGACGCACCACCTCGTTCTGCCGCGCCCACCTGCGCTGGTTCGACATGACCCCGCTGCAACATCGCCACCAGTATGGCGACCCGCAGGTCGCCCACCTCTAGCCTTATTCGCCGTCCGGCTTCGTGGATGCGTCACGGGCCGGCGCGGTGAACCATTTTTCCCGCGGCACCCACTTCTCCTGCGCCGGGTCCCCCAGGTAGTGCGGCGACATGATCTGCACGCCGTACTCGTTGAACACATCCTGGATGTTGGCGTGCAGCAGGCTCAACAGCTCCGCCCGTGGCCGCGGCTCGCTGGGCACGGCCTGGGCCACCAGGCGGTATTCCGGGTAGAAGTCCGAAAGCCCGGTCTGGAACACTTGGGGCCGGGGCTTGGCGACGATGCCTTCGGTTCGTTCGGCCGCCTCCACCAGCATTGCCTCGACCTGGCGCCAGGGAGTGTCATAGCCGATGGTGACCACGGTATCGACGATATAGCCCCGGCCCTGGACCACCCGCGAGTAGTTGCGCGTCACGGAGCCGGTGATCATCGAGTTGGGTAGCGTCAGCACTTCGCCCAGGCCTGTGCGGATGGTGGTGTTGAACATGCCCACTTCGGTCACCGTGCCTTCGTTGTCGCCCACCCGCACGTACTCCCCTGCCTTCAAGGTACGCGAATAGGTGAGGATCAACCCGGCGGCGGCCTGCCCCACCACGCTGGAGGCGCCCAGGGAAATCATCAGCCCGAGCAGCACCGACAAGCCCTTGAACGCATCGGTACCGGAGCCTGGCAGGTACGGGTAGGCCATCACCAGGGCGAACAGCCAAATCGCCAGCGACGTGAGCCGGGTGGTCGGTTGCAGGGTTTCTTCGGTCAGCCACTTGAGCGTGCCTGGGCGTGCCATGCGCTCCAGCATGCGCCGGCTGAAGCCGCTGATGCCACGGGCGATGAAGAAGATCATCACCGCCACGGCGATGCCGGGTATGGCCTGCAGGATACCGTGCAGCAGGTAGCGCAGCAGGTCGAGCAGGTGCACGTTGAGGCTCTCGCCCCAGGGCCGGGTGTAAGGGAACTGCGACAGCACGAAGCTCAGCCACTGGTAGCTGAGCAGGAAGACCACCACCCAGTACAACAGGCGCAGCAGGCGATCGGTCAGGTAGTACACGTACTGCATGTCGAACAGCGGCAGCTGGCCGACGCGAATCTGCTTGGCGCGCTCGCGCATCAACTGCGTCAGTACACCGCGCAGCTTGCGTCGGCCCCAGTTGGCGGCCTTGATCAGCACCACGAAGATCAGGGTGGCCAGGGCCGACCACCCCACCGCCTTGACCAAAAACCGCAGGCTGCGCGCTTCCCCGGTCTCTTCCACCACCTGGCGCAGTTCTGCGGCGGCCTGTTCGGCGGCCAGGCGCGTGTCACCGCCGTTCACGCCCAGGTCCAGCGGCGCGACGATGAAGGCTCGATGGCCACCGAGCAACACCATGTGGCTGTTGAGTATCTTGTCGACACTGACCTGCAACTCGTCGCTGCCGCGCAGGGCCTCCTCGATCACTGCCGTGGCCCGCTGCACGCGTGCAGCCGGCGTCTCGCCAAGCAGCGTGGCATTGAAGGTGAAAATGCTGCGGTTGGCGATCACCAGCTCGGCCGGGTCGGCGGGCAAGCCATCGGTGGCGCTGCTGGCGGTGTCAGCGCCCTGCCCCACGGCGGGCGACAGGAGCAGCAGCACCAGCAGCAGGCGGAAAAGGTGGGTCATTGCGCACTCCCTGAGCACTAGGACAAACGGTATCCCTCTAGTGATAGCACAGGGTTCACAGGCTGGGGCCTGGGCCCAGGAACCAGCGGAAATAAGGGTTGTCGCCGTCGCTGCGAGCCAGCTCGCGGGCCTCCCGCGCCCAGGCCTGACGGTTGCCGTTGTAGGCATGCAGGCTGAGGCTGTAGAAGCGTTCCAGCACACGCCAGCGGTCGTTCACCGCACTGGAGAAGCCGGGCTCGGCGCCTTGCAGGGGCGGCGCACCCTTGAGGGCGAGCAAGGTCGGCAGCACGCGGGTGATCTCCCGCGGCCGTACCCAGCCGGCGTATTCGATGCGCGGTTGGTCGTCGGTCACCGGTGGTGCATCGCCGGCGAAGCGTTCGAGCCCGGCGCGGTCGGTGATCCAGGTCGCAAGCAGGGACTGCGCCGAATCGACGCCGACTTCGGCCAGGGCGGCGGCTACCGGTGGTTGTGCCAGGCGCTCGCGAATCCGGGGCACGTCCAGTTGCAGTGGTTGCAGCGAGCCGATCAGGAGCATCTCGTGGAACTCGGTGGTCCACAGCGACGCATGGGGGAAGACGTCGATGAAGCTGCGTACCAGCGCACGGCTGTCTTCTTCGTTCTGGGTCGGCAATGGCAGCCACTGCGCCACCAACCCATCGGGCTGCAAGCGTGCGGCTGCGAGCTGGTAGAAGTCGCGGGAATACAGGTTGACCACGCCGGCCGCCGAAGGGGGTGGCGGTTCCAGGGTCACCAGGTCGTAGCGATCCTCGCTGCGCAGCAGTTCGCGGCGGCCATCGCGCAGGCGGATATCCAGGCGCGGGTCGGTCACGGCCGCGAAATTACCCTTGAACTGCGGCGCCGCCTGCAGCACCTCGGGCAGCAACTCGGCCACCACCGGGCGCTCCAGGCCGGGGTAACGCAGCATCGCCCCGGCGGTGATGCCGGTGCCGAAGCCAATCACCAGCGCCGAACGTGGCTCGCCGCGGTGGATCAACAACGGCAACAAAGCCTGCAGGCGCATGTAGCGCAGCGATGGCATGGCATCGCCGGTGTTGGACACGCCCTGGATGTAAAGGCGGCTGAAGGTCTGGCCCTGGCGCCCCTGGCTAACCACCGCCACGGTGCCGCCCTTGCCCTCGTGGTAATAGGTGAGCTGGCCGTTGCGCGCACCGGGCAGCAGTTCGGCGAGGCGCTGGGGCGGCGTGAAGATCGCCACCAGCAAGGTCGCAGCGGCCACCGCGATGACCGCGACAGCCGCCGGGCGCCGCACGCCCTGGCCACGCCACACTGCCAGCAGGCCGACCAACGCGGCCAGCCCGGCAAGAACCCCCAGTGCGCGCACCAGGCCCAGTTGCGGCACCAGCACGAAGCCGGTGAGCAGCACGCCGACAATCCCGCCCAAGGTATTGAGCGCTACCACCGCCCCCACATCACGGCCGACATGGCCGCTGTCCACTGCCAGGCGCAAGGCCAGCGGGAAGGCCGCGCCGAGCAAGGTGGTCGGCAGCAGTACCATGCACAGCGCCGCCGTGGCGAACCGGGCGCACATGCCAGCCAGTTCACTGCCGAACAGCTGCAGGGCGAGCATTTCGGCCTGGGTCTGCGCCAGCACCAGCCAGCGCCCCAGCCCGGCGAGCTGCAACAGGGCCAGCAAGCCAGCCACGGCGATCAGCAAACCGAACAGGCCCCAGGGGTCACGGATACGGTCGGCGCGCCGGGCATACAGGGCGCTGCCGGCGAGCAAGCCGGCCAGGTAGGTGGCCAGCACCACGGCGAAGGCGAACGCACGGGTGCTCATGAACGGCACGATCGACTGGCTCCACACCACTTCGTAGCCCAGGGCCACGCCCCCGGCGATGCAGTACAGGCCAATGGCGAGTCGCGCCTGCGCGCTGCGCGGGGTCGAAGACAATTGGGCCGGTGGCGGCAGCGCAGCATCGCGACGACGGGCCAGCCAGGCGCCCAGGGCGGCCAGCAGGTTGAGCGAGGCGGCGGCGCAGGCGCTGCCGCTGACGCCCAGGTGGGGCAGGAGCACGAAGGCGGCCAGCAAGGTGCCGGCGATGGCGCCGGCGGTGTTGGCCGCGTACAGCCGGCCGCCCGCCTCTGCCAGTTGGCCCGTGGCCGGTGCCAGTGCGCGTACCAGCACCGGCAAGGTGCCGCCCATGAGCAACGCCGGCAGCCCGACCAAGGCGAAAGGCAAGGCCCAGGCGAACAGGCCGGCGCTGCCTTCCAGCCGGGCGAACGGCCCGGCGGCGTGGGCCAGGCCCAGGGTGGCGCCGATGCCGAGCGCTGCCACCGCCAGCTCCAGGCACACATAGAGCAGCACCGGGCGCTGCAAGCGGTCGGCCCAGCGCCCGAACAGCAGGCCGCCCAGGGCCAGGCCAGCGAAAAAGGCACTGATACCGGTAGCCACGGCATGCACTTCCACACCGACCACCAGCGACAGTTGTTTGATCCAGAGGACTTGATAGACCAGGCCGGCGGCGCCGGAGAGGAAGAGCAACGTGGCGGGTAACAGCACCTGCAGGTGCGCCTTGCTGTGCGGCGCGTCAGTGGCCACGGAGGATGCTGCTGATGATGCCATGCACGAAGCCCTTGTCTGGTGAAGTTGGCACTGCAAAAAACGCCTACAGGTACACCACGATTTCCAAAGCCTGCACTGTACCTGTGGGAGCCGGCTTGCCGGCGATGGGGCCCGACCAGGCTGGCGTAGTGCCGCGGCTGGCCTCATCGCCGGCAAGCCGGCTCCTACAGGGGATTGCGCACGCTTTCAGGAGGTCACTGCTTCTTCATCTTCTCCTCGATCTTCTTGTCCACATCGGCGCGGATCTGGTCGATGCTGAAGCTTGCAGGGCGCTGGCTTGGCGGGTAGTCGACGAAGGTCTGCAGGAACGCGGCGGCCTTCTTGATACCGTTGAAGACAAGGTAGTCGTTCTTGGTCAGCCAGTCATTGTATTGGTCAGATACCACATCGGCGCGCTCGTACGGGTCCATGCGCAGGTTGAACATCTTCGGTACCCGCAGGCAGGTGAACGGCTCGCTCCAGACCGCGAAACCACCCGGTGCACGCTGCTCGCAGAAGACGATTTTCCAGTCGCCATAACGCATCGACACCAGCTCACCGTCATCGTTGAAATAGTAGAACTCGTTGCGGGCGCTCTTGTCGGTCTTGCCGGTGAGCATGTCGAGCTGGTTGAAGCCGTCGAGGTGGACCTTGAAGTTCTTGCCACCCACGTCAGCGCCCTTGAGCAGGCGGTCCTTGATGTCGGTATCGCCGGTTGCGGCCAGCAAGGTCGGGAACCAGTCGAGGCCGGACATCATCTGGGTGTTCACGGTGTCAGCCTTGATCTTGCCTGGCCAGCGCACCATGGCCGGCACCCTGAAGGCACCTTCCCAGTTGGAGTTTTTCTCGTTGCGGAACGGCGTGGTCGCCGCATCCGGCCAGGACCACTGGTTCGGGCCGTTGTCGGTGGTGTAGACGACGATGGTGTTGTCGGCGACCTTCAAGTCGTCCAGGGTCTTGAGCAGCTTGCCGACATCGCCGTCATGCTCGAGCATGCCGTCGGCATAATCGTTGCCGACCATACCGCTCTGCCCTTGCATCGACTCGCGCACATGGGTGAAGGCGTGCATGCGCGTGGTGTTCATCCACACGAAGAACGGCTTGTTGGCCTTGACCTGCTTGTCGATGAAGTTGATGGCGGCCTGGGTGGTTTCGTCGTCGATGGTCTCCATGCGCTTCTTGGTCAGGGCACCGGTGTCCTCGATCTTGCCGTCGGCGCTGGACTTGATCACACCCCGTGGCGAGGCGGCCTTGACGAACTCCTGGTCGTCCTTGGGCCAGTAAGGGCGTTCGGGTTCCTCTTCGGCGTTCAGGTGGTAGAGGTTGCCGAAGAACTCGTCGAAACCATGGTTGGTGGGCAGGTATTCATCCCGGTCGCCGAGGTGGTTCTTGCCGAACTGACCCGTGGCGTAGCCTTCGGCCTTGAGCGCCTGGGCAATGGTCACGTCACGTGCCTGCAAACCGACCGGCACGCCCGGCATGCCGACCTTGGACAAACCGGTACGCAACGCCGACTGGCCGGTGATGAAGGTCGAGCGCCCTGCCGTGCAACTGTTCTCCGCATAGTAATCGGTGAACAGCATCCCTTCCTTGGCGATGCGGTCGATGTTCGGTGTCTGGTAACCCACCACGCCCTTACCGTAAGCACTGATGTTGGTCTGGCCGATATCGTCGCCGAATATCACCAGGATGTTCGGCTTGTCTGCCGCACTGGCCAGCCCCGCCGCGAACGTTGCCGTGGCCGCGAGGGCGGCCGCCGACAACCATGCTCTTCTGGACTTCATAGCTACGCTCTCCGTTTCACGTCACTGCTTTAGTCCACGACTTCGTGCACATGGGTTTTGCCGACACGGGGCTGGCCCAGTACTCCTGCGGTTGTTATCGAAACTCAGGGGGCTTCAAAGGGGTACACACGGCGCCATTCCCCGGCCATGTCCACCACAGTCCAGCCCTTGGCACGGGCCTGGTCGAGGGCCTTGTCCAGGTGCCCGACCTTGCTCGTACGGTCATAGGCCCATTCGCGATGGGCGTCGGTGTGGTGCACCAGCCCGGCAAAGCGCCGGCCCGGACCGGCCATGGTCCACTGCAGCATCTGCAGGTCACCGTCGGAATTGCCAAAGGCCAGGATCGGGCGCCGGCCGATGATCCAGTCGATGCTGACTGGCTTGCCGGGGCCGTCGTCGTTGTGCTGAATCTTCGGCAGGCGCTGGATGCTCAACGTGCCCTGCTGGTCCTGGAAGGTGGCAGCAAAGGTAGTGCCGATCACCTGTTCTGGGGGAATGCCGTACACCTCTTCGGCAAAGGCGCGCATGAAGCTCACCTCGCCGCCGGACACGATGTAGGTCTTGAAGCCGTTGTCACGCAGGTAGGCCAGCAGTTCCAGCATCGGCTGGAACACCATCTCGGTGTAGGGCTTGCCGGTGCGCGGGTGGCGGGCGCTGGCCAGCCAGCTACGGCTGCGGGCGATGAAGTCGGCGCTGCTCATGCCCGAATGGGTGGCGGCGACGATCTTCAGCAAGCCCTCCATGCCCTGGGCGGCCAGGGCCTGGTGGTCGCTTTCCAGCACCGCCTTGAACGGCTGCTGGGTGCGCCATTCGGGGTGTTCGGGGGCCAGGCGCTTGACCTCGTCCATGGCGAACAGCACTTCGAAATACAGCGGCTGCTCGCTCCACAGGGTGCCGTCGTTGTCGAACACGGCGATGCGCTCGGCAGGCGCGACGTAATCCGGGCCACCTTGCTGGCTGACCGCCTCGACGAAGGCCACGATGGCACTGCGCGAGGGGCTTTCACGCCAGGCCGGCAAGGGATCGGCCGCCTGTGCCAGCATGGGCAGCAGGATCAGCACCAGGTACATCAGACCGCGCGGTGAAACGCCAGTCGTCGATTCGCGCATGCTTTACCGTCCTTGCGTTTACCTGAACACACCGTTTCAGGGGTTCAAATGCTTGAGCCCGTGCTTGTCTTGAGCAGTGGCCTGGCCCGCTGCTGCGCCCTGACGCAGGCGCTGCAGCAGGTGTTTGCGGGCGTCCGGGCCTGGCCCTTGCTTGGCTTGGGCACCATACGCAGCCTGGAAAAAGGGTAGCAAATCGTCCTGCGAATGCCCGGCCGAGGGATGTTCACTTGACGACAGCATGCGCCGCCCAGTACTGCGCCGCACCCACAGGTACAGGCCGTCCAGGCGCGCCGGCTGGTTGGCGCACTGCTGGCGGGCCTGGCGCAACGCGTAAGCGGGCGAGTCGAGCCAGGCCTGATGACGCCGCGCCCGCCAACGCCGCAACCGCTGCCAACCCGCCCGCCCCCACTCGCGCCCCGCCCAGGCCAGGGCAATCACTACCAGCAGCAGAGTCAGCAGCCACAGCCAATGGCTGGCGATGCTGACCCGCGCACCCTGCCCCAGTGCGCGCAGGTCTTCCTTGAGGGAGAACGGCGCCTGATAAGTACCCGCCTCGGCCACCACCTCCACGGCGGGCACCGTGGCCGTGTGTGACTCGCCCGTGGCCGCGTCCCACCACTTCACCTCGATGGCCGGCAGGCGATAATGCCCGGCCGCCGTGGCCACGTAGCTGACGCTGTCCTCGCGCTGGCCACCAAGGGTGCCGCCGCGGCCATCACTGAGCGCTGTGACGCGGGGCGTCTGCACATAGCGCTTGAGGCCTTCGACTTCGGCGAAGCGCGGCGGCGGGATCAGCATGGCCTGGGCACCGGGAGCCTTGAGATGCAGGCGGCGGGTAATGCTGTCACCGGCCCGCAACGGGGTGTGCGAAGGCTCTATGGCCTGGGTCAGCTCGACCTGCTGGGCGACCAGTCGCAGTTCACCCTTGGTGTTGGCCGGGCCCTTGGCCTCGAACGTCAAAGGCTGGCTGTGCACCGTCATCTCGGTGCTGGCCGGGCCCGGCTGGACCTGGAACGCCAGCGCCGGGATGCTGAACCGCTGGGCCTCGGTGGGCGTGATCTGATAGCGGTAGCGCAAGCCGAAGAAGGCCTTGCCGTCGATCCGCTGGTTCAGGTGCTGAGCCTCGCCGCCAGGCGGGGTTACCACCGCGCCCGCCAGTTGCAGGGTGGGCAGCTGCGGCGCATCGGTGAACCAGGTGTCGACCAGCAGGTCCACCTCGAGGCTCACCGTGGCCCCGGTCATGATCGCCGTGTCCGGCACCAGCCGCGCTTGCACCCGCACCTCGGGGTCAGCAGCATTCACCCAGCCTGCCAGGCAGATCAGCACAAGCAACGCCCAACGGATCATGGCGCCTCCTTGACAGCTTGCTGGCGGGCGGCATCCTGGAGCGCGAACTTGCGCTTGAGGAACTGCGCCGGCGAGGTGGTCAGGTTGTTCAGCCACAACTCGTCGGAGGCTGCCTGTGGCGTCTGTTGCTGCTGTTGCTTGCCGCCAGCGGCGGGTGTCTGGTCTTCGACCACTTTGTCGGGTTTCTCGTCGGGTGGGTCTGCCTGCTGCTGGTCCTCGTAGTCCTTGAGCAGTGCCTGGGCCAGCGCCAGGTTGGCCTGGGCCTGCGGGAACGCGGGTTGCAGGCGCAGGGCTTGTTGGTAGGCGGCGATGGCCTGGGGGAACTTGAACAGGCGCACGTAGCTGTTGCCCTGATAGAACCAGGCAGGTGCCGTGTCGACCTTGCCCAGGCTGGCCAGCGCCGCCTGAAAGTCGGCGGCCTCATAGGCGGCGACACCCTTCCAGTACGGGTCGTGGAACTGCGCTGCGGCTTGCGGATAGTGCCCGTGCTCGAAGGCCCAGCGCCCCTGTTGGTCGGCGGTAAAGAAGGCATCGGCCAGCCCCCCTGCCCGCGCGGGTTCCGCCGCGCCGCCCAGCAGCAGCGCCAGCAGCAGGCCCGGCAGCCAGTTCACCCGCCAGCCTCGGCGTACACTGAGCAGCACCAGCAACAGCAACGGCCAGCACAGCCAGTAGCCGGCATCCTTCCAGTGCAACTGCGCATCTAAACCACTGGCGGCCCTGAAGTGGCGCTGAGCATGCAGCTCGATCCAGTCCAGGTCATCATCATTCAGCGACAGGCTACCCAGCGGCGCGCTCGCCGCCTTGGCCAGGCCTTCGAGGCCTTTGGCATCGAAATCGCCCTGTACCGGGCGGCCGTCGGCATCGAGCCTGGGCAGGCCCTGGGCATCGCGCAGCGCGCCGGTCGACTGGCTGCCGACCGCCAGCACCAGTACCTGCAGCGGGCTGCCTTGCAGGCGCTTGCCGATCGCGTCGAACTGGCTGGCGTCGGCGCCATCGGTCAGCAGCACCAGGCTGCCGGGGGCCTTTTCCGCTTCCAGCAGCCTGAGCGCCTGGTCGATCGCGCCCAGAGCATCCTTGCCGGGCTGGCTCATCAGGTCGGTGGCCAGTGCCTGGATGAAGGTATCGAGCAGCGCCGGGTCATCGGTAGCCGGCAACACCAGGTGCGCGCTGCCGGCATAGGCGATCAGCGCGGTGCGCGCGCCACCTCGGCGCATCACCAGGTCGTGCAGGGTGTGCTGGACCGCAGCCAGGCGGCTGGGCGGCACGTCGTCGGCGGCCATCGAGGGCGACAGGTCCACGGCCAGTATCAAGGGTGCGCGGTCATCGAGAAAGTCCGGCTGGTCCTGCTCCCAGGTCGGCCCGGCAGCGGCCAGGGCGCCGAGAATCAGGATGGCACCGAGCAGGTGCACGGGGCGCCAGCGCCGCTGCTCCTGGGGCGTGATCAGCAAGTGCGCGACCAGGTGCGGGGCGATGATGCCGTCGAGCTGGCGGCGCAGGTCATGCCGTCGCAGCCACAACACCGGCAGCAACATGCCGGGCAACAGGAGCAGCAGCCACAGCGGCCGCAGAAAGTGGAACGCGCTGAGGTCGAGGGTCATGCCCGGGGCTCCACGGTCTTCGGCTGGCGACCGACCACCCTGGCGCGCAGCAGCGCCAGCAGCTGGCCCGCCAGCAAGAGTGCCAGGGCCGCACCCAGCGGCCAGAAGAACAGGTCGCGCTTGGGCTGATGGCTGAAGGTCTTGACCTTGTGCGGGGTCAAGCGGTCGAGGGTGGCGTACACCTGCTCCAGGGCCTGGCGATCGTCGGCGCGGAAGAACTGGCCGCCCGTGGTGCGGGCGATGGACTGCAGTGTGGCGAGGTCGACCTTGGCATCTCCCGTGGCCTTCGGGTCACCGATACCAATGGTATGTACCACGATACGATTGGCTCGGGCCAGGCGCGCTGCATGGTCGGGCGTGATGGCACTGCCGGTGTCGTTGCCGTCGGTCAGCAGGATCAGCACCTTCTCCGGCGCCTGGGCGTTGGCCATCGCCTTGATGGTCAGGCCGATGGCGTCGCCCAGCGCGGTATTCGGCCCGGCCATGCCGATGCCGACTTCGTCCAGCAGCATCAGCAGGCTGGCGTGATCGAGGGTCAACGGCGCCTGGGGATAGGCCCCGGTGCCGAACACGATCAGGCCGATTCGGTCATCCTTGCGCCGGGCAATGAAGTCGCGCACCACCGACTTCACTGCCGTCAGGCGATCGGTGCGCTGGCCCTCGGCGTTGGTGTAGTCGGTGGCCGACATGGACTGGGAGATATCGATGGCCAGCATCATGTCGCGAATGGGTTGCTCGCGCTGGATCGGCCGCTCCACCAGCACGGGCCTGGCACAGGCGGCCACCAACAACGCCCAGACCAGTACGTTGAGCAGCAACTGCCCGCGCCCGCCGCTGGTGCTCGCCGCCCCCGGCTGCTTGCCCACGGCGCGGCTCATGGCTGCGAAAAACGGCACCCGCAAGGCGCTGCGGCTTTCCTGATAGACGCCGAGCACGCGATAGGCCAGCCAGGCCAGCGGCAGCAGCAGGAACACCCATGGGTAGTCAAACTGCCACATGGTGCCCCTCGATCCAGCGGCGGCTGGTACTGAACAAGGTGTCCACTTCCTGCGCCTGCAACCTGAGCACGTCAGCATCCGGGGCATAGGCGAGCTTGTGCAGGGTGCCAGCAAAGCCTTCGGGCAATGGCTGCGGCGCGCGCTGGGCAAGAAACGCCTGCCATTGCGCGCCGGCCAGGCTGGCCACCGGTGGTGCATCCGGCATCGACAAGGCCACCCGCTTGAGCAGCTCGGGCAATTCGCGCAAGCCGGCCAGACCGCCTGCGGCCAACTGATCGAGCCGCTGCAGGGCTTCGCGGCGATAACGCTCGCGCCGCCAGCGTCGCCAGCGCAGCGCCGCCCACAGCAGCACCGCAGCCGACAGCAGCACGGCCAGTACCAGCCAGGCCCAGGTCTGCGGCAGGTAGCTGAACGGCGGCACCCCGGGCGCCAGCTCGCGCAGCTGATCGATGGCCGGCGCTGGGGTAGTCATCGTGGTGCCTGGGCCAGGCGGCCCAGCTCCCGGCGCAACTGCTCCAGGCTGTCATCGCCGGTGCTTACCAGCAGCAACGGCACCTGGCTGCGACGCAGCAGCTCGGCGACATCACGCAGGCGCCCGGCCAGGAACTCGCCCAGGGGCCGGTTGATCCGCCGCTGGCCGACCTCCAGCTCCACCTGCTGGGCGCCCTGGGTGATATTGAGCCGGCCTTTGTCCGGCAGTTGCAGGGCAATCGGGTCGTAGACCTGAATGGCGATCACGTCGTTGTGCTGACGCAACTGGCGCAGCAATGGCAGGGTGTGCGGGCCGATGCCGGCGAAGTCGCTGATGATGCAGATCAGGTGGTCATGGCCCGCCGATGCCACGCAGCTGCGCAGCACCTTGTCCAACTGGGCGTCGTGCTCGGCATCGGCCGCGTAGGCCGACAACCGCTGGTTGGCCTTGACCACCGCACTGCACAACGCCTCGACCCGCGCCCGGCTGCGCAGCGGGCGCACGTAATCGACCTGCTGGTTGCCAAACACCATGCCACCAACCCGATCCCCGGCATGAAAGGCCATCCATGCGCAGATGGCCGCCACCTGTGCGGCGCTGACCGATTTGAAGTAGCGCTGCGAGCCGAAGTACATGCTCATGCGCTGGTCGACCAGCACCAGCGTGGGCCGGTCACGTTCCTCGGTAAACGTGCGCACGAACGGCTTGCCATAGCGCAGCGACGCCCGCCAGTCGAGGTGGCGCAGGTCATCGCCGGGGATGTAGTGGCGCAGCTCATCGAAACTCAGCCCACGCCCGCGCAGGCGCGAGGCATGGTTGCCCGAGAGGATGCTCGACAGCGGCTGGCGAGCGACGAAGCTCAAGCCCCGGGCACGCGCCTCCAGCGCCATCAGCTCGGTGAGAGAGGCATACACGAAGCCGTCGGCGGCAACGCTGCTCATGGGCATCGGCATCTCCGTCAGGCAGGAATGGCCACCTTGTCCAACAGCCGATCGATGACCTGATCGGCACCCACACCATCGGTGATGGCGTCGTAGGAAAGCTGCAGGCGATGGCGCAGCACCGGGTGCACCACGGCCCGTACATTATCTGGTGAAACGAAGTCCTGGCCGTTGAGCCAGGCATGGGCCCGCGACACCCGGTCGAGGCTGATGCCGCCGCGCGGGCTGGCGCCGATGCTGATCCAGCGCGCCAGGTCGGCGTCGTAGTCGGCGGGGTGGCGGGTAGCGTTGACCAGGTCGATGAGGTAGCGGTCGATGGCTGTGGCGACATGCACCTGGGCCACCTCGCGGCGGGCGTCGAAGATCACCTGCTGGGCCAACCGCGCCGGTTGCGCCGCACTGTCCTGGCTGGCCTGGTCCTCTTCGCGCACCAGGCGCAGGACCTGGGTTTCGTCTTCAGGGAGCGGGTAATTGAGCTGCAGCTTCATCAGGAAGCGGTCCATCTGCGCTTCGGGCAGCGGGTAAGTGCCCTCCTGCTCGATGGGGTTCTGGGTTGCCAGCACCATGAACAGCCCGGGCATCGGGTAGCTCTGCCCGGCCACGGTGATCTGCCGTTCTTCCATGGCCTCCAGCAAGGCGGCCTGGACCTTGGCGGGGGCGCGGTTGATTTCGTCGGCGAGGATGACGTTGCCGAACAGCGGCCCGGGCTGGAAACGGATGCTGTTGCCTTCGGCGGTCTGCTGCAGGATCTCGCCGCCGGTGATGTCCGACGGCAGCAGGTCGGGGGTGAACTGGATGCGCCGCATCTGGGCTTCCAGGTGCGTGGCCAGGGCTTTGACCGTGCGGGTCTTGGCCAGGCCCGGCAGGCTTTCGAGCAGCACGTGGCCGTTGGCGAGCAGGCCCAGCAGCACGTGGCGAATGGTCTCGGCCTGGCCGAGGACCTTTTGCGCGACCGAAGTTTCCAGGGCCTGGACGTGTTCGTGAGTGTTCACGGGGCGGGGGTTCCTGGGTGAGGATGAGGGTCAAGTAAATCTAGTTGGGTTGGGCTGAGGTGCAATGGGGTGTCGTGAAGAGAGCATGGAGGGGCCGCTGTCTTGTTGGCAGTCCACACGCTTGCGCCCCCTCCTCTGTGGGAGCCGGCTTGCCGGCGATGAGGCCAGTGCAGGAGCAAGCCAGTCATGTCGCCCGACAGGGCCCTATCGCCGGCAAGCCGGCTCCCACAGGTACCACCGCAGCCTTCACGGCGGTGCTCTGCCCACAAGCGTCAGGGCTGCTTCTGCCAATAGGGTTCGATCCCGCGCAACCGCTCATCCTCCGGCGCCACCTCGCGCATCCGCTGCACGTACGGCCAGGCCTGCTCCCGCTCCCCCGCCAGGGCATGCAGGTAGATCAGCGAATACAACAGATCCGCATCCTCCGGCGCCTGCTCTAGCCCGCTGCGCAACGCCTGCAGCGCCTCATCACGGCGGTTCATGCGCGACAGCAGCAACCCTTGGTTGTAACGAATGCGGGTATTGCTCGGCAGTGCCACGGCAGCCTGCTCCATCCACTCCACCGCTTCCTCGGGTTTGCCTCGCTCCACCAGCAACAACGCAAGCATGTACGCCAGGTTGCCGCGGTCAGGCGTCGGCATTTTGTCCAGCGCCACGCCTTCACGCAACAGCTGTTCGGCATCGTCCAGGCGCTGGCTGCCACTGGCCAGGGTCACCAGGTTGACCCTGGCCGGCACGAAATACGGGTCCATGCGCAAGGCCTGGCGGTATTGCTCCATGGCCTGTTCGTCATGGCCCTGGCGCTGCATCAGCACCGCCAGGTTGAGCCGCCCGCCCGGCAGGTCGGCGTTGCTGCGCAGGCGCTGCTCGTATTCGGCGAGCATGGCCGCGTAGGTCTGGCGGCTGGCTTCGGGGAGCTGCGCGGCAGGCACGTCGGCCAGTGCCCGCACGGTTTCGTCGCGCACCGCCAGGGTCGGGTCTTGCAGCAGCGGCAACAAGGGTGCCACGCGCTGCTCGGGCGGCACTCGGCTGAAGCCGTTCACCGCGTAGGCCCGTACCACCGCGTCCTTGTCCTGCAGCGCCCAGCGCAGGTTGCTGCTGGCCGCAGGCCCCATGCCCGCCAACTGCTCGGCAGCGGTGGCCCTGACGATGGCGGGGTTGCGCTTGTCTGCCAGCACATAGCCCAGGCGGCTGAGGCCGGAACTCGGGTCTTGGCGCACGGCATGGAAGCTCTCGCCGTAATGGGCCGGGCGCTTGGGGTTGGCGAACCAACTGTCGATGGCGCTGGCGGCCCAGGCGGGCTGGCGGTCCTTGTGGCACGCCGTGCAGGCGTCCGGGCCGATGCCCTGGGCTGCCAGGTCGGGCCGCGGAATGCGCAGGGCGTGGTCGCGCCGAGGGTCGACCACCATGTAGTTCTTGCTCGGCATGTGGCAATTCACGCACTGCGCGCCGGGCGAGCCGGCAGCATGGTGATGGTGCTCGGGGCTGTCGTAGTCCTTGGCCTGCAAGCCGGCGAAGCGCGCGGTGTTGGGCTGGGTGTTGTGACACTGCAGGCATAGGCCGTTGCCCTCGATACGCACCTTTGTGGTGTGTGGGTTGTGGCAATCGGTGCAGGTGACGCCTGCGGCGTACATCTTGCTCTGGGTGAACGAGCCGTACTCGTACACTTCACCGTCGATCTGCCCGTCGGCGTGGTACAGGCCGTTGCGCAGGGTGGCCGGCAAGCTCTGGTCAAGCTGCGGGTGGCCCGGCAACTGGCCGGTGCCCAGCCCCTGCCGCCGGCTGTGGCAATACGCACATTGTTCCACAAGCCCCTTGCTGCCCAGCGCCTTGAAATCCACCGCCAGGCCCTGGGCAGGCGACGCACCGGGGTTGCGGGTTGCCCAGTCGACGTGGGCCTGGCTGGGCCCGTGGCAGCCCTGACAACCCACGGTCTTTTCCTGCCAGGTACTGGCGAAACTGTCCTTGGCGTCGTCGTAGTGCTTCTCCAGCCGAGTCGAATGGCAGTCGGCGCACATGCCGTTCCAATTCTGGTAACGGCCGGTCCAGTGCAGCGGGTCGTCCGGGGTAAAGCGTTGCCCGGGATACAGGGAGAACCAGCGCTGGCCACCCTGCTCCGCCGGCCGGCTGTCCCAGGCGATGGTCAGGGCCTGCAAGCGCCCCCGCGACAGCGCCACCAGGTATTGCTGCAACGGCGAATAGCCAAAGGTGTAGAGCACCTTGAAGTCGGTTGGCTTGCCGTCCTCGCCTTCGAGGTTGACGAAAAAGTTGTCGCCCTTGCGATAGAAGCGCGCCTTGACCCCATCCTGGTCGTAGCGAACGTCATTGAAATTGCCCAGCACATTGGCCCCGGAGGCGTCACGCAGCGCCCAGGCATGGTCGGAATGCTGCCACTGCCCTGCTTGCTCGGCATGGCAACCCTGGCAACTGCCGGCATCGGCGTAGCCTTCGCGATCCTTGGCCTGACCCGGCAAGTGGCCATCAACCGACGCTGCCGTACCGAACGCTGCGCTGCACAGTCCCAGCAGCATGACCACCACACTTGCACCCCGCACTACCTGTGCACGCAACCCCATTGGTCAGCTCCACGATTATTTCTGTTCGCCCTGTAGCAGGCTGTTCTGTGTTGTACCCGTGCCCCCAAAGCACTGCTTCACCCTAGTACAGCGTCTTCGATCCTGCGCACAGCCCCCACAACGACGCGCTGAAGGCGCGTCTATGCCGCGCGATTGGGCAAGTTTGAGTTTCCTTTCTAGTATGAGAATTCAAACCGTTTGCGCTGGCGCGTCAAGCAGGATCTCAGGAAGGAGTCGAGGATGCCATTACCCGTCGTTGATCGCCGTTACCTGCCGCTGTTGTTGGCCCTGGCCAGTGTTGCCGTCCAGGCCGAACCAGAAACCACTGGCGAAGACCCACAATTGATCCGCGTACTGCTCGCCGCCGAGCTGGAAACCACCCTGTCCAGCCAGATGAGCGGCACCTTGGGCGAGCTCAAGACCAGCTTCGGCGAACACGTGGCCAAGGGCGCCACCCTGGCCCGCTTCAACTGCAACGAGGCCCAGGCCCGGGGCAAGGTCGCAGTGGCCGAGCTTGCCATGGCCCGGCAGAACCTGGAAGCCAAGAAGCAGCTGCGCAAGCTCGATGCGGTGGGTGATATCGAAGTAGCCGCCGCCAATACCGAAGTACAGAAGGCCGATGGCGCGCGCGCCATGGGCGAGGCGCAGATGAGCTACTGCCAGGTGCTGGCACCGTTCTCCGGGCATGTGGCCAAGGTGTACGTGAAGCCCTACCAGACGGTCAGCGCCGGTACGCCGCTGTTCGACCTGGTCAGTGACGGTGCCTTGAAGGTGCGCCTGAATGTGCCATCGAGCCAGTTGAAAGACCTCAGCCCCGGCCAGCCGCTGCAAGTGAGCGTGCACGAAACGGGCAAGACCTACCCTGCCAAGGTCAGCGTCATCAACGCCCGGGTCGATGCCGTGGCGCAGACCGTGGAACTGGAGGCGCGCTTCGATCAGCGCTTCCCTGAACTGATGGCCGGCATGAGCGGCACGGCGCGGTTCGACCATGACCGTGAATAGGCCACTCCCCCACCCGCAGTTGCTGTTGCAACTGGACGCCCTGCGCGACAAGGCCATGGCTGCCCAAACCCTGGGCGCCCTGGCGTTCAGCATGGCCAACGACCTCTACCCGCTGCTGCCCTTCCACCAGGCGCTAGTGTTCGAACAAGGCAAGGCCGGCCTCGACCTGCTGTGCGTTTCAGGCCTGGCGCGGCCCACCGAAGACTCGCCGTACCTGGTCTGGCTCAAGCGCTCCAGCCGCTGGCTGGCCGAGCGCCTGGTCGAGCCCCAGCCGGCCTGGCTGACCCGCGACAATGCCGCACCGCCCGAGGACATCGCCCAGGGCTGGACCGAGTGGTGGCCCAATGGGCTGTGGTGCGTACCCCTGCACGGGCCGGCCGGCGAGCGCCTCGGCGTGCTGGTGCTGCTGCTCGAAGAAGCGCCACCCGAGGTGCTGTACCCGCAACTGGAAGGTCTGACCCGCACCTGGGCGTACTGCTGGCGTGCCCTTACCCGCCGCCGTCACCTGCGCCGCTGGCGCCCCAGCCGCCGCCAGGTGCTGCTGACGCTGCTGGTGGCCGCCGGGCTGCTGCTGGTTCCCGTGCGGCAGACCGCGCTGGCGCCAGCGCAGATCGTGTCGCGCCAGGCGCAGATCGTCAGTTCGCCGATCGACGGTGTGATCGCCCAAGTGCTGGTGCGCCCCAACCAACCGGTGGAGGCCGGCACCCCCCTGTTCACCCTCGATGAAACCACCCTGCGCAGCCGCGCCGAGGTGCTTGGCAAGGAGGTGGCGGTGGCCGATGCCGAGCTGCTGGCCGCCAGCCAGCGGGCTTTCGACAACCCGCAAAGCAAGAACGAGCTGACCCTGCTGCAGGGCCGGGCCCAGCAACGTCGGGCAGAACTGGCCGCCGTGCAGGCCCAGTTGCGGCGCACTCAGGTGGTATCGCCGCGGGCCGGCGTGGCGGTGTTCAGCGACCCCAACGACTGGATCGGCAAACCGGTGTCGACCGGCGAGCGCATCCTGCACGTGGCCGACCCGACGCAACCGGCGATGCAGATTCAGCTCGCCGTGGCCGATGCCATTGCCCTGGAGCCAGGCGCCGAGGTCACCCTGTTCCTCACCGCCTACCCGCTCAGCCCGCTCAAGGGCAAGATCCTCGAGACCAGCTACCAGGCCAAGCCCAGCGACGACGGTGTGGTCGCCTACCGCCTCTTGGCAAGCATCGACGAGCATTCCGAGCATGCTCGCCTGGGCCTGCACGGCACCGCCAAGCTCTATGGCGGCAGGGTGATGCTCGGTTATTACCTGCTGCGCCGCCCGCTAGCCACCGTGCGTGCCTGGAGTGGCTGGTGATGCTCGACCTCAGCGACCTGCCCCTGCCCCCGCTGCGCGAGGACCTGCGCCTTTGCGAAGCCGCCGACAACCCGGAGGGTGAACCGGCGTGGATGATCCATGACACGGTGGTCAACCGCTTCTACCGCATAGGCTGGCTGGAGTTCGAATGCCTGCTGCGCTGGGGCCAGACCCCGCGCCAGGTCAGCGAGCAGGTGTCGCGTGACAGCGCGCTCAAGCCGGATGTCGAGCAGGTGCTGGCGCTGCGTGCGTTCCTCGAACAGCACCACCTGTTGCGCCCAGGCCCTGAACAACTGGCCAGGCTACAGGCCACCAGCGAGGCGCGCACCTGGTCGAGCTGGCGCTGGTGGCTGCACCACTACCTGTTCTTCCGCATCCCGCTGCTGCGCCCGCAAGCTGCCCTGCAGCACCTGGCCAAAGCCCTGGGCTGGCTGTTTCACCCGCTCACCGGCGTGCTGGTGGTCACTCTGACCCTGGTGGGCCTGGTGCTGGTGATGCAGCAGTGGGACAGCTTCACCCATGCGGTGGTGGAGTCGTTCTCCACCGAAGGCCTGTTCAGCTTCGCCCTGGCCCTGGTGGTGGCCAAGACCTTGCACGAGCTTGGCCATGCCCTGGTGGCCACGCGTCTGGGCTTGCGCGTCGGGCACATGGGCGTGGCGTTCCTGGTGCTGTGGCCGATGCTGTACACCGACACCGGCGAAAGCTGGAAGCTTAAGCGCGCCCACCAACGCCTGGCGATCGCCTCGGCGGGCATCGTCACCGAGCTGTCGCTGGCGGGCCTGGCCACCCTCGGCTGGGCCCTGTGCGATGACGGCGCCCTGCGCAATGCCCTGCTGTACCTGGCGACCACCAGCTGGGTGCTGTCGCTGGCGCTCAACGCCAGCCCATTCATGCGCTTCGATGGCTATTTCATCCTCAGCGACCTGCTCGACTTCCCCAACCTGCACGAGCGCGCCTCAGCCATGGCACGGGTGGCCCTGCGGCGTAACCTGCTGGGGCTCAACGAAGCCTGGCCGGAGCCGTTTCCGGTCGGCCAGCGGCGCCTGCTGGTCGCGTTCGCCTTCGCCACCTGGCTGTACCGCCTGGTGCTGTTTCTGGGCATCGCCGTAGCGGTCTACCTGTTCTTCTTCAAGCTGCTGGGGATCGTACTGTTCATGGTCGAATTGGCGTGGTTCATCGCCCTGCCGGTAAAGCGCGAGCTCAGCCATTGGTGGCAACAGCGCGCCAGCATTCCCGGGCAGCGCAAGCGGCTGTTTTACCTCGGCCTGGGGCTGCTGGCAGTGGCTTTGGCGGTGCCCTGGCACAACCAGGTGGACGCCGTGGGTGTGGCCCGAGCCGAACATCAGTTGCGTGTCTATACACCCTACCCGGCGCGCCTCAAGAGCCTGCATGGGTCAGGCCAGGTAAAGGCTGGCGAGGTGCTGGCAGTGCTCGACGAACCGGACCTGGATTCGCGCCTGCGCAGCAGCGAGGCCAGCGCACGCAGTTACCAAGCGCGGTTGTCGGGGCTGTTGGCCGACCCGGCAGGGCTCGCCGAAGATGCTGCCACCCAGCAACGCCTGAGCGTGCAGAACGAAGAAGCCCGCTCTGCTCGCCGGGAGATTGCCCGCCTCAACCTGCAGGCACCGTTCGCGGGTAACTGGCTGGACGTCGACCGCGACCTGCAGCCCGGCCAGTGGCTCAACCGCCAGGAACCGCTGGGCATCCTGATCGACCCTAGCCACTGGCAGGTCGATGCCTATGTCGCCCAGGACCAGGTACACCACCTGGCGGTGGGCAACCCGGTGAAGTTCTACCCAGAAGGCCAGGCCACGGCGCTGCATGGCAAGGTACTGGCCATTGGCAGCACCCGCGCCGGGCAGCTGGCCCACCGCATGCTGTCGTCACACTTCGGCGGGCCGGTGCCCACCAGCGGCCAATCGCTGACACCCAACGTGGCGTTGTTCCAGGTCCTGATCGCCCTCGACGACCCCCTGGCGAGCGTGCGCGAAACCCGAGGCAAGCTGCAGATCGAAGGGGAAAGACGCAGCGTGCTGGGTGAGCTGGGCAAATGGTTGCTGGGCGTTGGCCTGCGCGAAAGCGGGTTCTGAATACGACCTCTCGGCGGCTGCCCATCCACCTTCGAAAAACCCGTCTAGGATTGCTAAAGCCGACGATTTTGCCGTCTAATTTCTGAGCAGGTACGGACATGGACATCAACAGCAGAGCCGGCTTCGCCAAAGCCTTGCGCCCGAGGACACAAACGGTTGCCCTTGAGCAGCGCATATTGTTCGACGGGGCCGCTGCGACCGCCGTCGACCAGCAGCACCACAGCGACCCCAGCACTGCAGACGCCAAGGACAGTAGCCACCCCGCCCCCACTGCCAGCGAAGCGCAAACCACCGCGCAAGCGCCGGCGCCGCGCAACCTGGTGGTCATCGATGCGCGGCTGGAAAACCGCGACCAACTGGCCGCCAATCTGCCGGCCGGCACCACCGCGCTGGTGGTCGACCCCGGCCAGGATGCCATTGCGGCCATCAGCAATGCCTTGGCGCACCTGGGCAAGGTCGACTCCATTCAGGTGTTCTCCCATGGTGCCTCTGGCCAGTTCACCTTGGGCAACCAGGTATTCACCCGCCAGAGCGTGGAACAACTCGGCGAGCGCCTGAGCGCCTGGCGCGACGAACTCAACGCCGGCGCCGACATCCAGCTCTATGGCTGCGACGTGGGCACCGGCAGCGCCGGCCAGGCCCTGGTCAACGAACTGGCGCGCTGGACCGGCGCCGACGTCGGCGCGTCGAACAATGCCACCGGTAGCCAGCTGGCCGGCGGTGACTGGCGCCTTGAAGTGCGCAACGGCGATGTGGACAAGACCATCGCCCTGGCCGCCGCCACCCTCGACAACTTCCAGGGCCTGCTGGCCGATGCCAGCCCCACCGCCAGCCTGGGCAGCGGCGGCGCCGAAGTGCAGCTCGGCACCCAGTTCAACTTCACCGTGAGCTTCCGCAACCCCTCGACCCAGGAAGGCTATGCGCCCTTCCTCGACGTGTTCATGCCGGCCACCGGCCGTGACGGCAATGACGGTGCCAGCTTCGTTTCCGCCACCTACCTGGGGCAGGCGGTAAACAGCTTCGTCATCACCTTCGATGCCAACGGCAATGCCACCCACCCGTTGGCCAAGGATGCCACCGGCAAGGCTCTGGTGATCAACGCCGCCAGCGTCGGCATGAAGCCCGGCGACCAGATGGTGGTGCTGCAACTGCCCTACGCCAGCGTCACCAACGGCCAGCCGAGCATCGACATCCTGATCACCGGCCAACTCAGCAACCTGGCCGATACCAGCTACTCCAACGGCGCACCCAACCTCACCATCAACACCCGCGCCGGCTTCGAGTACGGCAACGACTCGGTGAACAACCCGGTCCAGGACCCCAGCCTGGTGGAAAGCGCGCTGCACAGTTTCGTGGTCACGCCGACGCTGCTGAAGATCACCCAAACGGTCAACATGCCCGAGGGCGAAACGGTCACCGGGCCGAACTTCACCCGCACCCAGACCGTTACCGTCACCCCCGCGCCCGGCCAGACCCTGACCAACGTCACCGTGACCCAGACCGTGCCCGACCAGGTGCACGTCAGTGCCATCACCCCCGGCCCTGGCGGCACCCTGACATCGGTTACCCTGCATGACGGCACGGTGCTCACCAGCCCTGCCGCCATCGCCCTGGCCCTGGCCAACCCCAATGCCTTCGTGGCCAGCTACGACATCCACTACGACACCCTGAGCGGCGCCAGCGAAACCCAGGTGAGCTTCTACGTGCCGGAGATCGATGCCAACGGCCGCCCGGTGATCGACCCGTCCACCGGCAACCCGGTGACCATCAACTTCGGCACCGCCAGCGTGACCGGTGACTGGAACCCGCTGGACCCCCGCGATCGCCCCACCGACCCGGACGGCTACCCGTTCAGCGAAACCGGCAACGGCCAGGGCATCACCTTCGTCGCCAAGTCGATCACCCTGCTCAAGCAGGTGAACCTGCAGAACGACGTCGGCACCCCGGGCCTCACGCCCGGCGACACCCTGCGCTACACCATGGACGTGGCCATCTCCGACTTCTTCGCCTTCGGCGAGAACATCCTCGAACAGGGCCAGTTCACCCTGACCGACCTGCTCAGCGACGGCCAGACCTTCGACCCGCGCAACCCGCCGACCCTGATCATCCAGCAGCATGGCGCGTCCCAGGCCATCGCCCTGGTCTACACCCAGACGGTAAATGCCGACGGCAGCACCACGCTGGTATTCGACATCGCCGAATCGATCCGCCGGGCCATCGCCGGCCCCGGTGTGGCAGCGCTGTTCGGCGACCTCTACGACGATAACCTGCAAGAAGGCGCCACCCGCCTGAGCATCGTCTACGAAGCGCTGATCGACACCACCTACACCTCCGACCACCCGCCCCACGACCAGCTCAACGAAGGCGACAGCGTCAGCAACAACGCCACGGTCAGCGCCACCGTGCTGCGCGATGCGCTCAACATGGGCGGGACCCAGACCGACGGCTCCAGCACCACCAGCACCATCGACACCTCCGCGGTGGATATCGAGCTGACCCAGGTCAACGGTGGCAACCCACCGGGCAACGGCGAGCTGCGCCCGGGCGATGTAGTGACCTTCACCATCAGCTACGACCTGTTGGTGGCCGATTACGAGAACTTCAAGCTCATCGCCTACCTGCCCTTGCCCTTGCTCGACGCCACCGGGATCAACTGGAGCTTCGGCAACGGGGTGGGCCAGTGGAGCTTCGGCAGCGGCAACAACATCCTCGATGTGCCCGACAGCGTCACCACCGGCCCGGGCAACTCGATCATCTTCAACTTCGGCAATTTCGCCTCCGGCGGCCTCAATGGCGGCACGGTGCAGGTGCGCTTCACCATGGTGGTCGGTGACCAGCCGTTCGCCGACCAGCGCGAACTCGACGTGCTGGCTCAATCGAGCCAGACCACCACCGTCGACAAGACCGTGCTGACCTCCTCCGATGTGGCGGTGATCGAGTCGGTTGCCGAACCTGTGCTGGATATCAAGCATGGCGTGGTGTCCAGCAGCAACGGCACGGTCACCGGCACCACCGGTAGCTGGACCGCCCCCGGCACCACGGGTGTGCCGTTCGGCGGCAGCGTGACCAGCCTGGCCGCCGTGGACGGCAACGTCACCGGTATCGACGGTGCCGATGCCTTGCGCCTGGCCACCGCGCTGAAGAACAGCGGCGGTGGCGGTGCCTTCGACGTGAGCACCAGCATCACCCTGCCCGCCGGCCTGTCGTTCGTCGGCGGCAGCCTGGCGGCGGCCAACCTGCAGATCTACCGCGGCGACGGCACCCTGCTGGTGGCCGGCACCGACTACAGCGTCAGCGGCAACACCATCACCTTCCTCGATGCCAACGGCCAGGCCACCTTGCTGGCCGGGCGCAGCGGCACCGCCAGCGACCTGTCCGGCGCCAACGTGGTGGTGATTACCTACGACGTCAGGGTCAGCAACGCCATCCTCGCCTCCAGCACCCTGCAGAGCACGGCGGCACTCACCAACTACGCCAGCGTCAACGGCGGCCAGGACTTCACCCCCACCGACCTGGTGGAGGTGGCCAACCAGCAGGTCGCGGCCCCCACCATCACCAAGACCTACAAGGACGGCAGCCTCACCAACGACGACTCCAGCGCCAGCCACACCACCGGCAGCAACCTGGTGATCGGCGAAAGCATCACCTACGACATCGTCGTCACCCTGCCCGAAGGCAGTACCGGCAGCCTGCGCATCAACGACCTGATCCCTCCGGGCCTGCGCCTGGACCCACGTTTCAACGGCAACCTGGGCTACCAGATCATCACCACCGTCGCCGGCAGTGGTGCGCTGGGGGCGAACTTCAATGGCGTGGTCACCGTCAACCCGGTGACCCTGGACGGCAGCGACGGCGCCGACCTGATGCTGGTGTTCGGCACTGCCGGCGCCAACGCCGACAACGTCACCGGCAACAACAGCTTCGTCATTCGCCTGGTGCTGGTGGCCAGCAACGTCATCGGCAACCAGCAGGGCACCACGCTCAACAATGGCGCCCAATTGGTCTACAGCGACCCCGACGGCGACACCCCGAACGGCACGGTAGCGGTAGACCGCAACCTCACCAGCGCCCAGCAACCCGGTGCGACCATCGTCGAACCGACCTTGACGGTGACCCAGCAGATCACCTCGACCCCGTCGTTCGGTGGCTTCGACCAGGGCGATACCGTGACCTTCACCATCACGGTGACCAACAACTCCGGCACCGATGCGTTCGACATCAGCCTGCTCGACAACCTGCCGACCGAGATCGACAACCTGGTCATCAGCGGCACCATTCAATACAGCGGTGGCGCCACCAACAACGGGGGCGTCGACTTCGTGATCAGCGGCGGCCGGCTGGTAACCGCCAACGGCGCCAACATCGACATTGCCAACGGTGGCCGGATCGTCATCACCCTCTCCGGGGTGGTCAATGCCACGGCGGCGGGTGAAGCCGCGATCACCAACAACGTGCAGGTGAACTGGAGCAGCCTGAACGGCATCAACAGTTCGGCCGACACCGCCAATGGCGAGCGCAACGGCGACAACGGCCTGCTCAACTCCGGCGTGCTCAACGACTACCGAGTGCTCAGTGCATTGCTGATCCCGGTCACCAACGGCATCCAGGTGTCCCGCGTGGGCGGCGTGACCGATACCCCGCCTGCAACCAATACCGGCGGCGCCACCGATACCAGCGGCCTGCTGGAAACCGTGGTGGTCGGTGAGATCGTCCGCTACCGGGTGGCAGTGCTGGTGCCGACCGGCGACAACCCCAACTACCAGATTCGCATCGAACTGGCGGCCGGGCTTGAGTTCATCCCCGCCGATTTCAACAGAATCCTGATCGCGATGGTATCGAGCAGCCTTGGCGGCCTGACCACCGACGCCGGCAACCTGGTCACCAGCGGCTCATCATTGTTCATGATCGGCAACCAGAACAGCGATGTGGCCCTGCCGATCCACGCCGACCTGAGCGGCACGACCCCGACGGGCGTCTTCGACAGCCAGAACGGTCGCCTGCAGATCACCCCCAACAGCGACGGCAGCCAGACGATCATTTTCGACCTCGGCAACCTGACCAACAACGAGGTCAACGACGGCGATATCGAAGGGGTGATCCTCGAGTTCAACGTGCGTGTCAGCAACGTGGCCGGCAACCAGGCCAACAGCCAGCTGGGCATGACCGTGTTCGAACACGTCGGCCCCAACGGCGGCGTCGATCGCGGCCGCAGCGACACGATCTTCGAGCGCGTTGTGGAGCCCAGCTTCACCAACATGGACAAGTCGGTCATCAACGTCACCCCCGGTGCCGGCACCACCAATGCCACGGTGTCGGTGAGCTTCACCCAGAACGGCGGCGTGCCCGCCTACGAGACCCACCTGGTCGACAAGTTCCCCAATGGCAGCAACTACCAGGTCCAGAGCATCGTGCTCAACGGCACCGCGCTGGACCTGGGCAACCTGCCCAGTGGCATCAGCTTCAGCCAGGGCACCGGCATCACCGTGGACTTCGCCCGCCTGGCGCCCAACGACACGGTGCAGGTGATTTACACCGTCACTCTGCCCAGCAACGCCAACATCGCCGACAACGCTGCCAGTGCCGCCGTGCTGACCTGGACCAGCCTGCCCAGCGATTTCGAAAGCACCGGCTGGGGCGGTTCGCTGCCCGCCACCGCCGGCAGCGCCACGGGTGAACGTACAGGCCAGGACGGCGCCAGCGGCCTGAACAACTACATCCTCAGCGATGGCGCCGGCATGGGCGTGATCAGGGGCACCTTGTGGGACGACACCCGCAGCGCCACCAACAGCGTCACCCCTGACGGGCCGGGCCTGGACGGCATCGGCGTGACCCTGACCTGGGCCGGCGACGACGGCCTGTTCGGCACCGGCGACGACCGCACGTTCACCACCATCACCGCCAATGGCGGCCTGTACCAGTTTGCCCTGTTGCCGTCCGGCAACTACCTGATTGCCGTGGACCAGACCCACCAGGCCACCCCCGGTGGCAACTTCCGTGTGCGTATCGATACCGACAGCGCTGCGGCGTTGGCAGGCCTTGGCAGCATCAATCTGAGCCTGGGCGAAGGCACCACCGGTACCGGCGACGCCGGTTACGTGCATATCAACGAAGCGCCGGTGAATACCGTTTCCGACCAGCATGGCCAGGAAGACACGGTACTGCACATCGGCGGCCTGGCGATCAGTGACGTGGACGTCAACGCCGGCACCGCCAATGGGGTCATGACCATCACCCTGAGCGTGGTGCATGGCGTGCTCTGGCAGACCACCACGCCCCCCGCCGCCACCGCCACGCCGCCCGCCGGGGCCGGCCGTACCCTCGTGCTGACCGGCACCCTGGCCCAGTTGAACGTGTTGCTGGGCCAGCTCTATTACAAGGGCGACCAGGACTTCAACACCTTCCGCAACCAGGAAACCCTGACCATGGTCACCAACGACCAGGGCAACTTCGGCGATGCGCCCGTCAACGGTGACGGCATCCCGGGGCAGAACCCGGCCGATGCGCTGACCGACACCGACGTCATGAACATCGTCATCGACCCGGTCAACGACGCCCCGGTGGCCGTCAACGACCTCGCCATCGCTGTCGAAGCCGGCGGCTTCAACAACGCCGACCCTGGGGTGAACCCCACGGGCAATGTGCTGGCCAACGACACCGATGTCGACATCCAGACCAACAACGACGTACTCACCGTCACCCACATTTCCAGTAACACCAACCCCACCGGCGTGCCGGTGGACGGCAGCCTGGCCACAGTGATTCAAGGGCGTTTCGGCACCCTGGTGATCAGGCCCAACGGCGGCTTCCAGTACATCGTCGACAATAGCAACCCGCAGGTACAGGCACTGCGTACCGCCGGCAACTTCGTCAGCGACTTCTTCAGCTACGACATCGTCGACAGCGGCGGCCTGACCAGCAGCGCGGTCCTGCAGATCAACATCCACGGCGCCAACGATACCCCGATCGCCAACGGCGACACCGATTCCGCCATGGAGGCCGGCGGCACCAACAACGGCACCCCGGGCCGGGACGCCACCGGCAACGTGCTGACCAACGACACCGACGTGGACTCGGTGGCGCTGGGCGAGACCAAGCAAGTCAACGCGGTGCGCTTCGACGGCCCAGGAGGCGGCCGGATCATTCCGGTCGCCAGCGGCCAGGCATCCAGCGTACTGGCCAACTTCGGCAACCTGACCATCAACGCCGATGGCAGCTATCGCTATGTGGTCGACAACAGCAACGCGGCCGTCCAGGCACTGTCGCCCGGCGATACGCTGGTCGAGCAGTTCACCTACCAGATGGTCGACGCCGGCGGGCTGAGTTCGGTGACCGTGCTGGTGATCACCATCCAGGGCGCCAACGATGCGCCGGTGGCCGTGGACGACCGCGGCACGGCCAGTGCTGGGGCCAGCGACGGCAGCCCGGCGCCGGTCAATGCCACCGGCAACGTGATCACCGGCAACGCCGGCATCGGGGCCGACACCGACGTCGACCGCCTCGACCAGCCGACCACCACCCAGCTCAAGGTGGACGGTGTGCGCAGCGGCCTGGAAAGCGCCGGTGGCACGCTCAGCCCGGTGGCCAACGGCGCCCCAGCAGCCATCACCGGTACCGTGGCCCGCCTGGCCGACAACAGCCTGATCAGCGGCAACTTCGGCCGACTGACCCTCAACGAAGACGGCACCTACACCTTCGTGGTCAACAGCGCCGACCCGGCGATTCGCGCGCTCACGACCGGGCAAAGCCTGAACGTGATCTTCACCTACCGCATCCACGACAGCGGCGGGCTGACCGACCAGGCACAACTGGTCATCACCGTTACCGGCGTCAATGACCCCCCCATCGTCAACCCGGTGCGCGTCGATGCCATCGAAGCCGGCGGCCTGAACAACGCCACCGCCGGCGTGAACCCCAGTGGCAGCATTCGTGGTTCGTACAGCGACCCGGATGGCGACACCTTGACCATCAGCTCGGTGGTCAGCCCGACCGGCACCAGCGCCACCCCTGGCCAGTCACTGGCCGGCAACTATGGCAGCCTGGTGCTCGACGCTCAGGGCAACTACCGCTACGTGGTGGACAACAGCAACAGCGCGGTGCAGGCCCTGCGCACCGACGCCGACCGGCTCACCGAGGTATTCCAGTACAGCGTCAGCGATGGCAAAGGCAAGGTCGTCACGGCCACCTTCACCGTAGTCATCCATGGCCGCAACGACACGCCCATTGCCGCCAATGACAACGCCATCGCCATCGAGGCCGGTGGCGTCAACAATGGCACTCCGGGCCAGACGGGCAGCGGCAACGCGCTGGTCAACGACCGCGATGTGGATGCCGGCGACAGCAAGTCGGTGGACGGCATCTACCTGGGCACCTTGGCCGCAGGCGGCACCTTCCTGCAGGTGAGCGCCGGCTCGACCGTGGTGGCCGGCACCTACGGCACCCTGAGCATCGATGCCAACGGCAACTACGTGTACACCGTCAACGACAGTCTGGCCGCCGTGCAGGCGCTCAAGGCCGGCGAACAGTTGCGCGAAACCTTCACCTACCGCATGCACGACACCGCTGGCGCCAGCTCCCAAGCGCAGATCAACATCACCATCGAAGGCCGCTACGACACGCCCGTGGCGCGTGATGACTTGGCCTACGCCGTGGCCGAGGACGATGACGGCAACAACGGCCGCAACCCCACCGGCAACGTGCTGAACAACGACACCGACGTGGATGCCAATGACACCAAGGTGGTCACCGCCGTGGGCGTGGGTGCAGAAAGCAGCAATCCAACCCTCGACCCCGTCACCGGCAGCACCACCGTCACCACCAACTACGGCACCCTGACCCTCAATGCCGACGGCAGCTACCGCTTCGTGGTCAACGCCAACGACCCGGACATCATTGCCCTGGGCCCGTTGGGCTTCGTCATCCAGAACTACACCTACCAGGTCACTGACGGCGGCGGGCTGAGCGACACCGCCACCCTGACCATCTTCATCCGCGGCGAAAACCAGCCTCCGATCGCCGGCCCCGACCAGGGCATGGCCGTGGAGGCTGGAGGGGTGAACAACAACATCCCCGGCAGCAACCCCAGCGGCAACGTGATGGACAACGACAGCGACCCGGATACGATCAACATCCTGTTCCCGGAAACCCTAGAAGTGCTGGCGTTCTGGAGCGGCAACGGCCCACTGCCCGGCAATGCCAGCCTGGTCGGGCAAACCCTGCGCGGCCAGTACGGCGACCTCACGCTGAACGCCGACGGCACCTGGAACTATGTGCTCGACAACAGCCTGCAAGCCGTCCAGGCCCTGCGCGTGAGCGGCCAGACCCTGGTCGACAACTTCACCTACCTGCTGAGCGATATCTGGGGCGGCACCGCCAACGGTTTGCTGAGCATCACCATCGACGGGCGCAACGACTACCCGCAGGCCCATGACGACACCGCCACGGCGGTGGAAGCCGGTGGCGTGAACAACGGCACCGCAGGGGTCGACCCGCGGGGCAACGTGCTCGACAACGACACCGACATAGACGGCACGCCATACGGCGAAACCAAGACGGTGGTGCAGTACACCGGCGAGAATGGCCGCACCGTCGGCGCCGGCCAGCTGCTCCAGGGCCTGTACGGCACGCTGCTGATCAATGCCGACGGCAGCTACCAATACGTCGTGGATAACAGCAACCCCACCGTGCAGGCCATGCGCAGCGCTGGCGAATCGCTGCGCGAAGTGTTCACCTACCGCATGCGCGATACGGCCGGCATCACCTCGGACGCCCGCCTGACCGTGACCATCCAGGGCGCCAACGACAACCCGGTGGCTCGCGACGACAGCAACACCGCCAGCGACCAGGTACCTGCGCCACACACCAGTGGCAACGTGTTGCCCAATGACAGCGACGTGGATGCTGGCGACGGCCTGACCGTGACCGGCATCCGCACCGGCCAGGAAAACGGCAGCGGCACGTCTGGGGTGATCGGCCAGCCCATCATCGGCAAATACGGCACCCTGGTGCTCAACGCCGACGGCAGCTACACCTACACCATCGACCTGAGCAACCGCGACGTACTGGCGGCGGCCGGCCTTGGCCAGGTGCTGCAGGACTTCTTCACCTACACCATCAGCGACCTCGCCGGCGCCACCGACCAGGCCCTGCTGACCATCACGCTGGATATTTCCACCCCGTACATTCCGCCAGGGCCGTACGTCGACCGCGACAACCAGGCCGGCACCGGGACGTTGCCCTTGCCGGACGTGTCACCGGCGATCTTCGTCGCGCCGGTGGTGGAGCGGGTCAACCAGGCCCTGACCCTGTCCGCCTGGGACGCAGACGGCAGCAATGTGCAGCTGTTCGCCACCCCCGAGATCGAAAGCCAGTCGCTTGGCAGCCAGCTGGGCCAGGTCAATGGCCAGTTCGTCGCCCGCGCGGTGGCCGAAAGCAGGCTCGGCAGTGCCGAGGACAAGAACTGGGTCGACGGCCGCCACGGCGTCATCAGCCTCAGCGCTGACGGCCTGTTGCCGGACCCTTCGCTGTGGGCACCTTTCCAGGCCGACATGGTACCGGCCGCCGAAGAGCCCCCACAGCCCGCACACGGCTTCCGTGCGCAACTGCGTGAAGCCGCCCAGCGCCGCGGCAGCAACGCGCCATGATGCCTATTCACGGATGGACCAAGGACTGCCTATGCCAGTATCCACATTGAAAAGCCTGAGCACCTTCACTGCCGTCAGCGTCCTGCTCAGCGCCTGCTCGGCCTTCGAGCCCAAGCCCTACAGCGAAGATGAAATGCGCCAGCGGGTGATCGAGGACCAGGCGCGGATGTACAAGGAGCAAGAGCCGGTCAACGGCCCTATCACCTTCTACGAAGCCTCGGCACGGGCCTTGAAGTACAACCTCGACTACCGCCTGAAGCTGCTGGAAAGCGCCCTGGCCTCGGACCTGCGCGACGTCTCCAGCCACGAGATGCTGCCGCGCCTGGTCGCCTCCGCCGGCTACGCCGGGCGCAACAACGATTCCGGCGGCACCTCGATCGGCATCGAGGACCGCCAGGTCAGCTTGCGCCCTTCCACCTCCGAAGAGCGCTACCGCACCCTGTACAGCCTCGGGCTGTCCTGGAGCCTGCTGGACTTCGGCGTTGCCTACTTCCGCACGCAGCAGAAGAACGACCAGATCCTGATGGCCGAGGAGCGCCGTGAGAAGGTTGCGCAGAATGTGCTGCAGGACGTGCGCAATGCCTACTGGCGTGCCCTGGGTGCCCAGCGCCTGCTGCCGGAAGTGGACGGCCTGCTGATGCGCACCCACCGCGCCCTGACCTCGGCCCGTGAAGCCGAGGGCAAGGGCCTGCTGCCGCGCCAGGACATCCTGGCCTACCAGCGCGCCCTGCTCGACTCGGTGTACATGCTCACCGTGCGCCGCCAGGACCTTGAGTTCGCCCGCGCCGAACTGGCCGCACTGATGTCGCTGCCGCCCAATACCCGCATGGTGCTGGCCGATACCGCCGAACCACCGCTGCCGATGTTGACCAGCAATGTCGAGCAGTTGGAGCGCCTGTCGCTGGAGCGCCGCCCGGAAATCATGGAAGAGTGGTACCGCAAGCGCGTGAGCATGAACGACCTGAAGATCGCCAAGGCCCAGCTGTGGCCGAACGTGAGTTTCAACTACGGCTACGAGTACGATTCCAACAAGTACCTGTACAACAGCGACTGGAACCAGACCGGCATCAACGTCTCGATGAACCTGCTGCGCCTGCTGCAGTACCCGGACATCACCGCGGCGGAAAAGAGCCAGGAAAAGACCGACGACATGCGCCGTACCGCGTTGTCCATGGCGATTCTCACCCAGGTTCGCGTGGGCCTGCTGCGCTATCAGCTCGCCCGCCAGGAAGTGGAATTCGCCGACGAAAGCCTGCGCGTGGACCAGAGCCTGCTCAACTACGCCCAGTCCTCGCGCAAAGCCGCGCTGGGCAGCGAGCTGGAGCTGATCCGCGCCGAAGGCCGCATGCTGCTGTCGCGCTACCAGCGCGAGGCCGCCTACTCCGACGCCCAGGCGGCCTGGGGGCGGCTGTACAACTCGATCGGCTTCGCGGTGATGCCCAAGGAAATCGAACAGCATGATGTTAAAACTCTGGCACGGGAGATCGAACGCACGGTGGAGCAACAGACCCAGGACAACCTGCTGGCTGCAGGCAAGTGAAACCGAAGGCGCATGAACAAATCTTCATATACGCCGCGAGTGCCCTGATAACGGGGTGAAACGCCATGCGCCGGAGACCGTGCGTCGGCCCTCGCCTTGAGGGCAGGCGCCGGTGGGCGTAGCATCGCCGCCCCGCATGCTTGTGGGAGCCGGCTTGCCGGCGATTCGGGTGCATGGCACTCGTCTACATCCATGTTGGCTGGCCTGGCGTATTCGCCGGCAAGCCGGCTCCCACAGGTTTCGCGTTCAGCCGACACACCATCGCCCATGCCCCAACCGATCCCCCTCAAGGACCACGAAAAGGAAAAGCACCTGGTCAACCGCCGGCTCCTGGCCTGCGCTGCCCTGGTCTTCAGCCTGGTCGCCGTCCTCGTCGGCCGGCTCTATGTGCTGCAGGTGCTGCAACACGACCAGCAGACCGCGGTATCGGAAAACAACCGCGTGCACGTGCTGCCCATCGCCCCCGAGCGCGGGCTGATCTACGATCGCAACGGCGTGGTGCTGGCCGACAACAAGCCCAGCTTCGACCTGACCATGACCCGCGAGCGCGCCGGCGATTCGGCCAAGGTGCTCGATACCCTGGCCGAAGTCCTGGGTCTTGGCGAGGATGACCGCAAACAGTTCGACAAGGACCTGCGCCGTGGCCGCAAGCCGTTCGAACCGGTGACCCTGATGGTCGGCCTGACCGAGGAGCAGATCGCCCTGGTGGCGGTCAACCAGTTCCGCCTGCCGGGCCTGGACGTGGAGCCGCAGTTCATCCGCGAATATCCCCTGGCCGAGCACTTCGCCCATTCGGTGGGTTACGTTGGGCGCATCAACGAAAAAGAAGCCAAGACCCTCGACAGCACCGAGTACCGCGGCACCCAGTCGATCGGCAAGACCGGTATCGAGCACTTCTACGAAAGCCAGCTGCACGGCCATGTGGGCTACGAGGAAGTCGAGACCAATGCCCAGGGCCGGGTCATGCGCGTGCTCAACCATCAGGACCCGATCCCCGGCAAGGACATCATCCTCAGCCTCGACAGCCACCTGCAGGTGGCCGCCGAGAAGGCCCTGGGCGACCGCCGTGGTGCGGTGGTGGTGCTCGACCCGGCCAACGGCGACGTGCTGGCGATGGTCAGCAACCCCAGCTTCGACCCCAACCTGTTCGTCAAGGGCATCAGCTTCAAGCAGTACGCCGCCCTGCGCGACTCGATCGACCGCCCCCTGTTCAACCGCGTGCTGCGCGGCCTGTATGCGCCGGGTTCGACGGTAAAACCGGAAGTGGCCATTGCCGGCCTCGACAGCGGCGTGATCACGCCTGGCAGCCGGGTGTTCGACCCGGGCTACTACGAGCTGCCCAACTACGACCACAAGTACCGCAACTGGAACCACAGCGGCGATGGCTGGGTGGACATGTACACCGCCATCATGCGTTCCAACGACACCTACTTCTACGACCTGGCGCACAAGCTGGGCATCGACCGCCTGCACGACTACATGGCCGAGTTCGGCCTGGGGCAAAAGGTCTCGCTGGACATGAACGAAGAGGCCGCCGGGCTCATGCCTTCGGCCCAATGGAAGCGGGCCACCCGGCGTCAGGCCTGGTTCCCCGGCGAGACGCTGATCCTCGGCATCGGCCAGGGCTACATGCAGGTCACCCCGCTGCAACTGGCCCAGGCCACCAGCCTGCTGGCCAGCAAGGGCGCGTGGCACCGCCCGCACCTGGCGATGACGGTGGGCGGCGAAACGCCGGTCGACCCCAATCCGATGCCCGACATCGTACTGCACGACCGGCACGCCTGGGACCAGGTCAACCAGGGGATGCAGATGGTCATGCACGACCCGCGCGGCATCGCTCGCGCCGCCGCTGCCGGGGCCCAGTACCGGATTGCCGGCAAGAGCGGCACGGCGCAGGTGGTGGCGATCAAGCAGGGCGAGCGCTACAACCGCAACAAAACCCTCGAACGCCACCGTGACAACGCCCTGTTCGTCGGCTTCGCCCCGGCCGATCACCCCAGCGTGGTGGTGGCGGTGATGATCGAGAACGGCGAGGCCGGCGGCCGGGTCGCCGGGCCGGTGGTGCGGGAAGTGATGGATGCCTACCTGCTGGATGAACAGGGGCATCTGAAGCCGCAGTATGCCGGGGTGCCCAAGGGAGTGCCGCATACCTAGGGCTGCGTGGCAGCCCATCGCCGGCAAGCCGGCTCCCACAGGATGGGCTGCCCCAGGAAGTTCGACGCCAATCCAAGCCTCGGGGGCAGTGCCAATGGCGAACGTTGCAGGATTGTAATGATTGCCTCACCTTCCCGTTAGCTTCGCGTTCCTAAACTACCAGACAACAAAGGCCGCGCATCTGGCAGGCCTGGTAGACACCGAGGCTTGATATGAAACATTTGAAATCTTTCGCCCTTGGCAGCGTGCTGTTTGCACTCATGGGTAGCGCCTATGCCGAAGGCGGTCATGAGCGCGCGGTTCAATTCAATGAAAACTTCCGGGCGGAGCAGGCGCGCTTGTGGAGCGACGACTCGTTCGATCAGAACACACAGCAAGTTGCCCAGCAGCAGAAAGCACGCAAGGGTGATCAGGAACAAGCCGATAACTGATCGGCGCCACAAGGACTTCACATGAAGCACCCCCCGCGACAAGAAAGCCAGGCATTGCCTGGCTTTCTTCGTTTCGGCCCATTCACTGGTTGTTGTTGATGCATCCCTTTCGAAAGGCACATGCAAAAGCCTGCAACCTGTGTTGCGGGTTTTAGAACTCCACTTTGCCCCGACCTGCCTTGACAGTGCTGCGCCTGGCTTTTCCTTCGAGGCGGCGGGTCTTGGAGCCTAGGGTCGGCTTGGTAGGACGGCGTTTCTTCTCGGTCTTGCCGGCAGCGATGATCAACTCGGCAAGACGCGCCAGCGCGTCAGCGCGGTTCTGCTCCTGGGTCCGGTACTGTTGGGCCTTGATGATCAACACGCCGTCGCCGGTGATGCGACTGTCACGCAGCGCCAGCAGCCGCTCCTTGTAAAACGCGGGCAGCATTGATGCGCGAATGTCGAAGCGCAGGTGCACGGCGCTGGACACCTTGTTGACATTCTGCCCACCCGCGCCTTGCGCGCGGATGTACGTCAGTTCGATGTCGGCATCTGGCAGATGCACGTTGTCAGAGATGGTCAGCATGGCAAGGCCCTTGTGATTGCTCTCCATTATCACAGCCTTTGCGTTCGGCCACAGAACAAAACACGTTTGACCCCCACCACACTGACCGCGACGCCCTACATCGACTATCCGTTCAGCGCTTGATCGCCGTCGTCGTCCCTGCGATGGGCCCAGTGATAGAGCGCAGGCAGCACCAGCAAGGTCAGCGCGGTGGAAGACAGGATCCCGCCGATCACCACGGTCGCCAGCGGTCGTTGGACTTCCGCACCCGTACCGGTCGCCAGGGCCATCGGAATGAAGCCCAGGGAAGCTACCAGGGCGGTCATCAGCACCGGGCGCAGTCGGGCCAGTGCACCCTCGTCCACCGCCTGCCTGAGGGTGCGCCCTTCCTCGCGCAGCAAACGGATGAAGGCAATCATCACCAGGCCGTTGAGTACCGCCACCCCGGACAGCGCAATGAAGCCAACGCCTGCCGAGATCGACAGCGGGATGTCGCGAAGCCACAGCGCCACGACACCACCGGTCAGCGCGAACGGAATCCCGGTGAAGACCAGCAGGCCGTCCTTGAGGTTGTTGAACATCAAGAACAACAAGGTCATGACCAGCAGCAAGGCCACCGGCACGACGATCTGCAGGCGTTCGGCGGCCGATTGCAGCTGCTCGAACTGGCCGCCCCAGGTGGTCCAGTAACCGGCAGGAACCTGTACGCGGGTGGCCAGGGCCTGGCTCGCCTCGTCGACGAACGAACCCAGGTCACGGCCGCGCACGTTGGCACTGACCACCACCACGCGCTTGCCGTTCTCGCGGCTGATCTGGTTGGGGCCCAGCTCCAGGTCCAGGCGGGCCACCTGGGACAAGGGAATGAAGCCGATCTGCTCGGCCCCGAGCGCCGGGTTCGCGGGCACCGGGATCAGCAGGCCCGACAGCCCGGCGACGTCGGTGCGCAGGGTCTCGGACAGGCGCACCACCATGTCGAAGCGACGGTCGCCTTCATACAGCGTGCCGGCCTGGCGACCACCCACCGCGATCGCCACGGCATCTTGTACGGCGCCAATGTTCAGGCCGTAGCGCGCGGCTTTTTCACGGTCGATGTTGATGGTCAGAACAGGCAGGCCCGTGGTCTGCTCGACCTTCACCTCGGACGCCCCCTGGACACCCTGCAATGCCGTGGCGATCTTCGCGGCGGTACGGTTCAGCACGTCCATGTCGTCGCCGTAGACCTTGACCGCGACGTCGCTGCGTACACCGGAAATCAGTTCGTTGAAGCGCAGCTGGATCGGCTGAGACAACTCGTAGTTGCTCCCAGGCACGCTGGCGGCGGCCTTCTGCACCTCTTCGATCAGTTCGTCACGCGATCTGTCCGGGTCCGGCCACTGCGCCTTGGGCTTGAGCATGATGTAAGCGTCGGAAATGTTCGGTGGCATCGGGTCGGAGGCGATTTCCGCAGTACCGGTACGGGCGAACACGCGCTCCACCTCCGGCACCTTTTCCATCACCGCCTTTTCCAGGCGCTGCTGCATGTCCACCGACTGGGTCAGGCTGGTGCCGGGAACCCGCAAGGCCTGCAGGGCGAAGTCGCCCTCGCTCAGGCTCGGAATGAACTCGCTGCCCATGCGGCTGGCGAGCACACCGCTGAGCACCACCACGGTGACCGCCGCCGAGAAGGCGAGGTTGCGGTGTTCCAGCACCCATTGCAGGACAGGCTGGTAGCGCTGGCGCGCGTGGCGCATGACCACGCCCTCTTCTTCCTTGACCTTGCCCGTGACGAACATGGCGATCGCCGCCGGGACGAAAGTGACGGAGAGGATCATCGCGCCCAGCAGCGCCATCACCACGGTGAAGGCCATGGGGTGGAACATCTTGCCCTCGACCCCGGTGAGGGCGAAGATCGGCAGGTACACCACCATGATGATCAACTGGCCAAAGATCAGTGGCCGACGCGCTTCACGCGCTGCGGCGAAGACCTCGTGGAAACGCTCGGCCCGGGTGAGCAAGCGCCCGTGCTTGTGCTGCGCCTGGGCCAGTCGGCGGATCGCGTTCTCCACGATCACCACGGCGCCGTCGACGATGATGCCGAAGTCCAGCGCCCCCAGGCTCATCAAGTTGGCACTGACCTTGTTGTGGAACATGCCGGTAAACGTGAACAGCATGGACAGCGGGATCACCATCGCGGTGATCAGCGCCGCACGGATGTTGCCCAGGAACAGGAACAGGATGGCGATGACCAGGATCGCCCCTTCGATGAGGTTCTTCTTGACCGTCGCAATGGCTTTTTCGACCAGATGGGTCCGGTCGTAGACCGTGATCGCGACTACCCCCTTGGGCAGCGTGCGGTTGATTTCCTCAAGCTTGGCAGCGACCGCCTGGGACACGCTCCGGCTGTTCTCGCCGATCAGCATGAACACGGTCCCCAGCACCACCTCACGGCCATTCTCGGTAGCGGCGCCGGAGCGCAGCTCTTTACCGATGCTGACTTCGGCGACATGGCTGATGCGAATCGGCGCCCCAGCGACGCTGGTGATCACGATGTTGGCGATATCTTCGACACTGCCCAGCTGGCCAGGCGCGCGGATCAGCAACTGCTCGCCACTGCGCTCCACGTAGCCGGCGCCGACGTTGGCATTGTTGCTTTCCAGGGCCGCGACCAGGTCATTGAGGGTCAGCTTGTAGGTCGCCAGGCGCTTGAGGTCAGGTGCGATGTGATACTGCTTGGCATAGCCACCGATGGTGTTGATCTCGGCCACACCGGGGACGTTGCGCAACTGCGGCTTGATGATCCAGTCCTGGATCACCCGCAGGTCGGTGGGCGTGTAGGGCGTGCCGTCCTCCTTGACTGCGCCGTCTTCAGCCTCGACCGTCCACAGGAAGATCTCGCCAAGCCCGGTGGAGATGGGCCCCATGACCGCCTCCACACCCTCTGGCAGCTGCGCCTTGGCAACCTGAAGCCGCTCGTTGACCAGTTGGCGGGCAAAGAAGATGTCAGTGCCGTCCTCGAAGATCACGGTGACCTGCGAAAGGCCGGCGCGAGACAGCGAACGGGTTTGCTTGAGGCCCGGCAGGCCGGCCATGGCCGTTTCGACCGCGAAGGTGATCCGCTGCTCGGTTTCCAGCGGCGTATAGCCCGGGGCGGCCGCGTTGATCTGGACCTGCACGTTGGTGATATCGGGTACCGCGTCGATCGGCAGCTTCTGGTAGCTGTAGATGCCGATGCCGGCCATGATCAGCACGGCGATCATGACCACGATGCGCTGCTCGATGGCAAATCTGATGAGACGTTCAAACATGGCAAATCATCCTGTCGGTGCGCATCAGTGACTGTGCTCGGCCGTGGCCTTGCCCAGCTCGGACTTGAGCGTGAAGCTGCCGCTGGCTGCCACCCGGTCACCGGACTTCACGCCATCGGTCACCTCCACATAGCCACCGTCACGGCGGCCAAGCTTTACCGGCCGGGTATCGAAGCCCTCGGCGGTGCGCACGAACACCGAAGGCTGCTCCTCGACGGTCTGCACAGCGGCCTCCGGGACGGCCACGGCAACCCGATCGCTGCGTGAGGTGACCGCGATGTTCACGAACAAGCCCGGGCGCCAGGCGCCATTGGGGTTGGTCAGGGTGACGCGGACGGTCGCCGCACGGTTCTGCTCACCGAGCAGGCTGCCGACGTAGCCGACCTTGCCGTCGACCTCGGCATTCATGTCGGGGGACGACACCTTCACCGCCCGGCCGGTCACCACCTTGCCCAGGTCGGCCGGTGGCACCGCGAAGGTCGCCCATACCTGGTTGAGGTCAGAAAGAATGAACGCGTTGGTCGCCTCGCTGACCACCTCGCCGACAGTCAGGTGCTTTTCCACGATCACCGCGTCGAAGGGAGCGCGCAGCTCGTAGCGGTTACCGCCAACGGCGTTGACCGACGCCCCGATCGCGCCAACCTTCTGCCTGGCGTTGGCCAGGGCGATCTCGGCCTCCTGCAGCGCTTGGCGCGCCTGGAGGTAGTCCTGCTCGGCAGAGATCTTGTCCTGCCACAGCTGCTTCTCACGCTCGAAGGTCACCCGCGCCAGCTCCACGCGGCGCTGGGCGGCTTGTTGCTCACTGCGCAGGTCAGAGATCTGCTGGCTGGCGATCACGGCAAGGATCTGCCCCTTCTTCACCGCTTCGCCGAGGTTGGCATGAACGCTTTCGACGACGCCGGGGACCCGAGGGACCACGTGGGCGGTACGGTCCTCGTCGAAACGGATCTCGCCTGGGAAGGTCACGACGGTGCCAAGCTCGCGCGCTGCTGCCGTTGCCAGCACGACACCGGCGGCCTTGATCTGTTCGGCGCTGAGGGTCAGCTTGCCCTCCTCGCCATGGCCCTCTTCTGCGTGGCCTTGCTCACCATGGTTCTCATCGCCTTCCCCTCTGGTGGCTGATGCGGCTTGCTTGTCATGCCCGTGGTCATCGTCTGCACCGTGCTCGGCATGACCGGATGCCTGCTCGGAACCGGCGTTCCAGGCGAGGCTGCCAAAGCCGAGGGCTGCCACTGCGACTACCGCCAGGGCGATCCTGCGTTTGTTATCCATTGCTGCTCCTGCTGATCGTTGACCGCGGCGTGTTCAATGCCGCGTGCCGAAGAATGTGTCTGGGCCGCTCAGCGCACGTCGACAGCTGTGCCCAGGTCGCCGTACACCCGCTCCAGCTGCGCGCGCGCATTGGTCGCCGCTGCCAGCGACTCGAGGTACTGGCCCCGCGCAACGATCAAGGTGCGCTGGGCATCGAGCACCTCGATGAAGCCGAACTTGCCCATCTCAAAGCCGCGGGTCGCGGTGTCCACGGCCCGTTGAGCCGACGGCAGAATGGTCTTGTCGTAGGACTCGACTTCCTGCATGGCGGTGGACCACTGGTTCAGCGCGGTCTGGGTTTCGCTGCGCAGCCGCAGCTCCACCGCGTTGCGCAGGTCGCGTGCCTGATCGGCACGGCGCGAAGCGGACAGGATGTTGCCCTGGTTACGGTCGAACAGAGGCAGGGGCATGGAGAGGCCCACGACATTGACTCGCTCGCGCACGGAGCGGTCGTACTGGCTACCCACACTCACCGTGAGGTTGGGGATACGTTGGGCTTTTTCCGAACCCAACGCGGCATCGCTCTGATCGATCTGCGCCACCGCCTGGCGCATCTCTGCGGTCTGCTCGAGCCTGGACAGCAGCGCGTCAGTCGCCGGCGGCTTACCGGGGGACAGGCTCGGCGAATCCAGGCGGTCGAACACGGTGACCGGGCTTCCCGTAACCTGGGCCAGGTGCTGGTAGGCGGTGGTTTTCTCGGTTTCGCCACGGCGCATCTGCAACTGGGCTTCGGCCAGCTGCACCTGGGCACGGGTAGCCTCCACCGGCGAGGATTTACCCGCGCGCACGCGGCCCTCGACGATGCGCAGGCCGCGCTCGGTCAATTCGAGGGATTGGCTGGCCAGGTCCAGGCCAGTCTGGGCGCGCAGGGCCGCGTAGAACGCCTGCACGACATCGGCACGCAGGGCGTTCACACGCCGGTCAAGCTCCAGCTGCGCCACGGACTGGCCGAAGGTGGCGACCTCGATTCGGGCGCTGCGCTTGCCGCCAAGCTCCAAGGGCTGGCTGAGCGTCACGGTGGTCGTGCTGTTGTCGCGGTCGGTGTCTTCCATCTCATAGGAAATTTCGGGGTTGGGAATGACCCCAGCCTGCGCGCGCGCACCTTGCGCGATGCCGATCTCCTGCCTGGCAGCCGCCAGGTCGGGGTTGGCAGACATTGCCGTCGACAGCGCCTGGGGCAAGCTGATGCCCTGGGCAAAGGCTGCCGGCGCCATCAACCCGCAGATGGCCGCACACAAGGCGGCGACCTTCCAGGCAGCGCATTTTGAAAAGACATTGCGGTGATACCCGGGCACTTTCACGGTCCTCGTGCGCAAACTTCGATCACGCTTGGCGAGCACGTCGCAACCACTGCCAAGCCCCACTGGAAAAAGTGCTGGCACTCTAATCAGCGGTAGCTATCAGCGCGGTGGCGCGAAAATTACAATCTCGTTAGAAACCCGTGAAGTGGCTGGAGTAGCTGAACTCACTGCATCGCCCCGCGGCCGATCGATGACGAAATTGTCATTATCCGATCACCCTCCCGTTATCTTCGACCTGCAACTATGCGCCGGGCGCTCAGCCAGAGGCGCTGCCGGGGATCGATAACTACGCCCCCCGCATCGACATCACATAATAAAAGCCGCCAGGACTCGAAGGAGCATCGAATGAGCACTCAGGCAACCCTTTGTTTGGCTGCAGTTTTTGCATTTTCCGGCAGTTTCGTTATTTCGGCCCACGCCGAAGACAAACCGCAAGGGTTCATTGAAGGCAGCCGCTTCACTGTGCTCAATCGCAACTTCTATTTCAATCGCGACAACCGAGACAGTTCCGCCCCCACCTATAACAGTGGCAAAGGCAACAGCAACGGTTATTCCGAAGCCTGGGCCCAGGCCATCATCAGCACGTTCAACTCCGGCTTCACCCAGGGCACGGTCGGCGTAGGTGTGGATGCCTTCGCCATGATCGGCATCAAGCTCGACACCGGCGAGGGACGCAACGGCGGGCGCAGCTCATTCGACGTGTTGCCCGTCGCCAGCGACGGCGAAGCACGCGACGAATACACCAAGATCGGTGCCGCCGCCAAGGTGCGCTTGTTCGATACCATCGTGAGGGTGGGTGACGTCTTCCCGGCAAACCCGGTCGTTGCCTCGGGCGATTCGCGACTGCTGCCCGAAAGCTTTCGCGGCGTGACGGTCGAGAACACCAGCGTCCAGGGCCTCACCTTGCAGGGTGGCCGGCTACACGCCATGAGCCAGCCGGTCTCCAGCAACCTCGACGACAACTTCGAGACCTTCTATGCCGGGCCGGTCAACTCGCCCTGGATCGGTTACGGCGGCGGTGACTATCAGGTCAACGACAACTTCACCGTGAGCCTGTACGCCAGCCAGTTGAAAGACGCCTGGAATCAGTACTATGCGGGTACCAGCATGGCCTATCCGCTGAGCGACGAACTGGCGCTGATCGGCGGCTTCAACCTCTACAAGGCCGTCGATGAGGGCAAGCAGCGCCTGGGCGAGTTCGACAACGACATCTGGAGTGCCAAGCTGGGCGTGCAGTACGGGGCGCACACCCTGGCACTGTCGCACCAGCGCAACACCGGCGACGACGATTTCGACTACCTGCGTCAGTCGGACTCGATCTTCCTCGACAACTCGATCCAGTACAGCGACTTCAACTCGCCGAACGAACGTTCCTGGATGCTGCGTTACGACTTGAACATGACCCACTACGGCATCCCCGGCTTGTCGTTCATGACCCGCTATGCCAGGGGTTCCGACGCCGACTACTCGAACGCCAACCCGATCTACATGCGCACCGACGAGAACGGCAATCCGCTAACCGATCAGAAACGTTGGGAGCGAGATGTCGAAGTGAAGTACACCGTGCAGACCGGCGCGGCGAAAGACCTGTCATTCCGGGTGCGCCAGGCAACTACCCGAGCCACGGCATTCGAATCGGACCTCGATGAAGTTCGCTTGATCGTCGAATATCCACTTTCGATACGTTGACAACCCTTTTCGAACTACTAAATTCACGCATTCACCTCCTGTGCTCCTTTGGTTATAAGGTGGATATTTTGGCGCCCTCTGGGCGCTTTTTTTTGCGCCAAGAATAAACCCCAAACTATCAAACCCATTACCCGCGCATTACAAATACGTTATTCAAGCTTCCGCCAAAGCTTTTTGATTTCCTCATTTCAACAATACACCTGCGCGTGCGCGGCTCATTGCCCCGTGATATCGAGACAATACCCCAATGCGGATTCTGGTAATCGAAGATGAAGTAAAAACCGCGGCCTATGTGCGCCAAGGTCTTACAGAATGCGGCTATGTCGTGGATTGCGTTCACAGTGGGTCAGATGGTGTGTACCTGGCCGAACAACATGAGTACGAGGTCATCGTCCTCGACATCAACCTGCCCGAGATGGATGGCTGGCAAGTGCTCGAACGGTTGAAGCGACACGCTTGCCCTGCTCGCATCCTGATCCTCACGGCGCGCAGCCGTCTGGCCGACAAGGTCAGGGGCTTGGAGCACGGTGCCGATGACTACCTGATCAAGCCGTTCGAGTTCCCGGAGTTGCTGGCCCGGGTGCGCGCGCTCATGCGCAGGTCCGATCACAGCGCATCCGTGGAGATCATCCGGGTCGCCGACCTGGAACTCGACCAGGGCCGCCACCGAGCCTTCAGGGACGGCCAGCGCATCGACCTGACGACCAAGGAGTTCGCCTTGCTGCATTACCTGATGCGCCATGCAGGCGTGGTGTTGAGCCGCACGCAGATCATCGCCCAAGTCTGGGACATGAACTTCGACTGCGACACCAACGTCGTCGAGGTCTCGATTCGCAGGCTGCGAGCGAAGATTGACGAGCCTTTCGACGCCAGGCTCATCCACACGCGCCGAGGTGTCGGGTACGTCCTGGAAGAGCGATGAAGCCAGCACGGCGCGGCAAATAGGCCGCTCCCCGCCCTCAAGGGAAACACTAACGTTTCAAAATGCTACAACTGCGGGCAGCGTCGTTGAATTTTTCATCCCTTTCCGCATTCCGTGCACGCTCCTGTTTTTTATTTAAATCCTTTGTATTCAACAAGTTATCAATTATTTCAGTCAGCGATACTTATATTCAGGCTCGATTTTTGCTTGAATTTTCAAGTGAATAGTAATGCATAACCCAAATTCCAAGAGTTCGCCCAAGCGAGCCGTTCCACGTCATACCGTGCGAGGCATCCATGACCCCTGCAAGCCGTGTTTCCGACGACCACTTCCAGGCCTGGCTCAGCCAGGTGAATGAAGCCTGCGGCCACTTCAACGGTCGCAAGCTCGACCCCGGCTTCGTCGGCCAGCTGGAAAAATGCCAGGTAGGCCAGATCTCCATGAGCATCGTCGACATGACCCAGGTAAACCTGTTCCGCGGCCAGCGAGAAATCCGCGCCAGTGGTGCCGACAACTACTACGCCGTGCTGCAACTGGCCGGCACGTCGCGCATCGAGCACCAGCAGGCATGCATCGAGCTGCAGGCCGGCGACCTCACCCTGATCGACGCCAGCACCCCGCTGGACATGCACTTTCACCAGCGCTCGCGGCAACTGTCGCTGATCCTGCCGCGCGCCCAGGTGCAGAGCGGCACCCGCGGCGTCGGCGTGGCCTGCGCCAAACGCATCGAGGCGCAGACGCCGCTGGCCAGCATGGCCCGGCAGATGATGCTCGAAGCCGGCCGCACCCAGCACATGGCTAACAACGAAAGCCTGGCGGTGCTCGACGCGCTGATCGCCCTGTTGCGCCCGGCCATCAGCCAGGATTCGATACCCGGCAGCCACGAGCGCATGTTCCGCAAGGCCATGGCCCTGATCGACCAGAACATCACCTGCGAAGGCCTGAGCCCCGAGTTCATTGCCCGCGAAGTGGGTATTTCCATGCGCAGCCTGTACCGCATCTTTGCCAAGCATGAACTGGTGATCGCCCAGTACATCCGTAACCGCCGCCTCGACTTCTGCGCCGAAAGCCTGCGCAACCCGGCCATGGACCAGAAGGTCTCGTCGCTCGGCTATGCCTGGGGTTTCTCCGATTCGAGCTATTTCAGCACCGCGTTCAAGGCCCGCTTCGGCATGACGCCGGGGGAATACCGCAAGCGCCACGCCAACTGAGTGGTCGCCTGCGCCCCCTGCGGGAGCGGGCTGCCGGCGATAGGTCCCGAACAGCCTGCTCAAGGCAAGCGGTTGCCTGCTCTGGCCTGATCGCCGGCAAGCCGGCTCCCACAAACCGACCTGGCACCCCCGGCAAACGGCCTGGCAGGCACAGCAAAACCTACTGCGCCAAGCTGGCGCACAATCAAACTCAATACCAACAAGAAACAACCCTGGAACCGTACTGATGTCGACCGTCATCCTCCGCAAATTCGCCGCCCCATTCCTGCTCGCCGCTCTGGCCAGCCCCCTGGCACTGGCTGAAGAATGCGCAGCCCCGCAGGCCCAGCAAGGCGAACAAGTTTTCGCCCGTGATTGCGCGGCGTGCCATTCCTCCCAAAAGAACGGGCCGACCATGATGGGCCCCAACCTGCACGATGTGCTTGGCCGTACCCCAGGGACCGTGGCGGGCGCCAACTATTCGCAAGCCATGAAGTCGCGCCAGGCCGCCTGGACCGCTCAAGGCATCAGCGCCTTCATCGAGCAACCACAGGCCGCCGTGCCAGGCACTTACATGCCGTATGCCGGCCTGCACGACGCTACCGAACGCCAGGCGGTGACCTGCTTCCTCGCCAGCCTCAAGTAACCCCGCAAGCAGTCGCCAAAGGCCCCGAAATGGGGCCTTTGGCGTTTTGGCACGCTGCCAAAGACAACTGGCAGCCAGGGCAAAAACTGGCGTCGGGGCTTCCTGCATGATCCTTGGCATGTCTTCGGAACTTCTGCCAAACCCATAACAAAGGAAGCCAGACCATGCTGCACCGCCCGTTCCGTCTCACCCTGGCCGCAGTGCTGGCCGGGGTCTCGCTGCAGGCGTCCGCCCTGGAGCTCTACGGCGACGCCGAGCGCCACCTCAACGCCAATGTCGAAGCGGTGTTCGGTGCGTTTCACAGTGAAGAAAGCTACGCCATCGCCCGCGACCAGGAAGGCTCCGAGTCGTGGCGCGAGGGCTATATCAAGTACGGCCTGAGTGGCGACCAGCGCCTGGGCGGCGCCGGCTCGATGTATGGCGCCTTCGCCCTGCTCAGCTCCGCCACCTGGGGTGATGGCGATGCGGCGGGGTTCAGCGACGGTAGCGAGCGCACCACCAAGATCGAAGACGCCTATGTGGGATGGAAGTCCGGCAACCTGGTGCCGCTGCTGGGCGAGGACGGCATCGACCTGTCCTTTGGCAAGCAGATGGTCGCGGTCGGTGACGGCTTCCTGATCCAGGGCGACTCGCTCAATGTCGGCCACGGCCTGGCCGACGGCCAGTTCAACCGTGGCGGCGCCTACTACCTGGCCGCACGCAAGAGCTTCGACAAGACCGCCGTGCTGCGCCTGGGCGGCAAGACAGGCTGGCGTGGCGATGTGATGTGGCTGCAGTCGGACAACCGCGCCCAGGCCAACACGGAAATGCACGTGGCCACCCTGGAACACGTGGCGGACGCCGGCACCGTGGGCCTGACCTACGTCGGCACTACCCACGTCGACGAGCAATACGCCTCGCCCCAGCAGCTGGAACGCGACGGCATGAAGACCTACAGCCTGCGCGGCCAAGGCAATGCCGGGGTGGAGAACCTGTTCCTGTCTGGCGAGTACGCCACGCAGGACAAACCCCACACCAGCACCGAAGATGCCTGGTACCTGGAGGCTGGCTGGACCTTCGCCGACCTGCCGTGGCAGCCGAACGTCAGCTACCGCTACAGCCGCTTCTCCGAGCAGTACGACACCCTGTTCTACGGCCTCGGCCGCGGCCTGGGCACCTGGTTCCAAGGCGAGGTGGCCGGCAACTATGCCAGCCCGTTCAACAGCAATGCGCGGATTCAGAAGGTCGGCCTGACGGTCAGCCCTACCCCGTCGCTGAACCTCGGCGCCATGTGGTTCAAGTTCGACACCATCGACCGCAACCTGGGCAATGCGGACGGCCGCGAGCTGGACCTGTACGCCGAATGGACGATCAACGACCACTTGATGGTGGTGCCGCTGGTGGGCCTGTACCAACCCGAGCGCAGCTTCGAACAGGGCGGCACGCAACTGGGCAACGACAACAACAACCTGTACACCCAGGTGGTCTTCGTCAGCACCTTCTGATCGGCGGGGGCGCAGCGCGCCCCTTTGCAGTCAGAGCGTCTCCAGGTTGTGGAACACCACTTCCAGCATGCGGTTCAGCCGTTGCACCTGGGCTTCTGTCAGCCCTTTGAAGCTGCGCTGGAACAGTTCACGGGTCACGTCCTGCATGCGCTCGATGTTCTGCAGGCCGACCTCGGTGATGCGCACCTGGGTCACCCGGCCATCTTCGGGGCTTGGGGAGGTTTCCACCAGGCCGTCGTCCTTCATGCGATAGACGATCTTGGTGATGGTCGACAGCTTGGCGATGGCGTGGGTGGAAATCTCGGAGATGCTCGATTCACCGTTCTCGTTGAGGATCCACAGCACGCGCCAGCGCGGCACGTCGAGGTCGATCTTCTTGAGCAGACGCTCCATGTTCTGGGTGTAGCGACCATGCACACGGGCCAGCCAGTAGAAAGGGAAATCTTCCTTGCGAAATTCATCGCTGGCCGGGTCGTGATGGCTGTGGCCTGTGTTCTTCGAGTTGCTCATCGATTCACTACTTGTGCGGAAATAGTCGCGCCATCATAGCCGTTTCCACGCATTTGGCTACCGGCAGGCGTCATACAATGCTGGAATATTCAGTTGACATTTCACGTAATTCGCACGCATGTTAACGGCTGGACCGTGGTCCGGCATCCCTTCGGAGAAAGGCTGAATAAAAATGACAATACTCGTTGAAACCCTCGACCTGGGCGGCGCCGGCCCCCGGGTCATGGTCAAGGACACCATCGATGTCGCCGGTACCGCGACCCGCGCCTCCAGCCAAGCGCTGGAGCAGGCACCACTGGCAGAACGGCATGCCGAAGTGGTCGGCCACTTGCTGGCCAACGGTGCGCGCCTGACCGGCAAGGTGAGCCTGCACGAACTGGCGTTCGGCACCACCGGCATCAACCACTACACCGGCACTGCGGCCAACCCACGCTTCCCAGGGCGCATTCCCGGCGGCTCGTCCAGTGGCTCGGCGGCCGCCGTGGCGGCGGGGCTGGCCGACTTCAGCCTGGGCACCGACACCGGTGGTTCGGTGCGTATCCCAGCCTGCTGCTGTGGCGTGTTCGGTTTCAAGCCGACCTTCGGCCGTGTCAGCCGCAAAGGTGTGATGCCGGCGCGCAGCAGCCTCGACTGCGTCGGCCCGTTCGCCGCCAGCCTGCCGATGCTGGTGCGTGCCATGAGCATGATCGACCCTACCTTCGTCCCCGCCCAGGTGCCGGCCAAGGCCCGTATCGGCGTGCTGCGGGTGACCGCCGAGGCAGCCATTCACAAGGTGGTGCATGGCGCACTGACGGCAACCGGCCTGCCCCTGGGCAATGTCGAGCTCAAGCACTTCGGCGCGGCCTATGACGCCGGCATGGTGGTGATCAACCGCGAAACCTTCGAGGGCTGTGGCCACCTGCTGGAAACCGGCAAGGTCGGTGCTGATATCACCGGACGCCTGGCCGCTGCCGGCCAGACCACCGACAGTGCGCTGGCCGAAGCCGAAGCGGTGCGCCAGCGCTTCACCGAAGAAGTCGACCAGGCCCTGGCCAGCTTCGACGTGCTGGCCTTGCCGACCATGCCCGACTTCCCGCTGCGCCTCGAAGCGGCTGCCGACACCCGTGCGGTGCTGGGCATGACCTCGCTGGTGCGCCCGTTCAACCTGTCCGGCCACCCAGCCCTGAGCATTCCCCTAGGCAGTGAGGCCGGCTTGCCGGTCGGCCTGCAACTGGTGGCCGCCAAGGGTGCTGACGAGAAGCTGCTGGCGGTGGCCGAGCGGCTGTTGCTGAACCTGTATCAGAATTGCTGAGGTTGCACCGATGATCGATATCCCAGCCCTGATGGCTCGCCTGCAAGGCTTCGAAAGCCAGCAGGCGATTCGCGAGTGCATCAATCGCTACATGGAACTGTGCGACCAGCTCGACGCCAGCACCCCACTCGACGAGCTGGCCGCACTGTTCACCCAGGACGCGGTGTGGGAAGGCAAAGGGGCGAAGTATGCCGAAAGCTTTGGCGGTTACCGGGGCCGCGAGGCGATCCGGGCAATGTTCGCCACCTACATGAAGACCCCGGCGCACTTCGCGTTGAACGTGCACTTTCTGACCAGCGAAGTGATCGAGGCGGACGGCGATCAGGGCGTGGGCCGCTGGGTGATGCTGCAGACCAGCACCTTTGCCGATGGCGCCTCGCACCTGAACGCCGCACGGCTGACGGTCCGCTTTGCCTTGGAAGAGGGGCAATGGCGCATGGCCCATTTCCAGACCGAAAACCTGTTCAGCCGGCCCGTCAGCGCCTGGAACAGCGAGGCGCCGTTGCCAGTGCCTGAGCGGTAGCTGCCGTCAGGCCGGCTCCCACATTCAAAACCAGTGATCTACCTGTGCAAGCCGGCTTGCCGGCGATAGGGCCCTCCGGGTTGTCACATTTCGGTCACGCCACCGTCGTAATCTGCCGGGCAACTCTATGCCAAAGGTTGCCCGGCATGCTGCGCCTGCTGCTCCTGCTCCTTCCCTTTCTATCCCTGACGGCCATTGCCGAACCTGCGCACCTGCGCGTGCAAGGCTCCAACACCATCGGCGCAGCCCTGCTGCCGGCCTTGGTGCAGGGGCAATTGCGTGCCCAGCAGGCGACGGCCATCGAGCAACGCTCCGGTACGGTGGCGAACGAGACCGTGATCAACGCCCGCGATGATCAGGGCCAACCGCTGCGCATCGACATCGCGGCGCACGGCTCAAGCACTGGATTCGCCGCCCTGGGCCGCGGCGATGCCGATCTGGCGGCATCCTCGCGGCCAATCAGCGACACCGAAGCACAGCAGCTCAAGGCGCTCGGCGACTTGCGTGCCGCCAGGGCCGAGCAGGTCATCGGCCTCGATGGCGTGGCGGTGATCGTCCACCCGGACAACCCCTTGCCCCAACTGAGCACCCGGCAACTGGCGCTAATCTACGCCGGGCAGATCCAGCGCTGGGAACAGCTCGGCGTGGCCGGCGGAGACATCCACCTGTATGCCCGCGACGACCGCTCCGGCACGTTCGAAACCTTCAAGGCCCTGGTACTGGACCCTCATCACGCCGAGCTGGCGGCAAAGGTGCAGCGCTTCGAGGCCAGCGAAGAGCTGACCGCTCGGGTGGTCGCCGATCGCCAGGCCATCGGCTTCAGCAGCCTGGCCGCCGTACACGGTGCCAAGGTGCTGGCGATCGCCGAAGGCGACGCCCCGGCGATGCTGCCGGAACGGCCCTTGGTCGCCAGTGAGGACTACCCCCTGTCGCGGCGCCTCTACCTCTACTTGCCGGCCAATGCCAAGCCCCAGGCCAAGGCCCTTGCCGACTTCGCACAGAGCCCGGCCGGCCAGGCCATCGTCGCCGAGCAAGGGTTCGTGTCCCAGCAGATCAACGCGCAAGCTGTGCCGGCCCAGGGCGACATGCCGCCGCGCTACCGCAACCTGGCCCAGCAGGCGCAGCGCCTGAGCGTGAACTTCCGCTTTCAGGAGGGTAGTGCCAGCCTCGACAACAAGGCCCTGCGCGATGTGCAGCGGGTGGCCGACTACCTGCGCCAGGCCGGCAAGCTGCAGAGCAAGGCCGTGCTGGTGGGCTTTGGCGACCCCAAGGAAACGCCAGGCCGGGCCGCCCTGCTCTCGCGCCTGCGGGCCCAGGCAGTACGCCGTGAGCTGGCCCGCGACGGTGTCGAGGTGCTGGAGGTGACCGGCATGGGCGATGAACTGCCGGTGGCGGGCAATGACCTGGAACAGGGGCGCCTGCGCAACCGCCGAGTCGAAGTGTGGGTGTACTGAGGCGCACAGGCGCCTGAGTGTTGCAGCGGCAACTGTTGCACCCCAGACAGCCCTTCAACACTTCTTCATGCGGCGCAACACAAGAACCCGGTTTTTTTGCGCCAATCGGCTGATTTAAAAGGCTTTTAATTCTGGCATGGCCCCTGCAGACATGGATTCAACCATCCAGTCTCCGAGGTCAACATGCCGACTGAAATCCGCTGCGCGGACTACGACATCCGCCAACCCAACGCCCACGTCATCACCGATGACGCCGAAGCCATCGACATCGCTCACCGCGTCGCCGCCCTGCTGCGCGAGGGCGCCGCCGAGCGTGACCGCAACCGCGCAGTGCCCGCCGATATCGTCGACGCCTACTCCAACAGCGGCCTGTGGGGCATCACCGTGCCACGTGACTACGGCGGCGCCGAAGTGTCCTTCGCCACCTTGGCGCAGGTGATCGCCATCGTCTCCGCCGCCGACCCTTCGCTCGGCCAGATCCCACAGAACCATTACTGCCTGCTCGAAGACATCCGCCTGCAAGGCACCGAGGACCAGAAGCGCTTCTTCTTCGACCTGGCCTTGAACGGCAACCGCTTCGCCAACGCCCTTTCGGAAACCGGCGGCAAGACCGTGCAGGACATCAGCACCCGGCTGGTCGCCGAAGGTGACGCCTACCGCATCGACGGCCGCAAAGGCTATTGCACAGGCTCGCTCTACGCCCACTGGCTCGGCGTGCTCGCCCTGGACGATCAGGGCCGGGCCCAGCTCGCGTTCGTACAACGTGGCACCCCCGGGCTGGTCATCGTCGACGACTGGAGCAGCATGGGCCAGCGCACCACCTCCAGCGGCACGGTGCTGCTGGATGGCCTGCGCGTACCAGCCTTCAACCTGTTCCCCAGCTATCGCTCGTACGAACGCCCGACCCTGGCTGGCCCGTTCGCCCAGCTGACCACCGCCGCCATCGATGCCGGTATCGGCCGCGCAGCCCTGGATGACACCATCGCCTTCGTCCGCGAACACGCCCGCCCGTGGATCGATGCCAAGGTGGAGCGCGCCAGCGATGACCCCCTGACCATCATCCAGGTCGGCGCTCTGGAGATTCGCCAGGAAGCCGCCGAGGCCCTGCTGGAACGTGCCGGGCGAGTATTGGACGCCGCCAAGCCGGCGCCCGACGAAGACAACGTCGCCGCCGCCTCACTGGCTGTGGCCAAAGCCAAGGTGCTGACCACCGAAGCCGCCATCGAAGCCAGCAACCGCCTGTTCGAACTGGGCGGCACACGTTCCTCACTGACCCGCCACAACTTCGACCGGCACTGGCGCAACGCCCGCGTACACACCCTGCACGACCCGGTGCGCTGGAAGTACCACCTGGTCGGCAACTGGGCCTTGAACGGCATCAAGCCGGCCCGCCACGACTGGAACTGAGGCCCGCGCCATGACCAAGCAGATTCGCCTCAATGCCTTTGCCATGAACACCGTCGGCCACCTGGCGCCCGGCCTGTGGCGCCACCCACGGGACCAGGCCACGCGCTACACCGACATCCACTACTGGACGGAGCTGGCCAGAACACTGGAGCGCGGCTGCATCGACGGCCTGTTCATCGCCGACGTGCTGGGGGTGTACGACGTGTACGGCGCCAGCGCCGACGCCGCCTTGAGCAACGCCGCCCAGGTGCCGGTCAACGACCCCCTGCAGCTGGTGCCCGCCATGGCTGCCGCCACGCGCCACCTGGGCTTTGGCGTGACCGCCTCGGTGTCGTTCGAGCACCCGTTTCCGTTCGCCCGGCGCATGAGCACGCTTGACCACCTGACCCAAGGCCGCGCCGGCTGGAACATCGTCACCTCCTACCTGGCCAGCGGTGCGCGCAACCTCGGCCAACGTGACCAATTGAGCCACGACCAGCGCTATGCCTTGGCCGAGGAATACCTGCAGGTCTGCTACAAGCTCTGGGAAACCAGTTGGGAAGACGATGCGGTGTGCGCCGACCGGGCCAGTGGCGTGTATGCCGACCCGCGCAAAGTGCATGGCATCGCGCACGATGGCACCTACTTCAAGGTACCGGGCTTTCACCTCAGCGAACCGTCACCGCAGCGCACACCGGTGCTTTATCAGGCTGGGGCTTCCAGCCGTGGCCGGGCGTTCGCTGCCGCTAACGCCGAATGCGTGTTCGTCGCCGCACCGAGCAAGGCCGTGCTGAAAAAGCAGGTAGCCGACCTGCGTGCTGCCGCCGTCGCGGCAGGCCGGGCCGCAGACAGCGTGTTGATTTTCGAGCAATTGACGGTGATCGTCGCGCCAACCGACAAAGCCGCCCTCGCCTTGCTGCGCGAGTACCGCGAGTACGCCAGCGCCACCGGCGCCTTGACCCTGATGTCGGGCTGGACCGGCATCGACTTCGCCAAGCTTGAGCCAGACCAGGTGCTGCGTGAAGTGCCCAGCGAGGCCATTCAGTCTGCCGTCGAGGCGTTCACCCGGGCCGATCCCTCGCGCACCTGGACCACCGCCGAAATCGCCGACTACTGCGCCATCGGCGGCGACGGGCCGGTACTGGTGGGCTCGGCGCAGAGCGTGGCGGATCAGTTGCAGGAGTGGGTCGAGGACACCGACGTCGATGGCTTCAACCTGGCCAGTGTGGTGGCCCCGGAAACCTTCACTGCAGTCGTCGACCTGCTGGTCCCGGAACTTCAGGCACGCGGACTGTTTAAGCGCGAATACGCCGAGGGCACGCTGCGCAACAAGCTGTTCGGCCAGGGCGACCGCCTGCACGCGCCGCACCCAGTGGCAACGCTACGCCAGGAGGCCCGGCGATGAACGAGCTGCTTGCGAATCTGGACTGGTCGGAAATCCTCCAGGCCTGCATCGACACGCTGAGCATGCTCGGCGCGGCGCTGGGCTTCACGGTGTTGTTCGGGCTGCCGCTGGGGGTGCTGCTGTACCTCACCGGGCAACGCCAGTTGCTGGCCAATGCGCCGCTGTATCGCGTGCTGTCGGCGCTGGTGAACGTGCTGCGCTCGTTGCCGTTCATCATCCTGCTGATCGTGCTGATCCCGCTCACCACGGTGCTGACTGGCACTTCACTGGGCGTGCGCGGCACCATCCCGCCGCTGGTGGTGGGCTGCACGCCGTTCTTCGCTCGGCTGGTGGAAACCGCTCTGCGCGAAGTCGACCGGGGCCTGGTCGAGGCCAGCCAGGCCATGGGCGGCAGCATCCGCCAGATCATCTGGCACACCCTGCTGCCCGAAGCCCGCACCGGGCTGCTCGCGGCCATCACCGTCACCGCCATCGTGCTGGTGGATTACACCGCCATGGCCGGCGTGATCGGTGGCGGCGGCCTGGGCGACCTGGCCATCCGCTTTGGCTATCAACGCTTCCAGACCGACGTGATGGTGGTTACCGTGCTGCTGCTGATCGTGCTGGTACAGGCGCTGCAGATGAGCGGAGACCGCCTCGTTCGCCACTTCACTCGACGCTGACTTCCATACCTTCAGGAAACCTCCCATGAAAAAGACCCTGGCTGCCCTTGCCACACTCATCGCCGCTCACAGCTTTTCTGCACAGGCTGCCGAACACTTGGTAGTCGGCGCCACCCCGGTGCCCCACGCCGAGATCCTCGAATTCGTCAAACCCACCCTGGCCAAGCAAGGGGTCGACCTCGACATCAAGGTATTCAACGATTTCATCCAGCCCAATCTGCAACTGGCGCAGAAGAACCTGGATGCCAACTACTACCAGTACCGCCCATTCCTCGATGACTTCAACAAGGCCCGCCATACCAACCTGGTGCCGGTGGTTGGCGTGCACATCGAACCCTTCGGCGCTTATTCGGCCAAGTACAAGACCCTCGCCGAGCTGCCCGACGGCGCCAGCGTGGCCATCCCCAACGACCCGGTGAACACCGGTCGCGCTCTGGTGCTGCTGGCCGAAGCCGGCCTGATCAGCCTCAAAGACCCGAGCAATCCGCAGTCGACCCAGCGTGACATCACTGCCAACCCGCACCACTTCAAGATCCGCGAACTCGAAGGGGCCATGCTGGCGCGCTCAGTCAAGCAGGTCGACCTGGCGTTCGTGTTCGCTAACTACGCCCTGGAAGCCGGCATCGACACCAACAGCGCGCTGATCGTCGAAAAAGGCAAGGACTTGTACGTCGAATACCTGGTGGCGCGCCCGGACAACCTGCAGAACGACGGCCTGCAGAAACTGGCCAAGGCACTGAACTCGCCGGAAGTCCGCAACTTCATCCTGACCCGCTACAAAGGGCAGATCGCCCCGGGTTTCTGACCAGCGAGGACCTCCCATGACCCGTTTTCCACAAGAAGTGCTGGCTGCAACCGCGCAGCTGCAATTGCGCGGGGTCCACAAGCGCTATGGCGGATTGTCGGCGCTGCAGGGCATCGACCTGCACATTCGCCAGGGCGAGGTGTTCGGGATCATTGGCCGCAGCGGTGCGGGCAAGTCGACCCTGCTGCGCCTGATCAACCGCCTGGAAACGCCCAGCACCGGCCAGGTGCTGATCGAGGGCGAGGACATTGCCACGCTCGGCAGCAACGGCCTTCGCCAGTTGCGGCGCAAGGTCGCGATGATTTTCCAGCACTTCAACCTGCTGGCCAGCCGCACGGTCGCTGAGAATGTCGAGCTGCCAATGCAGATGGCCGGCGTGCCGGCGCCGGAGCGCGTGCGCAGAGTCAGTGAGCTGCTGCAACTGGTGGGGCTGGCCGACCGCGCCGATGCCTATCCAGCGCAGTTGTCGGGTGGGCAAAAACAACGTGTGGGAATCGCCCGAGCCCTGGTACTGCAACCGAGCATCCTGCTGTGCGACGAAGCCACCTCGGCGCTCGACCCGCAAAGCACTCGCGCCATCCTTGCGCTGCTGAGCGATATCAACCAACGGCTGGGCTTGACCATCGTCCTGATCACCCACGAGATGGAAGTGATCCGCGACCTGTGTGACCGCGTGGCCGTGCTGCACCACGGCAGCGTGGTCGAACAGGGTGAGGTCTGGCAGGTGTTCGGCGCGCCGCAGCACTCGGTGAGCCAGTTGCTGCTGGCCAGCCATGAGCGCCCGCGCCAGGCTACGGAAGAGGCTGCCGGGCAGGCGCATCTGGAACTGCAGTTCACGGGTGTGAAAGGTATCGAGCCTGACCTTGCTCTATTGGCCAATGCCTTGGGGTCGCAGGTGCGGCTGCTTGAAGGGTCGATCGAGCGCATACAGGGCCGGGCCTTGGGCCGGCTGCGCCTGGCGGTGACCGGTGAAGCCTCTGCTGGCGAACTGCTGCAACGGGCGCGAGGGATTGCCGATTGGGCCCGGTGGGTGCATTGACCCCTGTACTTTCAGGCAAAGTTTTGTAACAGCGCGCCATTCGGCATCACGCCTCAATGGGTCTAGGCTCAAACCCATGTGATACCGGGCCCCTCTGACGGCGACCGCGCCGCCATGTCGGATCACTGTTGCCATGCAACGTCGACATTCAAGGAGGGGCTCATGACAGCTCTGCAGACATTCCTCACTACCCCGTTCCTGGGCACCAGCACTTGGCTTTGGCTGGTATTCCTGGCCATCGTCATCGGCTTGCTGGTACTCGACCTGGGCGTGCTGCACCGGCAGAACCGCGAAATCGAAATGCGCGAGAGCCTGCTGCTGTATTCGGGCTACTTCAGCGTCGGTGTGCTGTTCGGCGTGTGGGTCTGGTACGAGCTGGGGGCGCAGTCGGCGCTGGAGTTCTACACCGGTTTCCTGGTCGAGCAATCGCTTTCGATGGACAACGTGTTCGTCATGGCGATGATCTTCGGCTTCTTCGCCATCCCCCGCCGTTACCAGCACCGGGTACTGTTCTGGGGCATCCTTGGCGTGGTGTTCCTGCGCGCGATCATGATCGGCGTGGGCGCGACGCTTGTGCAGAACTTCGAGTGGGTGCTCTACCTCTTCGGTGCGTTCCTGCTGTTCACCGGGGTGAAGATGGCCCTGTCGAAAGAAGACAGCCACCCGGACCTGGCCAACAACCCGATCCTCAAGTTCGTCCGCAGGCACATGCGCGTGACCGACCAGATCCATGGCGCGCACTTTTTCGTGCGCCTCACCCCACCCGGCCAGAGCAAGGCGCTGCGCTATGCGACGCCACTGTTCCTGGCGCTGGTGTTGATCGAGCTGGCCGACCTGGTGTTCGCTGTCGACAGTGTGCCGGCGATCTTTGCCATCACCCAGGATCCGTTCATCGTCTACACCTCGAACATCTTCGCCATCCTCGGCCTGCGCTCGCTGTACTTCGCCCTGTCGGCACTGATGCACCGGTTCGTGTACCTCAAGTACGCACTGGCGCTGGTGCTGATCTTCATCGGCTGCAAGATCTTCTATCACGGCATGGTCGGCAAGGTGCCGGCGCTGCTGTCGCTCGGGGTGACGTTCGGGTTGTTGCTGGGTGGGGTGGTGGTGTCGTTGATCAAGACGCGGGGGGAGAAACCTGCGGTGGAAGCCGAGCCTGCCGCCCCCTTGTCGAATGAAAACGCCACGCCCGAGGCGAAGAAAAAGGACCCGGAATTGCGAGCATGAATCAACGAGTCGCCACAATCGACCTTTCCTACAAGCCCAATGAGAATCGACTGATTGTGGCACTCCTTCCCTCTTAGTCAGCATGCGCGCTCCCTGCACAAGGAGTGCCCCATGCAAAAACTGCCTATCCCTGATTTCACCCAACTGCGCGTCAGCCGCAGGCTCATCGCCGCCATTACCATTCCGGTACTTGCCGTGGGTAGCTTGGCGGTGTTGTTCAACGGCGTGTATTTCTATAACGAAGCGGGTCAGATGACCCACGTACGCACGATCTTCGGCGAAGAGAAAGTGGTGGAGGACGTCGGCTACGCCAGCCAATGGTTTGGCCGCAGCACCACCTGGCGCCGGACCATCGGCGTGCAATCGTCCCTGCAGGCAGACAGCCCGGATCTCGCCCGAGGTGGCCAACCCTCGGTAACCCTCGACAACCTGCCCATCGTGTTCCTGGGCAATGTCGATGCCAAAGCTGAATTCAGCACCCAGAGAAATGAGCAGGTGATTTGATCGCGCTTGATTGATTTTCCTCTTTCAAAATCGACGGGGGGCATAGCTACTTCTGACTATCCCTAGCTGAAAAACTTAAGGCTTTGCAGATGCTTAGAGATATTCGTTGCGGAAATTGCAACCGCCTCCTCGCTCGTGCAGGTGGGGTGGCCCAGCTCCAGATCAAGTGCTCCCGGTGCGGGACGCTGAACCATGTGAAGACCTTGAGTCTCGAGCTATCGCCTAAGAGCGATCCCTAAGTCCCGAAGAAGTGGACTTTCACTCGACTAAAAGGATCCATCATGTCTATTGAACTTCCTCCAATTAATGTTAACGCAACTGCTCCAGGTTACAGCTCTTCCGGTGGTCTTCCTTTCCCATCGCCAAACCCTGCTAATATTCTTCGCGGTCAAATGCTCCAGCGCCATAATTACTATGGTCAGGGTATGTGGCGTGAAATGGTGATTAAGCTCTGTAATGAGCAAGCAGCCAATATGACTAACGGTACATTCCCAGGCGGTATCTACCCATCGTTCCGAAAGGATTGCTATGGACTGAAGTGGGCGGACACCTACATGTGCAAGAACCCTGGCACTACACCAGCCCAAGCACTTTGGTATGTAGGCTCTAAAGATCCGCTGGCACCGCCAGAGGCGTCGCAGCCTACTGAGTTTTCGGGAAGCGTCTTAACGCCTGTTGCGGCCTTAGGGCACTTCATGTACGGTGAAGGTAGCGTGGCGAAAACGAGTATCAATTCGTTAGGACTCAACCTTAATGCTCAATCTATTTCAGCACTCGACAATGCCTTGGCTAGCGCAACGGTTGGTAGCAGTCGCGTCTCTTTGGACAAGATCCCGTACAATACGGCCAATGATTCTTGGATGACAGGTCTTTGGTTGGGCAACATCACGCTGAAGGTGGAGGGTACGATCACCAAATTTGCGGATGGCCGAGTCAATTTTGATGGTGAGGCTCGTGCCTACAACGACACATACGACGCAAACCCAGGCTCATGGCGCAGTGCGTTCGGAGAAGCTGCTACCGCAATTTTAGCCAAGATTCAACAAGAGCTTAACGCTAAGCCGTACTCGATCGAAATTCAGGGGTCATACCCGATCTCGATTCGGAAGTAGCATTTTAACAAATGCGCTCTAGAGATAGCGCGCATTTCAAGGGAAGAGACAAAATGGCAAAGGGGTTTTTGGCAAGGTTATCTCCCTTGGTGGTTATATGTTTTGCAAACATTCTACTGTGGCTCTTGCTTCGAAAGGAATTCGACTCTGGTGATGAGCGCGGTCAGGTCTACGAATATTTTGTGATGTACGTTTTCTACTTCACGCTTTTCGTGGCCTTCTTTTGCGTTGCGGCGTCTCTGGCTAGACCAGGCTTACGTGGCGGGGCAACTTGTAGAGCTGCTTATTTTGCACTGAGTATTCCGCCGGCAGCTTTCTCTTTGGTTGTAGGGCTGCTCAGTCTCAGCGTGGCTTTCAATGGGGCATTTCTAGCCATTTTCCCGGCAGCTCTGTATTTCATAGCTCTGATTTTGATTGCTAGGGAAATTCTGAAAAAGACTTTCCAAATCTGGTGAAATACGCCGATCCCGTTGCCCGATTTTTCCGATGAAGCAGATGACCTTCGCCGACGCCGAGTACGCCGGTAAGCGCAAGAAAACCTGCAAGGAGTTGTTCCTCATCGTGATGGATCAGGTTGTACCGTGGAAGGGATTGGCGGCCCTGATTTGTACTACTCAGACCATCCCTAACAGCAACTCAGGGAATTAATTACCCACAAACGAGAAATAGAAACTTCCTCCAAATAGCGAAGAACTATCCTTCAAAACATCGTTAACAGGTAATGCGGGACAAGCATTGCGCCTGTCCCGCAAGAGAATCAGCAGCAACTACCGCCCGCTACGCAACATCTCCGCCGGCACATACTTGCCGATCTCATACTTGCCAATCGCCGCCCGATGCACTTCATCCGGCCCATCGGCCAAACGCAGCGTGCGCTGCATCGCATACATGTACGCCAACGGGAAGTCCCCGCTCACCCCTGCCCCGCCATGCATCTGGATCGCCCGGTCGATCACCTTCAACGCCACGTTCGGTGCCACCACCTTGATCTGCGCGATTTCGCTGCGGGCGACCTTGTTGCCCACCGTGTCCATCATGTATGCGGCCTTGAGTGTCAGCAGGCGCGCCATGTCGATTTCCATGCGCGAGTCGGCGATCTTGTCGACGTTGCCGCCCAACCGCGCCAACGGGCGGCCGAAGGCTGTGCGGGCGACCGAGCGCTTGCACATCAGCTCCAGCGCCCGTTCGGCCATGCCGATCGAACGCATGCAGTGGTGAATCCGGCCTGGCCCCAGACGGCCCTGGGCGATCTCGAAACCGCGGCCTTCGCCGAGGATCACGTTCTCGTAGGGCACCCGCACGTTCTCGAACAGCACTTCGGCGTGGCCGTGAGGGGCGTCGTCGTAGCCGAACACCGGCAGCGGCCGTACGATTTTCACGCCCGGAGTATCGGTCGGCACCAGTACCATCGAGTGCTGCTGGTGGCGCGGGCCTTCAGGGTTGGACAGGCCCATGAAGATCATCACCTTGCAACGCGGGTCGCAGGCACCGGAGGTCCACCACTTGCGGCCATTGATCACCCACTCATCACCGTCACGCACGGCGGTGGCGGCCATGTTGGTAGCGTCCGATGAGGCCACGTCCGGCTCGGTCATGGCGAAGGCGGAGCGGATCTCGCCACGCAGTAGCGGCTCCAGCCACTGGCGCTTCTGCGCATCGCTGCCATAACGCACCAGCACTTCCATGTTGCCGGTGTCCGGCGCCGAGCAGTTGAACGGCTCCGGCCCCAGCAGCGAGCGGCCCATGATCTCGGCCAGCGGCGCGTATTCCAGGTTGCTCAGGCCGGCGCCGTATTCAGACTCGGGCAGGAAGAGGTTCCACAGGCCTTCGGCCTGGGCCTTGGCCTTGAGCGCCTCCATGATCGCAGTGGGCTGCCAGCGGTCACCTTCGGCGACCTGGCGCTCGAAGACCGCTTCTGCGGGATAGACATGGGCGTCCATGAACGCGGTGACACGCTCGCGCAGTGCCTGAACCTTGGGCGAATAGGCGAAATCCATCGGGGCTACCTTCACGGTTGGAAGTACATGGGCAGAGCCTAGAGCAGCCGGCCTCGATCCACCTAGTCTATTTTCTACGTGTATAAACATTCATAACCGATATATGATCGGCCAATAATTCCAACAAAGAGCGGCGCCATGAACCTCAGCAAGGTCGACCTCAACCTGTTCATCGTTTTCGACGCGATCTACACCGAAGCCAACCTGACCCGCGCCGGGCAAATCGTCGGCATCACCCAGCCTGCGGTATCCAACGCGCTTTCGCGTCTGCGCGAAACCTTCAACGATCCGCTGTTCGTGCGCACCGCGCAGGGCATGGTGCCCACGCCCATGGCGCAAAACATCATCGGCCCGGTGCGCAATGCCCTGGCGCTGCTGCGCACCTCGGTGCAGGAAAGCCGCATCTTCAACCCGCAGCAGGCCAACAAGACCTTCCGCATCAGCATGACCGACCTCACCGAGGCGGTGATCCTGCCGCCGCTGTTCCAGCGCCTGCGCCGCCTGGCCCCGGCGGTGCTGATCGAAAGCTTTTTGTGCAAGCGCCGAGAAACCACCAAGGAACTGGCTGCCGGGCGCCTGGACTTCGCTGTCGATGCGCCGCTGAACACCGACCCTCAGGTGCGCCATGTCAAGCTGATTCACGACCGCTATGTGTGTGCCCTGCGCCCAGGCCACCCACTGGCCGACGCCAAGCTTACCCTCGATGCCTATCTGGGCATGACCCATATCCATATCTCCAGCCGCCGCAACGGCCTGGGCTACGTCGACCTGGCCCTGGGCAAGATGGGCGTACAACGCAAGGTCGCCCTGCGCTCGCAGCATTACCTGATGGCGTCCCAGGTGCTGCAACAGACTGACATGGCAATGACCGTGCCTGAGCGCTTCGCTCGCCGCCATCACTTGCGTTACCACCCGCTGCCGGTGGAGGTGCCGCCATTGGAAACCCACCTCTACTGGCACGAAAGCACTGACCAGGACCCGGCCAACCGCTGGATGCGCGAGCAGATAATCGAGCTGTGCGAGCGTGTAGTGGCCGAGGAAGAGCGGGCACTGGTACAGGCCTGAAAATTTTTCCACCCATACATTGGACAAGAGAAAATTTTTCTACCATTTTCGAAAAAGCGTCAGCCAAAAGACAAAAATATCTCGTCTGGGGCGGATACGCTTGCTGCAACGATCACCGACTCCACGTTGACAGCCACGGACCCGTCCCCATGCCAAGCGCCCCGCTCTATTTCGACTACGCCGCCACCACCCCGGTCGACGACCGGGTGATCGAAACCATGCTCACCTGCCTCGGGCAGCACGTGAATTTCGGCAACCCTGCCTCCAGCGGCCACGCCTACGGCCAAGCGGCCCGCGATGCTGTGGAGCAGGCCCGCCAGCAAGTGGCCGAGCGTGTCGGCGCCGGCGCCGATGACCTGGTTTGGACCTCGGGCGCCACTGAATCCAACAACCTCGCGCTCAAAGGCATCGCCCAGGGCATCGGCCAGCCTGGCCACCTGATCACCAGCCAGCTGGAACACAAGGCGGTGCTCGATACCATCAATGAGCTGGAACGCCAAGGTTGGGGCGTCACCCGCCTGGCACCGGATGCTTCGGGCCTGATCCAGCCCTATGCCGTGCAGGCAGCACTGCGCGCCGATACTCGCCTGGTGTCGCTAATGGCGGTCAACAACGAACTGGGTACTGTCACCGATTTCGCCACCCTCGGCGAGCGGGTGCGAGCCCATGGCGCGCTGCTGCACGTGGATGCCGCCCAGGCGGTAGGTAAACTGGCCATCGACCTGAGAAACCTGGCGGTCGACCTGATGTCGTTCTCGGCGCACAAAGTGTATGGCCCCAAGGGCATCGGCGCGCTGTACGTCGGGCCCCGTGCGCGTGAACTGATGCGTGCGCAGATTCACGGCGGCGGCCATGAGCGTGGCCTGCGCTCCGGCACCTTGCCGACCCATCAGATCGTCGGCATGGGCAGCGCCTTCGCCCTTGCCGGCCAGCCGGGTGATAGCGAGCATCAGCGCCTGGAACAGTTGGCAAAACGGCTGCGTGAAGGGCTGCTGGCACTGCCAGGGATCAGCCTCAATGGCTGCCCGCAGCAACGCATTCCCCACACGCTCAACCTGTGCATCGAAGCCCCAGGGTTCAACAGCATGGCGCTGGCCAGCGAGTTGGCGTTGTCGACCACCTCGGCGTGCAATTCTGCGAGCAACGCGGCGTCGCATGTGCTGTTGGCCATGGGCATGGATGAGCAGCGGGCGCGCAAGAGCGTGCGCATCAGTATCGGACGGTTTACCCGCGAGGCTGAGGTGGACAAGGCGATCGAAGTGTTTGGGCGGGCGGTTGCGGCGGGGGCGGTTGCACTGTGGTGAAACCCGGCCCAGCGGATGTGTTGGCATGACCGTCCCTATCGCCGGCAAGCCGGCTCCCACAGATGATGCGCTGCCCCAGAAAACAGTGCAGTACCTGTGGGAGCCGGCTTGCCGGCGATAGGGCAAGCAGCGCCAACAACTGACTTACAGGAAGGTAAACACCTTCGCCGCCGGCAACCGCGACTTGTTCAGCCCGGCATTGAAGTCGGCCTCGCTGCGGTAGCCCAGGCTCAGCACCACCACACTGGTATACCCCTGCTCGCGCAGGCCCAGCTCGGCGTCCATGACCTTGCTGTCGAAGCCTTCGATCGGCGTGGCATCGAGGCCATGAGCAGCGGCGCCCAGCAGCGCGGTGCCCAGGGCCAGGTAGGTTTGTTTCTCCATCCAGTGCTGCAGGTCTTTCTGGTCGAAACGGTGCAGGTTCACATAATGGCGACGGCTCTGGTTCTGCCCGGCGCGAGCCTGCTCGTCACGGAAACGCCCGTCGGCGGCTTCCTGGTCGAGCACCGTGTCCAGGTGCGCTTCGGTCATCTCGGTGCGGGTGCAGAACACGATGACATGGGAGGCATCGAGAATCTTCGGCGTGTTGTACGCGTAACCGTCGGCCGTGCTCTTGGCCAGGCGGGCCTTGCCTTCGGCGGTGTCAGCGACGATGAAGTGCCAGGGCTGCGAGTTGACCGACGATGGGCTGTGGCGCAGCTGCTCGAGCAAGGCATCGATGGTGGCCTGGGGGATTTTGCGCGTGGCATCGTAGGCCTTGGTGGTGTAGCGGTGTTTGGCCAGGGAAACAGTGTCCATGCGGTAACTCCAATCAAAGGAAGAGGATTTGTGTCACATACTATCTTTCCTGCAGATAAGAAAAACCGGCAAAATACAGGAACACTTTCCCTCCTGGAGTGAAAATGCTCCGCATCACCGACCTGGAACTGTTCGTGCGCAGCAATGCCTTGGGCAGCTTCACCGCTGCAGCCCATGAGGCCGACCTGTTGCCCGGGCAGGTAGCCGCTGCAATCAAGCGGCTGGAGCGCGATCTCGACGTCCGCCTGTTCGCCCGCACCACCCGCAGCCTGCGCCTGACCGCCGAAGGTGAGCTGTACCTGCCCACCGCGCTCAACGTGCTGCAGAGCCTGCGCCAGGGGCGCGACAATTTGCACGGTGCGCACAGCTCGCTGCGCGGCGTGCTGCAGGTGTCGGCGCCTTCAGACCTTGGCCGCAATATCCTGCTGCCATGGTTGAGCGATTTTCGCCGTGAGCACCCGGACCTGAGCTTGCGCTTCTTCCTCTCCGACCAGGTCGCCGACCTGTTCCGCGACCCAGTGGACGTGGCTATTCGCTACGGCCTCAATGAAGAAGCCAACTACATCGCCCTGCCCCTGGCCCCATGGAACCGCCGGGTGCTGGTGGCTTCTCCGGATTACCTGGCGCGCCATGGTCGCCCGCAGCAGCTGGACGACCTGCAACAGCATGCCTGCCTGCTGTACCTGCAGTTGGGGCGCATCTATGACAAGTGGCGCCTGGGCAACCGCACGGTGCAGGTCAGCGGCCCGCTGTTCAGCGATGATGCCGATGTGGTGCGGCGCTGGGCCCTGCTGGGCCAAGGCATTGCCTACAAGTCGTGGCTGGATGTCAGCGCCAACGTGGCGGCCGGCGAGCTTGAAGTGCTGCTGTCGGACCACCCCGGCGAGCTCACCCCGGTGACCCTGGTATGCCCGCATCGCAAGCAGCTTTCGCCTGCGGTCTCCCAGTTGCACTTGTGGCTGCGCGAGCGCTTTAGCGCCCTGCAGCCTGCACAAATGTTCTAAACCCGGGCACGCCTTCCACGGTAAGGTGTACTGCCTTGTACAACAGCAGCCACACCGTCATGAGCAACTGGATCGACCTCAAGCAAGACGCCGTCACCGGCATCGAGTCGGTCCGTGCGCATTTCGTCGGCCATGCCTACGACCCGCACTGGCACGACAGTTTCCTGGTCGGCTTCACCGAGCAAGGTGTGCAGCAGTTCGATTGCCGCAAGGTGCGCCACCACAGCACGCCGGGCCATGTGTTTCTGCTCGAACCCGGCGACATCCACAATGGCCACGCCCCGACCGAAGAAGGCTTCACCTACTCAACCCTGTACCTGCAGCCGCAATGGCTGGAAACCGAGCTGCGCGCACTGTTCGAGCAGGCGCCGAGCGACAGCCTGCCAAGCATCGCCGACCCGCTGTGCCATGACCTGCACCTGGCCGGCGCCACCGCCCGCGCCTTCCAGGCCGTGCACGGCGAAGAGTTGCGCATCGTTCAGCAAACCGCCACCGATGACCTGCTCAGTTGCCTGACCCGCCACCTGCACTGGCGCAAGCGCCTCGACCCCGACCCGCGCCTGCCGCTGACGGCCCAGCGGGCGCGGGACTATCTGCATGCCCACATGGACCAGGACATCAGCCTCGACGACCTGGCCCAGGCCTGTGCTGTCGACCGCTTCCGCCTGACTCGGGCGTTCAAGGCCGCGTTCGGCCTGGCTCCGCATGCCTATCTGATCCAGCTGCGCCTGGCCCGGGCTCGGCACCTGCTCGCCCAAGGCCAGACGCCCAGCGAAGTGGCCATGGCCCTGGGCTTTGCCGATCAGAGCCACCTAGGGCGCTGGTTCCGCCGCGCCTACCAGCTGACCCCGGCCAACTACCGGCGCCGCTGCTCAAACCTTCCAGACTGACCCGCAACAATGGCCGAGCATGGGGCTCTGATCACTTGGAGCCGTTCACCATGTCGCAGTCGTTGTTGCCATTCATGCTTTTCGCCCTGGTCGCCAGCATCAGCCCCGGGCCGACCAACTTGCTCATCCTTGCCCATGGCGCACATCAAGGCATGCGCGCCAGCGTAGCCCCGATCCTGGCGGGCTGCGCTGCAGCGGCGGCGGTGGTGCTGCTGGTCGGGTTAGGCCTTGGTGAGTTGCTGCTGCGCCATCCCCTGGCCCAGCGACTAATGAGCTGGGCCGGGGTGCTGTGGTTGAGCTGGCTGGCCTGGCGCATTCTGAGAAGCGCACGGCATCCGCTGGATATCAGCGCAGACAAGCCGTTCGATGCCTGGAGCGCCGCTTCCCTGCAAGTGGTGAACCCGAAGGTGTGGATGATGGCCGTGGCAGTGATTGGCGTGTTTGCCGCGCCGGCACTGCCGGTGTGGCTGTTGGCGCTGATATTTCTGCTGATTGCCCTGCCGTGCATGACGGCATGGGCCTTGCTGGGGGTGGGCAGTGCGCGCTGGCTGCAGGCACCGGGGCGATTACTGTGGTTCAACCGGGGGTTGGCGGGGATGTTGCTGGTGTCGGCCTGGGCGACGCTGCTGAGTTGATGGGGTTGACCCTGTCGCCGGCTAGCCGGCGATAGGGTCAACACGGTAAATCACTTGCCAAGTGCCTCTCGAAACCGCCGAGTACTGGCCGCTGCCAGCAGCAACCCGGCAACCGCCACACTGCCCCCGACCATGCCGATATCGGCCACGCCCATCTGGCTGCTGACGATACTCCCCAGCAGCGCTCCCCCGCCGATCCCGATGTTGTAGATCCCGGAGAACAGCGCCATGGCCACATCCGTGGCATCGGACGCAAGCTTCAGGGTCTTGGACTGCAGCGACAGGCTGAAGCTCAGGATCGCGATCCCCCATAGCATGCTCAGCGCGGCAAACGCATGGAAGTTGCCCGACAGCGGCAGCAGCAACAGCAGGCACGCCGCCAGCAGGCCGATCGAGCCCACCAGGAAGCCATGGGGGAAGCGGTCGCTGTAACGGCTGAACAACAGCGAGCCGAACACCCCGGCACCGCCGAACAACAGCAACACCAACGTGGTGCGCTCGCCACCGATCTGCGCCACCTGCAGGGCAAACGGCTCAATGTAGCTGTAGGCGGTGAATTGCGCGGTAATCACCAGGGTCACCAGCACATAGGTGATCACCAGCGCCGGGCGCTTGAACAGGATCGGCAGGCTACGCAGCGACCCGGAGTTCTGGCTTGGCAGCAGCGGCAGCGACTTCATCAGGCACAGCATGGTCGCCAGCGCCACGCCGGCAATGCTGAGGAAGGTTACTCGCCAGCCCAGCGCCTCGCCCACGACCCGGCCCAGGGGAATCCCCAGCACCATCGCCAGGGTCGTGCCCGTGGCCAGCAGGCCCAGTGCCTTGGCCTGCTGGCCCGGCGGCGCCACGCGCACCGCCAGCGACGCGGTGATGGCCCAGAACACCGCGTGGGCCAGGGCGATGCCGATACGGCTCAACACCAGCATCGCGAAGCTCTGCGCCAGCCACGACAGCAGGTGGCTGAGGATGAACACCAAGAACACGAACAGCAGCAGGCGCCGCCGCTCGACGTTGCGGGTGAGCAGCATCATCGGCAACGAGGCCAGTGCCACCACCCAGGCGTAGATGGTGAGCATCAGGCCGACCTGGGCGGTGCTCATGGCGAAACTGCGGCCAATGTCGCTGAGCAGCGCCACCGGCACGAATTCGGTGGTGTTGAAGATGAAGGCAGCCAGGGCCAGCGCGATCACGCTCAGCCAACTGCCGCTTCCTACGGTCGCTGGCAGGTCATTGGGTAAAGGTCCGTTCATGGATTGAATGCTTTCTCCGCAGGCATGGCGAAAGGACGCGCGTCAGGGGCCAAGTATCGGCCGCGCTGAGGCACGGGTTTGTTATTGGGGGAATGCGGGCATGGTACGCGTCAATACCCGGCCTCACAACCGGGGACGGATTGGGGGTACCATGCCCGCTCTGTGTGAACGGCAAGCGGAACAAGGAGTGCGATCCGCCCATGGACAAGCAACACCCCCAGCAACAGTGGCAGCAGGCGGTCACCGCCTATGCCCAGGCCATCAACCGCTACGTGGCGCAAGGCAGCGTTCACGGTTGGGACGACCTCGAAGAGCCCCAAGCCGTGGCCACCGAGCACCTGCTCGATGCCTGGCAAGCAGCGCTGCAGGCCATCAACCAGGCAGGTGTCGATCAAGCCCAGCACCAAGCCTTTCGCGCCGCCTGGCCACCCGCCCACCAACCGTTGGTGCCGCTGCTCGATAAGCACGGCCAAGGCATCTGCACGGTCCTGCTGCTGGACGACGGCAGCCTCCTGGCGCGCATCGGCATGCCCTACGAAAAGGGCCAGGTGGTGCGCATCGGCGATCGACAGGTAACGCCGGTGATCGGCATCGATCATTTCGGCCGCTGCCCACAACGCCGCTATTTCGCCTTGGCCAATGCCGAAGGAATCAGGGTGACCGATGGCTGGGGCGGGCCGCTGGTGGCGCGCCTGCCTTGGCCCAGTGGGCTGGAAGGCCTGCCGGCCGGTTACCCGTTCGAGCCCTTCGACCTGCCGCCGACGCCGACCACACTGGTGCCCTTCGCTGATGGCCAGCGTGTGCTGCTGGTCAGCTCGCAGGGCATATTCCTGCTGGCCGCCGAGGGTGCCACCCGGCTGTTGCCACACCAGCAACAGATCCTTGAAGAACTGGCCGAAGGCACCGACCCCGACGATATCGCCCTGCATCTTTCCATGGAACATGGTGCGGTCTCGCCAGACGGCCGGCTGATCGTGCTCGGCGAACAGAACAGTCGGCACCTGGTACTGGACGAGCACTTGCACCCCATCGCCCAGATCGGTCCTGGTGGCGAGTACCCGCACTTCGCCCTGTTCAACCGCACTGGCGAGCAGGTGATCGTCAACGCTTGCCACTTCTACAACGGTGGCACGCTGGGCGTGCGCGTGAGCGACCTGCCGGGGCTGGACACCGATTACTACAGCGAAGACCCACGCACCCCGCTGCTGCAGGACGGCGCGCGGGTGTATGCCGGGGTGGCGGGCAGTGGCGAATACATCATCGGCGATGCCTACGGTTACTTGCGGGCATTTGGCGAAGATGACGCCGAGCATTGGCAGCACTACCTCGGTTCGACCATCAGCGCCATGGACATCAGCGCGGACGGGCGCACGCTGGTTGCGGCGAGCCATGCCGGGTTCATCTCGGTGATAGCCCTGGGCAGCGGGCGGCCTGAGTGGCAGATCGGGACGGGGGAGCATGGTGAAGTGCGGCGGTGGTTGTTCTGGAAGGGGTTGGACAAGCCGCTGCTCTGGTAGGAGTGCCTTGGCTGATCCGGCCTCATCGCCGGCAAGCCGGCTCCCACAGGTACCCCACTGCCCTTGAGAACAGTGGAGCACCTGTGGGGCGATGAGGCCGGAACAGACAGCAATCACCCCTGCAGCGTGGCCATGTCGATCACGAACCGGTACTTCACATCCCCGGCAATCATGCGCTCGTAAGCCTGGTTGATATTGCGGATATCCAGCATCTCGATATCGCAACGAATGTCATGCTCGGCACAGAACTCCAGCACCTCCTGGGTCTGGGCGATACCGCCGATCAACGAACCTGCCAGCACGCGGCGCTTGAGCACCAGGTTGGCCGCATGCACCGCCGGGTCGATCGGCTCGATCAGGCCAACGAGAATATGCACGCCGTCGAACTTCAGCGTTTCCAGGTAGGGGTTGAGGTCGTGCTGCACCGGAATGGTGTCGAGCAGGAAGTCGAACCGGCCCGCAGCGGCGCGCATCTGCTCGGCGTCGGTGGACACGATCACATGGTCGGCACCCTGGCGACGGGCTTCGTCAGCCTTGGCCTGGGAACGGGTGAACAGGGTCACTTCGGCGCCCAGGGCCTTGGCCAGCTTGATGCCCATGTGGCCCAGGCCACCCATGCCGAGGATGCCTACCTTGTGGCCTGGGCCGACACCATGGTGCTTGAGCGGCGAGTAAGTGGTGATGCCGGCACACAGGATTGGGGCGGCGCTGGGCAGGTCCATGCCGGCCGGGATGCGCACCACGAAGTGTTCACTGACCACGATGCTGCTGGAGTAGCCGCCCATGGTGTTGCTGCCGTCGACCCGATCCGGGGTGGCGTAGGTCATGGTCGGGCCTTCCAGGCAGTACTGCTCCAGGTCCTTGGCGCAGGCCTCGCAGTGGCGGCAGGAATCGACCATGCAGCCGACACCGACCAGGTCACCGACCTTGTGCCCGGTAACGTGCGCACCCACGGCGGTGACACGGCCTATGATCTCGTGGCCGGGCATCAGCGGGTACACGGCGATGCCCCACTCGTTGCGGGCCTGGTGGATGTCGGAGTGGCACACGCCGCAATAGAGGATCTCGATGGCGACGTCATCCGGGCGCGGGCTGCGGCGCTCGAAGGTCATGGGGGCCAGGGGGCTGGTCGGGGTCTGGGCGGCGTAGCCGATGGCAGTGTACATGCAGAACCTCTTGAAGAAGTGAAACGATTCAGGCGGCGCATTCTGCGCGCCGATAATCGCCCTGCCCACGGCAGATTCTCCGGCATGCATGCCTGATTCTCCGAACCTTGGCCCTGGCTTGTGGCGCCTGGCCTTCAATCTGCGATGATGCGACTGTCTGATTCTCTGCCCTGGTTACCCATGCAACTGACCCGCCACGTCGACGCCAACGCCCCGTTGTGCACCCTGATCCGCAGCCTGGCCACGCGCCCAGGCTTCGTGCCCACGCACTTGCCCCAGGTGCAGGTGCTGAGCTGGGACCACTACGTGGCCAGCAGCCCGCAGCTCTACGAACCCAGCCTGATGATCCTGGCCCAGGGCAGCAAACTGGCGCGCCTGGGGCCGCGTACCCTGGAATATGGCGCCGGTCACTACCTGGTGCAGGCACTGTCGGTGCCGTTCATGTGCGAAACCTTCGCCACGGCCGAGGCGCCATTGCTGGGCGTGGCGGTGGATATCGACCGGGGCGTGCTGAGCGAGCTGGTGCAGCGCATGGATCTGGCCCCCGACCCGGCGGTGCAGGCGCAGACGCCACAGTCGATGACCTCGGCAGCGCTGGATGCGCCGATGCGCGAAAGTGTCGAGCGTCTGCTGCGCTGCCTGCAGGACCCGCTGGATGCCAAGGTGCTGGGCCCGGCGCGGGTGCGCGAGGTGTTGTACACCGCGCTGCGCGGGCCGCAGGCCGGGGTGCTGCGGGCGTTGGTCGAGCAGCAGGGGCATTTCGCCCGCATCGCCGCCGCCCTCGCCCACCTGCGCGAGCACTACAGCGAGCCGCTGAATGTGGAAACGCTCGCCGCGTGCGCCAACATGAGCGTGTCGACCTTCCATGAACATTTCAAACGCTGTACCGACATGGCGCCAATGCAGTACCTCAAGCGCCTGCGCTTGCTCAAGGCGCAGCAGATGCTGATTGGCGAAGGGCTGGGCGTGGCGCAGGCGGCGCATCGGGTGGGGTACCAGAGCACTTCGCAGTTCAGCCGTGAGTACAAACGCCAGTTTGCCCGTAGCCCCGGGGATGAACTGGCGTACGAGAGCTTGCCTGTCTGATTTCAGGGGGCTGCTTTGCCGCCCCTCGCCGGCAAGCCGGCGCCCACCCGTTCTTGGCATTCAGGGCTTGCGCGGCTGACCCAGAGCATCGCTTGACACTGAAAACCTACCAAAAGTAACTTACCAATCGTAACTTACCCATCCCGGCCCTGGAGAACGCCATGCACGCTTTGATCGTAGTCGGCCACCACGACCCGAAATCCCTCACCCACGCCCTCGCCGGGCAAATGGCCGAAGGCCTGGCCAGCGCCGGCCACACCGGTGAAATCGCCGACCTGGCCAGTGAAGGCTTCGACCCGCGCTTCAGCTTCGCCGACCATGCCGTGCACCGCGGCCTGGCCGCTCCTGCGGCCGACGTGCTGCGTGAACAGGCGCGCATCGAAAGCGCCGACGCACTGGTGCTGGTCTACCCCATCTACTGGTGGTCGCTGCCGGCCCTGCTCAAAGGCTGGGTCGAGCGGGTGTTCAGCCATGGCTGGGCGTTCGCCTACGAACGCGGCACGATCGTCAAGAAACTGCGCGGCATGAAGGTGCATCTGGTGGGCGTCGCGGGCGCCGATGCCGGCACTTTCCAGCGCCATGGCTATGGCGAGGCGATGCGTGTGCAGATCGAGCATGGCATCTTCGACTACTGCGGCGCCGAAGTGCTCAGTTCGACCCTGCTGGAAGACAGCGAAGGCCCGGCCGCCGCACTGCTGCTACCCAGCGCCCGGCAGCTGGGCGAGCAACTGTTCGACGCCGCCCCATTGCGAGGTGTACAGCGCCCCGGCTAATATTGAGAACGATTCACACTCACATCTGGATATCAGCCGTTGGACAGCACGTCGACCCGCAAGCTGGGCTTTTTCTTCAGCGACCACCACCGCTGGCTGCTCCAACACATCCACAAGCGCCTGCGCAACCGCGCCGATGCCGAAGACACTGCCGCCGAAGCCTTCTGCCAGATGCTCGGCGCCCGTGTCGACCCCGACAGTATCCAGCAACCGCGGGCCTACCTGTCGACCATCGCGCGGCGGTTGATCTTCGATCGCCACCGCCGCCGCCAGCTGGAACAGGCCTACCTGGAGCGCCTGGCGCAGCTGCCAGAGCCGGTGGCCCCCTCTGCCGAAGAGCAACTGCTGCTGATCGAGGCGCTGGTGACCATCGACCAAGTGCTGGACGGCCTGCCCGCCATCGTCAAGGCGGCCTTCCTGTACAGCCAGCTCGATGGCATGAGCTATGTCGATATCGCCGCCAGGCTGCAGATCAGCGAACGCACCGTCAGCCGCTACATGAAGCAGGCCTTGCGCCAGTGCTACCTGTGCGAGGTGCAGCCATGAGCAGCCACCCGCTCGACGCGATCAGCGAACAGGCCATCGACTGGATGGTGACGCTCAATGCCCGCACGCCCGACGACGCCCTGCTGCAACGCCTGACGCACTGGCTGCAGCAGGACCCGGCCCACCAGCAGGCCTGGGAACGCCTGCAGCGCCGCCTCGGCAAGCCGATTGCCACTTTGCGCGCGCTGGAACAGCGCGCCCCCGGCCAGGCCGCCGAAGCGCGCCAGGTATTGCTGCAGCCCACCCATTCGCGGCGTGACGTGCTCGCTGCGCTGGCCAGTGTCGGCCTGTTCGGGGGTGCCCTGTGGGGCGCCTGGCGCAGCGATGCGACCCAGAACTGGCTGGCCGACTTCCACACCGGCAGTGGCGAACGCCGCAGTTTCACCCTCGCCGACGGCAGCCGCCTGAGCCTGAACAGTGCCAGTGCCGTCGACCTGTACTTCGATGCCGGGCAACGCCTGCTGGTACTGCGCCGTGGCCAATTGCTGATCCAGGTTGCAGCCGACCCCCACCGCCCCTTGCGCGTGCGCACCGCCCAGGGGCAGGTCCAGGCCCTGGGCACCCGTTTTCTGGTCAGCCAGGAGGCTGCGGCCACGCGGGTCGTGGTGCTGGAGCACAGCGTGCGCGCCAGCCTGCCCGACGGCCGCTGGCTTGACCTGCAGCAGGGCCAGGCGGCGATGCTGCACAGCAATGCCATCGAACCGCTGGCCGACGAGCAACAGCAGCGCGCCGCCTGGCTGGATGGGCGCCTGGAAGTGCTCGACGAACCGCTGCAGGAGGTGATCGACGCCTTGCGCCCCTACCAGCGCGGCTATGTGCGGGTGGATCCCGAGGTGCGCAACCTGCGGGTACAAGGTGTGTTCCCGCTCGATCAGCCGCAGCAGGCTCTGCAAGCCCTGGCCGAAAGCCTGCCGATCAGCATCGAACACTACGGCCCGTGGCTGACCTTGATCGGCCCTGCGCAGGTACGCCAAAAAAATTCATGAAAATCATTCGCAAGCGTGTCCGGTTTTCATTTCTCGTTGCACCTATCTCCTGACAAGCCAACACAATCGGGAGAATTCCGTGCACAACCTCTGGCCTCGCGCCCTGCCCCTGGTCGCCGTCCTGACCAGTTTCAATGCCCTCGCCCAGGCGCAGACCCTGTCGTTCAACCTGCCGCCAGCGAGCCTGGCCACCACCCTCAACCGCATCGCCAGCCAGAGCGGCACCATCATCGCCCTGGAGCCGGCGCTGGTGCGGGGCAAGCAGGCCCCGGCCGTAGTCGGCCAGATGAGCGCCGAGCAAGCCCTGCAAGCAGCCCTGGCCGGCAGCGGCCTGCAGTTGCGGGTGACCAGCAGCGGGCATTTCAGCGTAGCCCCGGCCAGCCAGGGCGGTGATGCACTGGAGCTGGGGAGCACCAGCATCACCGACGACTACCTGGACGCCACCAGCGAAGGCAGCGGCTCCTATGCCGCCCGTGCGGTCACTTTGGGCAAGGGCACCCACAGCCTCAAGGAAATCCCCCAGTCGATCACGGTGATTACCCGCAAGCAGCTGGATGACCAAGGCATCACCGACCTGCAGGACGCCCTCAACCACACCACCGGGATCGTCGGTGCCCAAGGCATCGGCCCCGGCGTGGTGGTGACCTCGCGTGGCTTCCAGATCGATGACTGGCAGTACGACGGCGTGCCGATCCCGCGCAACAACTATTCGCTGGGCAACTGGGCGACCCAGGACCTGGTGTTCTTCGACCGCGTCGAAGTGCTGCGCGGCGCTTCCGGCCTGCTGCAAGGCACCGGCAGCCCGGGTGGTGCGATCAACCTGGTGCGCAAGCGCGGCCAGGCCACGCCGACCGTTACCGTCACCGGCAAGGCCGGCAGCTGGGACCACTATGGCCTGCAACTGGACGCCGGCGGCCCGCTGACCGCCGACGGTCGCGTGCGCGGCCGGGTGGTCGCCGACGAGGACCAGAGCGACAGCTTCATCGATTACCAGTGGAGCAAGTCCCACTCCCTGTACGGCGCGCTGGACATCGACCTGAACGATGCCACCACGGTCGGCGCTGGTATCAGCTACAACCGCCAGCAGTCGCGGCCGATGCTGCGTGGCCTGCCCCGCTACGCCGATGGCAAGCCCATCGACCTGCCCCGCTCGACCTTCACCGGCGCCCGCTGGAGCCGCGCCGAAACCGACGTGACCACCTACTACCTGGACCTCGACCACCGTTTCAACGACGACTGGGCATTCCGGGCCGCCGCCGTGCGCATGGACGAAACCAACACCTCCACGCACCAGCGCGTACAGTCCACCGGCCAGGCCGTGGAGGCGGACGGCAGCGGGATCACCTACGCCGACTGGATCACCGATTTTCACAACACCAAGCTGGGCCTGGACATGAATGTCGTCGGCCATTTCGACACCGGCCCCGTGGCCCACGAAATCACCGTCGGCGGCAACTATTCCAAGCTGACCTCGGACGACGCCTACTGGCGCAACTTCGACGCATCCGACGACAACATCTTCGACATCGACCACAACCGCCCCGAGCCCAGCCGCGACAGCGTGTTCGACGGCGAGCTGGCCCGCTCCAACCGGGCCAGCTACGACATTCGCCAGAAAGGCCTGTATGGCGTCTGGCGGGTCAAGCCCATCGACGACCTGACCCTGATCGTCGGCTCGCGGGTCAGCTGGTTCGACTACAGCTGGGATTCGATCGACTTCAACAGCCGCACAGACCCCGGCAACCGCCACCCCACCAGCCGCATGACCGAAACCGGCGAAGTCACGCCCTACGCCGGTTTCGTCTACGACCTGACCCGCGAATGGGCCTGGTACGCCAGCTACACCGACGTGTTCGTGCCGCAGACCGAACGCGCCGTCAACAACGCGCCGCTCAAGCCGGTGATCGGCAGCAACTACGAGACGGGCCTGAAGGGCGAACTGTTCGATGGCCGGGTCAATGCCTCGCTGGCGCTGTTCCGCTACGACCAGGAAAACCGCGCCGTCACCGATGTGGCCTCGGGCTTCGCCTGTGACGACTGGTACTGCTCCACCGCAGCGGGCAAGGTGCGCAGCCAGGGCGTCGAGGCAGAAATCAGCGGCGAAGTGCTGAGCGGCCTGCAGCTGTTTGCCGGCTACACCTACAACACCACCAAATTCCTCGACGACCCTGATGAAGAAGGCCGCGTGTTCAGCCAGTGGACACCCAAGCACATGCTGCGTGCCTGGGCCGACTACACCTTGCCGCTGGAAGGCCAACGCTGGAGCACGGGCCTGGGCTTCACCACCCAGAGCCATACCCTGGGCTACGAACGCACCTACACCGTGCCCGGCTACACCGTGTGGAGCGCGCGCCTGGCCTACCAGCTGACGCCGGAGGTGAGCCTGGCGGTCAACGGCAACAACCTGTTCGACAAGAAATACTGGGTGGCCGGTTTCAACCAGCTCAACGGCAGCAACAACTACGGCGAGCCGCGCAACTTCATGTTCACCGTCAAGTACACGCCCGAGTTCTGACCCGGCCTCATGCCGTCAATGGCCACTGCGCCAGTGGCCAGTACTGGCCTTTGCGCGACTCGAAGAGCGTGAACGCCCGCGCAGTCACGAAGAAGTCAGGCGCCACCGTGGCTTCGGGCGCCTGGCCGCGAAACTCCCGTGACAGCGTCAGGTGCGGGCGGTACTCGCGGGCCTGTTCGGCAAAGCCCATGGGCAGCAGCGCCTGCTGCAACCCATAGACCAGTTGGCGCAATGCCGGCGGGGTTTCCTGCGGCTCCAGCACCAGCGCATTGGCCCGTGGCCACACCGTCAAGCGATCGAGCAGCAGGCGCAGCGGTGCGCCCGGGCGGGCGAGGTTGTCCACCGCGGCGCAGATGGCCGGCACCTGCGCCGCGTCCACATCTCCCAGAAAGAGCAAGGTCAGGTGGAAGTTCTCGCTCGGCACCGGCTTGCCGCTGCGCAGGTTCAGGCCGCGCCGCCACTGGGCCAGCGCCCGGCGCTGGGCATCGGCCACCGGCAAGGCGAAGAACAGGCGTTTGAAGGGGGCGCCACTGGGGCGGATATCCTGAACCATGGTTGCTCCTTGAACTAAAACGTTTGTGCAGTCTGCAGGGCATTACACCTAAGTCGCCCGGCAAATCCACCAACAATAGGTACAAACTCGCCCCATGATTGTTTATGCTGGCGGGCTTATGCCATGGCGCATGGCCATTTTTCGACAAAGAATCGTCCATGAAAATTGCACTCGTACTGATCTTCGTCCTCTCGATCGCCTATGTTCACCTGCGCGGTCGGGTACGTCACAAGCTGACTCGCCAGCTCGGTGACCACTCCAGCTTCCTGGCCCCGGTCAACAGTTTCCTTTACCTGTTCTCCAAGCACCCGGCCAAGCCCTACCTGCCGGTGGAGGCCTTCCCCGAGCTGCAGCCGCTCAAGGACCACTGGCAGGAGATCCGCGAAGAAGCCCAGCGTTTGCTGCATGTGGGCGAAATCAAGAAGTCCGACAATTATGACGATGTCGGCTTCAACTCGTTCTTCAAGACCGGCTGGAAGCGCTTCTACCTGAAGTGGTACGGCGAAAGCCACCCCTCGGCAATGAGCCTGTGCCCGCGCACCACCGAGCTGCTGCAAGGCATTGGCACGGTCAAGGCCGCCATGTTCGCCACCCTGCCGCCCGGCGCCAAGTTGGTGCGTCACCGCGACCCCTATGCCGGTTCCTACCGTTATCACCTGGGCCTGGACACCCCGAACGACGACGGTTGCTACATCGATGTGGACGGCGAGAAGTATTCCTGGCGTGACGGCGAAGGCGTGGTGTTCGACGAGACCTACATCCACTACGCCGCCAACACCACCGAACACAACCGCATCATCCTGTTCTGCGACGTCGAGCGCCCGCTCAAGTACCGCTGGGCCACGGCGTTCAACCGCTGGTTCAGCCGCAACGTGATGGCGGCTGCGGCGGCCCCGAACGATGCCAACGACAAGACCGGCGGCATCAACCGCCTGTTCACCCGCATCTACAAGATCCGCGAGCGCGGCAAAGCGCTGAAGAAGCGCAACCGCATGCGCTACTACCTGGAGAAATGGCTGGTGGTGGCGGCGCTGGTGCTGGTGTTCGTCTATATCTGAGGCCCTATCGCCGGCAAGCCGGCTCCCACAGGTGTCGCACCGTAGCTGTGGGAGCCGGCTTGCCGGCGATAGGGCCCGCACAGACACCCCCATCTTCGACTAGCCTCATAGCTCCACTCGCAACCTCCCCAAGGTGAAGACGATGAGCATGATGGACTGGGACGCCTACCGTAAGCAGTTGATGGCCGGCATCGGCGATCTCAAGCAGTTGTCTCCCGACACCGTGGCCGGCTACATGACCGCCAGCGGTGCCGGTGCCAAGACCAACCACCTGGATGCCAAGACCCGCGAACTGATCTCCCTGGCGGTGGCCGTGACCACCCGCTGCGACGGCTGCATCGCCGTGCATTCGCAACAGGCAGTCAAGCAAGGCGCCACCCGTGAAGAGATCGCCGAAGCCCTGGGCGTGGCCGTGGCGATGAATGCCGGCGCCGCGCTGGTCTACTCCGCCCGTGCCCTGGATGCAGTGGGCAAAGCCGGGAGTTGAGCCCCTGCGGCGTCGCCGCCCTTGCGCGACGGCGCCGCGCCTCTCAGACTTGGCGCCCTAGCCCCCACAGGTACCGCCATGATCCACATCCGCCCCATGACGCCCGACGACTTCGAGCGTTTCTGGCCGACCTTCCAGGCCATCGTCCAGGCCCGTGAAACCTACGCCTACGACCCGGCTCTGAACTTCGAGCAGGCACGCCAGCTATGGCTGGAACTGCCCTTGCGCACGCTGGTGGCCGAACACGACGGTGAGCTGCTGGGATCCTACTACCTCAAGGCCAATGCCGCCGGGCCCGGCGCCCATGTCGGCAACTGCGGTTACATGGTCACCGAGGCCGCCCGTGGCCGTGGCGTGGCGCGCTTGATGTGCGAGCACTCGCAGAAACTGGCGCGCCAGGAAGGATTCCTGGCGCTGCAGTTCAACTCGGTGGTGGCCAGCAACGAAGTGGCCGTGGCGCTGTGGCACAAGCTCGGCTTCGAGACGGTCGGCCGCCTGCCCAAGGCATTCCGCCATGCCCGCCTGGGCCTGGTGGACTGCCTGGTGATGTACAAATGGCTGGCGGACGAACCGGTGGTGGAGAAGCCGGCGCTGCTGATCGGCCGCAAGAACATCGAGGCCCGCGTCTCGCGGCGGCGCGGGCGCTAAGGCTCAGCAGGCCTTCGAGGCCTCGCATACCCGGTGATAGGCACGGTTGAAATACACCAGCCCATCATCGGCGCCACCGTGGCGAATTTCCTCGATCTGGCAGTAGAAGATGCTGTGCGAGCCCACCTCATGCACCTGGGCGATCCGGCAGTCGAAGTTCACCAGCGCTTCCTGCATCACCGGCGCGCCGCTTTGCAGCACGGTCCAGTGGGTGCTGGCGAAGCGCTCTTCCATGCTCAGCGCGCGGTTGGCGAAGGCCCCCGACAGTTCCTGGTGGGTGCCGGCCAGCACGTTCACGCACAAAGCGCCGTTGGCCTTGAACTGCTCGTTGGAATACGACGAGCGGTTCATGCACACCAGCAAAGTCGGCGGGGAGTCGGTGACGCTACACACCGCCGAGGCGGTGAAGCCGAAGCGCCCGGCAGGGCCGTCGGTGGTAATGACCGACACGGCGCCACCGAGCATGGCCATTGCGTTGCGAAATTGGTTTACGTCAACCATGGTCATGCTCCTCAGATATCCAGCACCAGCTTGTTGGACTTGGCCCGCGAACAGCACACCAGGATCTGGTCGTTCGCGGCTTTCTCTTCATCGGTCAGGTACACGTCACGGTGGTCCGGCTCACCTTCGAGCACCTCGCACATGCAGGTGCCGCACACACCCTGCTCGCAGGAGATGTCGATCTTGATGCCAACCTGAGCCAGGGCGTCGAGGATGCTCTGGCCCTCGGCCACCTGTACGGTCTTGTTGCTGCGCGCGGCGACCACTTCGAAGCTGGCGCCACTGGCGTCCACCTCCACCTGGAAATACTCCTTGTGGATGTGGTCCTCGGCGTAGCCCTGCTGGCGAGCGCCGGCAATCACCCAGTCCATGAAGCCCGACGGGCCGCAGGTATAGACGTGCGTGCCGGCCTTGGCGGCGCCCAGCACGGCGGGCAAGTCCAGGCGCTGGGCGGCGTCTTCGTCGTCGAAGTGGGTGACCACCCATGCGGCGAACGGCGCGCTGGCCAGGGCTTGGAGAAACGCACTGCGGCTGCGCGAGCGCCCGCAGTAATGCAATTCGAAATCGGCGCCCTGCTGGTGCAGGGCATGGGCCATGGCGATCATCGGCGTGATGCCGATGCCGCCACCCAGCAGGATCGAGCGACGGGCATCGGCGGCCAGCGGGAACAGGTTGCGCGGTGTGCTGATCTGCACCTCGCGCCCTTCCACCAGCACCTCGTGCACGCCCACCGAGCCGCCCCGGGAGGCCGGGTCCTTGAGCACACCCAGGCGATACACCGAGGCATCCGCCGGGTCGCTGCACAGCGAGTACTGGCGCACCAGGCCGGGCGCCACGTGGATGTCCACATGCGCCCCGGCTTCGAAGGCCGGCAGGGCCGCGCCATCGGCGCGCCCCAGGTCGAGGACGACCACGTCGGCCCCTTGGATCTCGCGCTTGCGCACGACCACATTCAACAATTGTTCATTCATGACCGGTGTCCTGTAGTGATTCATCGCATGTACAGGCCGCCGTTCACGTCCCAGGTCGCCCCGGTGGTGAAGTAGGCCTCGGGCCGCGCCAGTTGGACGATCAGGTCGCCCAGGAAGTCCGCATCGCCCAGGCGCTGCACCGGGATGTTCGCCAACAGCCCTTGCAGACGCTCGGCCGGCACCGCGGCATGCACCGCTGGCGAGTCGATCGGGCCAGGGGCGATGGCGTTGACGGTGACGCCGCGGGCGGCGAATTCCTTGGCGAAGATCTTGGTCAGGGTGACGATCGCGCCCTTGCTCGCCGCGTAATGGGCGCCGGTGGCGGTGCCGCCGTTCTGCCCGGCCAGCGAAGCCATGTTGATGATCCGCCCATAGCCGTGCTCGGCCAGGTGCGCACCCAGCACCTGGCAGCCGAGGAACACGCTGCGCAGGTTCAGGCCGACCACCGCGTCGAACTCTTCCGGGCTGATCTGCATCAGCGGCGTGGTCTTGGTCACGGCCGCGTTGTTGACCACCACGTGCAGGGCACCAAAGTGCTCCAGCACCTGGGCCAGGGCCTGTTCGAAGTCCGCCTTGCTGGCGACGTCGAGCTTGACCGCCAGGGTACGCCCGCCCTGCCCCGCGAGCTGCTCGGCCGTCGCCTGGGCCAAGGCCAGGTCACGGTCCGAGACCACCACGTCGAAGCCCGCGGCGAGCAGCCGGGCGCAGAAGCGCTGGCCCAGCCCCTGCCCGGCCCCGGTTACCAATGCGACTTGGTTCATGACCGGGCCCTCACAGGATGTAGCCGATACCGGCAAGGGTATCGTCGCTGTTGATCAGGCTGATCACCTTGCGCTCAATCTTGAACCCGCCCTCGGCACGCACCAGGGTGTAGGTCAGGTCGGCGGTGTAGTGCTTGAGGCTTTCCTTGCGGAACTCGCGGATGTTCTGCGCGGCGCGCACGGTCACGTTCACCCCGTCATCGCCGAGCACGCGAATGCGCGAAATGCTGCGCACGGTACGCGGCTGCGGGCTCGTGGAAATCGACTCGCCGCCGACCAGCCGCTGCACGCGCAGGCGGCGCATGTGGTGGTCGTCGTAGGCGTAGTTCAGGGTGTTCTCGTAGTCGGTTTCCCTGGGGTTGATCGGGATGATGTAAGTCCCTTTCGCGGTCCATTGCGCAAGCCAGGCTTCGTACTCGCCGTGGTCGAGCATGTCGCCTTCCTGCCAGATGAAGGCGGTGACTTCGTTGAGTAGATTGAGGTTCATCACTTGGTCTCCGCGGTCATCATCTTTTTCCACTGCTGGTACGCCGCGCGCATGCCGGTTTCGGCACTCACATCAGAGACCAGGCCATCTTCACTGGCGCGTTCGCCGGGCAAGCCGCGGTTGAGCATGATCCACAGGTTCTCGCCGGCATTGGCGCCCTTCTGCACGCGCTCCCACGCCTCGGAATCGTCCGGGGTGCCGAAGCCCATCGGGCCCTGGAAGTGCTCGTGCAGGCGCAGGCGGTAGCGGTTGGCCGCGGCCGGGCCGCCGTCCATGGTGATCACCGAGTGATGGATCTCGGTCTCGGTCACCGAGATCGGCTGCAGCACGCGGAAGAACGCCATCGAGCAGGCAACGTTGGGGAACAGGTTGAGGTTGAAGCCCGACCCGCCCACGGCGCGGACGATGCGTCGCACCTGCGCCTCTTCGATGCCTTCGTCGCGCAGCTCGGCGGCCAGCGACTCGAAGCGCTCAGGGATCGGTTTGTCGAGGTCGGCTTCCAGGTCGACCAGCTCGGGGATCATCACCATCACGCTGTGGCCGTTGCCCAAGTCCTCGACATAGCCGGGGCCCTTGACGAAGTCGAACAGCTCCAGGGTCTGTTCATCCACCGACGACAGGAAGCTCTTGTGCACAAGCGGGAAGTGGTAGGCGTCGGTGGTGTTCTCGAGCTGGATCTTCCAGTTGCCCGGGAAGCGGAAACGGTGCTCGCCCGGCACCTTGATGCCGTAGCCCGCGCCCTGCTTCATGAACAGGTCCATCCACTTCTTGGCAGCGCCAAGGAAGTCTTCCAGCGGCTCGATGTCATCCTTGAAGGTGGCGAAGATCATGCCGGCGTAGCTTTCGGTACGCAGGCTGACCAGGGGCAGCTCGGCCTTGTCCAGGCAGTCGCCGTAGCTTTCCGGGTGCGGCACGCCGCGCAGCGAACCGTCCAGCGCATAGCCCCAGCCGTGGTACGGGCAGACGAAGCTGTTGGTTTTGCCTTTCTTGTGCTCGCACACCGTGGCACCGCGGTGGCGGCAGCGGTTGAGCAGCACGTTCACGGCCTTCTTGCGGTCGCGCACGACGATCACCGGCTGCTTGCCGATGTAGGTGGTCTTGTAGCTGCCGGCTTCGGGGATTTCGCTCTCGTGGGCGACCCAGATCCAGGTGCTGTGGAAGATCTTTTCCAGCTCGGCGTCGAACAGCGCCGGGTCGGTGTACAACGACGTGTGGACGCGGTCGGGCTGCACCAGCTCGGCGGGGTCGACGCTCAGATTGACGGCGGGAATCAGGTTGGTCACGGAAACGTCCTCCTCTCAGGCGCGCTGGATGATCAGTTCGCGGCCGACACGGGCCTCGACCTTGGCGTAGCGCCACAGCTTGTACGGCCCCTCGCCCACGGCGGTGGTACGGAACAGGTTGCAGGCGGCGTGCACGGTCTGGATGTCCGGTACGTCGGCCAGCAGGTAGGTGGTCCAGGGGAAGCCGTCGGACGGGCCGACCATGCTCTGGTCGTCGTCCATGTTGCCCAGCACGTTCACCCCGGGCAGGTCGTGGATGCCGTTCCACATCGCGCTGAAGGCGGCCCACACCTGCAGTTGCTCCTCGCGCGGCGCGTCGAAGAAGTTCTGGTTGATGCCCATGCAGAACAGCACGCGCAAGGCTTTGTTATCGCTCATGACAAATATCCCGAGAGTTACAGGTAGCCCGGAAGGGGCTGTTTACCGAAGAACATCGCCCCGGCGTTCTGGTAGGTGACGTCGCCCATGAAGGCGTGCTGGGTGACCACTTGCGCATCGTTGACGCAGCGGGCCAGCGGGCTTTCGTTGTAGATGCCGGTCATGCCCGACAGCAGCTGCGCGCTGCGCGCCACTTCGGCGGCGACCCGTGCGGCATGGGTCGAGGACAGGCGCAGCAGGTTGGTGACCTCGATCGGCACCGGGTCGCCGGCCAGCACGTGCTGCCAGGCGCGCTCGATGGATTCGTAGAAGAACGCCCGGGCCGAGCGCAGTGCGGCCTCGGCCTTGGCCACATCCACCTGGGCCAGAGGCCGGTCGGCCAGAGCCGGGGCGCCGGTGACCGAGATGCGCCCGCTGGCCATGCCCGACAGCTCGTCCAGGGCGGCGCGGGCAATGCCCAGCCCGACCACGGAAAGCACCTGGGTGGCGAACGACAGCGACGGGTAGCGGAAGAACGGCTCGTCCAGGTTCGGCTTGCCGCCGCGCACGAAGGTCCACTGCTCGCCCACCACCACATCCTCGACCAGCAGGTCGTGGCTGCCGGTGCCGAGCAGGCCGACGGTGTCCCAGGTTTCCTCGATGCGGGCCTGGCTGCGTGGCATCACCGCCAGGCGCGGCAGGTCAAGCTTGTCGCCGTTGCGCGGGGCGATGCCGACGCCAACGATGTCGGCACCCATGGACCCGCTGGAGTACTTCCAGCGGCCATTGACCTTGAAGCCACCGGCAACGATTTCGGCGGGCTGCGGCGGGAAGATGCCGCCAGCGAACACGGTGTCGGGGCTGTTGCCGTAGATCTCGGCGATGGTCTCCAGCGGCAGTGCCGCCAGGTACACCGGGCTCATGCCGAAGCTGGCGACCCAGCCGGCGGAACCGTCGGCATGGGAAATGCGTTCGATCATCTCGCAGAACGCACCCGGCGAGCATTCCAGGCCACCGAAGCGCTTGGGCACCAGGGCACGGTAGACGCCGTGAGCCTTGAAGGCATCGATCACGTCGCGGGAAATGTGGCGTTGGCGATCGAACTCACCCGTACGGGCTCGATCACGAACCCCGTCGAGCAAAGCCTCGAAGGCAGGGCCGGAGGCAAGCGCCGACTCGGGCGCGGCACGCAGGCAAAGCGAATCCATGGACTTTCTCCGTCTCAGGCGCAGTTTTCTTGTTGAGGCAGGTGTCGGTAGACAGGAGGCGAAATGGCAGGGCTCGCTGCAGCAAGGTAGCGGCCATGCAAAGGGGCAAAGGCGGGTTCGTGCGGCATGTTCTGTCTCTCTTGTTTTGGGTGCCGGTGACAAAAATTTGCGGTCATTTACGTGAATTGTCAATTGAATTTTCACGCTTAAAAACCCGATTTCTTCACTGCAACAGATCCGAACAACCCCAACAAATACGCCTATATTCATGATTTATATAGAATTTAAGCTAAAAAGGCGGGTGAATATCCATCCAAAAAAACTAACCGCACCCGCCGATATTCCGAAAAATTTTTAATACACTTTTCACATGATTTCGGAGAGAAAAAAGCTGGTGTAGCATGGCCGGGCAGGGAGCCTGAAAACCACAATCAAACCCGCGCCCCGAGGTCAAGGTCATGCCCAGCCGCCCCATCGAACTGCAGGACCATCGCCTGCGTTACCTGCACCTGAGCCACGACAAAGGTTCCATGCGCGCCGCCGCCGAAGCCCTGGGCGTCGCCACCTCCTCGGTCAGCCGGCAGATCGCCCGTCTCGAAGCCGAACTGGGCATCGAGTTGGTGCGCCCCGACACCCACCGCATCAGCCTGACCAGCGCCGGCGAGGCCGCCGTGGATTACTACGTCGAACGCCAGCGCCAGCACACCCGGCTGCTCAACCGCCTGGACGAACTGCGCCACCAGCAGCAGGCTTCGACGGTGATCGCCATCGGCGAAGGCCTGCTGGGCGCACGGGCGATCAATGCGTTGCAGGGGTTTCTCCAGGCCCATGGAGCGCACAAGGCCGAGATCATCAGCGCACCTTCGCCGGACGTGCAGCGCATGGTGCTGACCGATCAGGCCCACCTGGGCGTGGTATTCGCCCCCAGCCCGACGGCCTGCTTGAGCCGCCTGTTCAGCCTGGCGCAGCCGCTGCGCCTGATCGTGCACCGCGACAGCCGGCTGGCCGAGCGCAGCCGGGTCAGCCTTGCCGACATCGCCCGCGAATCGCTGGTGCTGCCTGGCGCCAACTTCCGCGTGCGCGAGCTGGTGGACGACGCGTGCAAGGCGCAGGGGGTGGATATCGTGCCCACGCTGACCTCCAACTCGCTGGCGGTGATCCTCGACTTCGTGCGCTCCGGGCTGGGCGCGACGCTGCTGGCCGAGCTGCCGATCATCGATGAGCTCAAGGCCGGCACCTTCAAGGCGCTGGCCATCGATTGCACCGACATGAACGCCACCGACATCCAGATCGTCACCCGCCGCGGCCGCACCCTGGACGACCTGAGCCGAGCACTGGCGACCGAGATGGCCAAGGCGATGCGCAAGGTGCTGTGACCTCGGCGGGAGGTGCTGGCCGTGCCTCCCCCACGCAGGCCGTTGCAAAAAACGCAACGACATTGACCGCCCCTGTCATTGAGCCTCCCTGCCCCGCCCATTAGCGTTGCTGACGTGCAACGCACACCCAAAACAACAAGAACAACGTGACAGACAAGCAGGCAGCAGACCTGCGGCCCTCCCTGCCCAGTTGCCCACTGCCCCGGAACTTGTCCTGATCACATTTCCAGGAATACCCCCATGGAATTCGGATGGCCCCTGCGTGCGAAACCGTTGTGCCTGTGTGTGGCTTGCGCTCTACCCCAGCTCGGCCTGGCCGACGTGGTCGATGACAGCCACCTCTCGCTGAACATCAAGAACCTCTACCTGAACCGCAACTACACCCAGGACAATGCGCCGGTGTCCAAGGCCGGCAACTGGTCCCAGGGCTTCGACCTGCAGTTCGAATCCGGCTACACCGACACCCCGCTGGCGGTCGGCCTGGACCTCGACGGTCAATACGCCGTGCGCCTGGACTCCACCGGCAACGATGGCTCGCTGCCCTACAGCCGCCACCGCCAGCAGACCTCCGACGACTACAGCCGGGGCGGTGCGACGCTCAAGTTCAAGTACGCCAAGAGTGTGGTGAAGGTCGGTGACCAGCGGCCGTTCTACCCGGTAGCCTCCAACGACCCCAGCCGCCAGCTCGACACCATTTACCAGGGTGCGGTGATCGAATCGCGCGATATCGACAAGCTGACCCTGGTCGGCGGGCGATTCTGGTCGATCGTCACCCGCGAGTCGTCCAACCACGAGCGCCTGTACCGTTTCGGTACCCCTGACAGCCAGGACAGCGACGGCCTCGACTTCGCCGGCGCCACCTACGCGCTGACACCAGACCTGCAGGGCAGCTACTTCCACGGCGTGCTCAACGACATCTACAAACAGGACTACGCCGGCATCAAGCACACCCTGCGCTTGGCCGACGGTTACCAGTTCAAGACCGACATCGGCTACTTCAACAACCAGGAAGACGGCGCCGCACGCAGCGGCCCGGTGGACAACCGCGCCTACTATGGCCTGGTGAGCGTGGAAAAGAGCGGTCACACCCTCGGCGTCGTCTACCAACGCATGACCGGCGACACGGTATTCCCGACCCTGAACGGCTACGTGCCGCAACTGTGGCTGCCGAACTGGGGCAGCATCCCGTTCATCCGCCCGGACGAGCGCAGCTGGTCGTTGCGCTATGGCTACAACTTCGCCGCCCTCGGCATCCCCGGCCTCAAGCTGTTCACCCGCTACACCAAAGGTACCGACATCGACCGCGGCGCCGACCTTGACCGGGACCAGGAAAGCGAGCGCGACATCATGCTCAACTACGTGGTGCAGAGCGGCCCGCTCAAGGACCTGGCATTCGACTTGAAGAACATGCACACCCAGCAGAAGTACGGCGCCGACTACGACGAGTACCGCCTGATCACCTCCTACACCTGGAAGTTCTGGTAACCCACCCGATCACCGTTTTTTGCCCGGGCCTTTCCGTGCGGGGAGGGTTCGGGCGCTTTGATTGCAACCCAAGGAACCACCGCCTATGTCCGACCTATACGAACTGCTGCGCTTCACCCTGCGCGTGCGCACACCAGCCCAGGCCCTGCCCCGCCTCCAGGCGGCATTGCAGGAGGCCGGAGCTGGGGTTGAGCTGGTCGGCTGCTGGCTTTCGGAAATCGGCCCGCAGAACACCATCGCCGTGCTGCGCCGCTTCACCGATGCCCAGGCCCAGGCCGCCGAACGCCAGCGCGTGCTGCTCGCCAGCGATGCCTTCGGCATTGGCGAATTCATCCTCGAACAGCACATGGACGACTACCGGCTGTTCCCCTTCCTCGAACCGCTGGCGCCCGGCAAGCACGGGCCCTTCTACGAGCTGCGCGAGTACGACCTGGTGACCTCGGGCCTGGCCCCGACCCTGGCCGGCTGGCGCAAGGCCGTGGGCCCACGTACCGGGGACGACTATTCCCAGGTGTACGCGGCGTTCTACGCCACCAGCGGCCGCGTGCCGCGCTACTTGCACATCTGGCCCTACACGAGCCTCGAACAACGCCTCGACGTGCGCACCCGCGCCGTTGGCGACGGCGTATGGCCACCGGAAAACTCGGCGCCACAACTGCAGAAAATGCAGTCGGTGGTGTACCTGCCGGCCCCCTTCTCCCCGCTCGCCTGAGGCTACGGTTGCACAGGCGTGCCAACCTCTTGGCGCTGCCTGCCAATCGGCAGCGCAGCCATACCGTTGCCGCTGCCAGCCCGGTAGCCTGCCGCGAGCCCAATTCGCGTCGCGGAAAACAACGACATGACCAACGCCTTGAGCATCCACAACAAGATCACCCTGCTCGCCAGCCTGTGCCTGGCCACCGTTGTCGTACTCCTCACCGCCCTCGCCCTGGCCCAGCGCCAGGCCAGCGAGGACCAGGTCAAGGCCAGCGCCAGCGACATGCTGCTCAGTGCAGCGCGGCATAACCTGCGCGCCGAAGGCCAGGCCCAGGCGCTGCAGATCCAGCAGGGTTTCGCCCGCGCCTACACCTTCGCCGAAGGCGTCGGCCGCCAGGTCATGCACCTGCGCGAACGCAGCGCCAACGGGCAGGTACCAGCGGCCGACCTGCGCCGCGACCTCACCCAGGTGCTGCACCAGGCCCTGGCCGGGCGGCCGGAACTGCTGGGGCTGTTCATCACCTTCGACCGCAACGCCCTCGACGGCCGCGATGCCGACTTCGCCGGCCAGCTGGCATCGGGTAGCAACGACCAGGGGCGCTTCGCCTTGTACTGGCTGCAATCGGCCCCCGGCCAGCTGCAGGCCGTGCCGGGCGACGAGAAACTGCTCGCCGACACCTCGCCAGGCCCCAGCGGTGCACCGTTCAATGCCTTCTTCAGCTGCTCGCGCGAGGCCGCCAAACCCTGCCTGCTGGAACCCTATGTCGACAGCTCCAGCGGCACATCACGGCTGGTCACCAGCCTGACCTTGCCGCTGCTGGACCAGGGTCGCGTGGTCGCGGTGATCGGCCTGGACATCGACCTGGGCGCGCTGCAGCGCGATGCCGAAAGCGCCAGCGCCGCGCTCTACGAGGGCCAAGGCGATATCGCCATCATCAGCACCGCTGGCCTGCTGGCGGGCGACAGCCGCCACCCCGAGCGCCTGGGCACCTTGCTCAAGGCGCGCCACCCCGACCACGCGGCCGCGATGCTCGATGCTACCCGCGCAGGCCGTGGCCAAACCTTCGAAGACGCCACCGACATGCGCATGCTGGTCCCCATCCAGCCCCTGCCCGACGCCAGCCCTTGGGCGGTCCTGGTCAGCGTGCCCAAGGCCGTGCTGGGCGCCCCGGTGGCCGCCCTGCAGGCGCAGATGCGCGAGCAGCGCCTGCACAGCCTGGCCCTGCAGATCGGCCTGGGCCTGAGCGCTGCCGTGCTCGGTGTGCTGATGATGTGGCTGACCGCGCGCAGCGTCAGCCGGCCGCTGCTGCATGTTGCCCAAGTGCTCGAAGACATCGCCGAAGGCGAAGGCGACCTGACGCGCCGGCTGGCCTACCCGGGCCATGATGAACTGGGCCGCCTGAGCCGTGCCTTCGACCGCTTCCTCGAACATTTGCAACCGGTGATCGCTCAAGTTCAGGCCGGGGTGCGCGACACCCGCGACACCGCCGACCAATCGGCGCGCATCGCCAGCCAGACCAACGCCGGCATGCAGCAGCAACTGCGTGAAATCGAGCAGATGGCCGCGGCGCTGCAGCAGATGTCTGCCACCGCCCAGGCCTCCGCCCACAGCGCCGCCCAGGCGGCCGAAGCGGCGCGCAATGCCGACCAGGCCACCGGCGATGGCCTGCAGGTGATCGAACACGCCACCACCGGCATCCAGGCTCTGGCCCAGGACATGAGCGAAGGCATGCAACGCCTGCACGACCTGGCCAACAGTGGCGAGCAGATCGGCACGGTGATGGCGGTGATCCTGTCGATCGCCCGGCAGACCAACCTGCTGGCGCTCAATGCCGCCATCGAGGCGGCCCGCGCCGGCGAGGCCGGCCGTGGCTTCGCCGTGGTGGCCGATGAGGTGCGCGGCCTGGCACAGCGCACCCAGGCCTCGGTCGAGGAAATCGGCGCGATCACTGACAACCTGCGCAGCGGCACCCGCGAGGTGACCCGCAGCATGCAGCACAGCCACGAGCAGGCCCAGGCCAACGCCGAACAGGCCCGCCAGGCCCTGGATGCGCTGGCGCAGATTCGCCAGGCGGTCAGCGTGATCACCGACATGAACGTGCAGATCGCCTGCGCCGCCGAACAGCAGAGCAGCGTCGCCGAGGAGGTCAACCGCAATGTCGAAGCGGTGCGCGACGTCACCGCTTCGCTCTCGGGGCAGGCCGAGCGTTCGGCCGGCATCAGCCAGCAGTTGAACGACCTGGCATCAGAGCAGCAAGGGCTCATCCAGCGCTTCAAGGCCTGAAGCGAAGCGAGGCGCCAGGCCGGCCTGGCGCACCCGCTGCACCAGCGCGGCCAGGCGCTCCTGACGATAGGCGGCAACATCCACCTGCCGATAATCGTAGAAGCCCTCCCCTTCACGCAGCCCGTTGCGCCCAGCGGCCATGTTCGCCTGCACGGCCTGGGCCGCCTGGTAGCGCTCGCCCAGGTGCTGGCTGAGGTAGGCCGAGGCGTGGTGCAGGATGTCGCCACCTCCCCAGTCGATGAACTCCAGCAGGCCGAGCACCGAGAAGCGCAGGCCGAAACCGCTGCGCACCGCCAGGTCGATCTGCTCGGCGCTGGCCACGCCCTCCTCGACCATGCGCGCCGCCTCGTTCATCACCAGCGCCTGCAACCGCGGCACGATGAAGCCGGGGGCGGCGTTGCACACCACGGCCACCTTGCCGATGCTCTGCAAGGTCGCCAGCAGCTCGGCAAGCACCGCTTCGCAGGTCTGCTCACTGCGCGACACCTCCACCAATGGCATCAGGTGGGCGGGGTTGAGCCAGTGCGCATTGAGCATGCGCTGCGGCTGCGAAACCATCTGCGCCAGCTCGGTGACCAGGAAGGTCGAGGTAGTCGAGGCGATGATGCTGTCCACCGCGCCATGCTGGTCGATCCAGGCCATCGCCTCGCGCTTGGCGTCGAGCACTTCAGGCACCGCCTCGAAGATCAGCCGGCAGCCCGCCAGGGCCTGCTCACCTTCCGCTCGGGTGAGCAGGTGGATACGCGCCAAAAGCTGTTCGGCCTGCAGCCTCCCGATCAGCTCAAGGGCAACCAGGCTGTGCGCCTCAGCCTGGAGATTGCGCCTGAGTGCCTGGAAGTAGTCAGCCTGTGCCTCACGCACCTTGAGGTCGATCAGGCTCACCTGCAGCCCGGCCTGGGCGAAGGCCAGGGCAATGCCCTCGCCCATGCGCCCGGCACCGACCACAGCGATGTGCCGCAGCGGCCCGCTCATGCCTCCACCCCGTCCTGCAGCAAGGCCGCCATCTGCGCCCGGTCGAGCGCGGACAGGCCGAGGTTTTCCAGGGTGCGGCCTTCGCCGTACAGGTCACGCCCGGTGACAGCCGAGGCCAGCGCCAGCAGGCCTTCGGCTACCGGGGTCGAGACCTTGGCCCAACGCCCGACAGATACCAGCAGCGACAGGCCCAGGCGGGTGTCTTCGAGCATGTAGCGGTGCTGCTGCAAGTCGATCTTCTCGCGCCAGTCGCCGCTGTCGGTGAGCTTGCCGTGGGCGCCGCGGCCGTACATCCATTCATCGCCCTGGTCGGTGTTGTAGTGGTCGGCCAGCGGGAAGTGCGGCGCCGCGAAGCCCAGTGCCTCCCGTACGCGCATGCGCTCGGCGTCGAGCTGGTTGGTGACTCGACGGATCGACGGCTGGGTACCTTCGTTGTGGATGTCCCACGACTCGAAATGCTCGAGCGGGCCGGCATTCATCAGGATCAGCGGCGGGTGGATGATCGGCCCGGCGTTCATCAGCGCACCGCTCAAGGCATTCTCGATGGGCTCGACGCTGGGGTAGGCTTCGCGCAGCACGGCAAAGGCATGCGCCGACAGCCGGCTGGGCAGCACACCGGTGGGTAGGCGCGTGGCGTAGGCGCTGATCACCAGTTGGTCGACACCCTGCTTGCGCACCAGATAAGGCAAGGTACCGGTTTCGGCAAAGGCAACTTCGGCGCAGTTGCCACAGGCCTGCATGGCCTTGGCGAACACATAGCTGCCGAAGGTGCCCGGCGGCAGAAACACCACCTGGCCATCGCGCAACAGCGGCGCCACTTCAGCGGCCAGCGCCTCATGGCTGGTGGACGGCAGTGGGATGACGATCAGGTCTGCCCCTTCCAGCGCCTGGGCCAGGTCGGCGATCAGTTGCAACTGCTCGCCCAGCGCCACGTTGCGGGCGCCGCGGTAGTCGCGCACGGTGAGGCTGCCGATGGCCTGCAGCGCCTGCAACGCCGCCTGGTCGCGCCGCCACAGGCGGGTATTGTGGCCGCGTTCGGCCATTTCGACGGCCGCTGCATAGCAGCCGTGACCGCCGCCAAGGATCGTGACATTCATGGGTGTAGCTCCGCGTGTTCAAGGTAAGCCGATGCTAGCCAGCCCCCGCACGGCCTGCGCATCCGATCACGCAGGCAGGCTACCGATTGCGCAACTTCCCGAGCCCTTGAGCGTGTCGGATGGCCGGCAGCCGTAGCGCTGCCGGTATTGCCGGGTGAAGTGCGCGGGGCTGTTGATGCCGAAGCGCAGCAGGGCCTCGGTGACACTGCCCTCGCCGCGCTGCAAGGCCACGTGCACGGCGTGCAGGCGCCGCTCGCGGATGTACTCGACCGGGGTCTGGCCAAGGAACTTGAGAAAGCCGTTCTGCAGGGTGCGAACCGAAACGCCGCTGAGCGCGCACAAGGTCGACAAGGCGAGCGGCTGATCCAGGTGCGCCTCGATGTGGTCGCGCGCCCGCCGTACAGGGCCGGGCAACGGCGTGCCCGCGCCTTGGCAGAGCGCATCGGAGTAGTTGTGCGGCAACTGGGTCAGCAGCAGTTGCACCAGGTGGTCGGCAAGGCCCTGGCGCAGGGGGGCCAGGTTCAGGTCCAGCGCCAGCAGGCTGCACAGGTAGTCCATGGCAGCCCCCAGTGCATGCACACCGGGGTGTGCCGCCGCCAGCGGCACATCGAACGCCAGCGGCTGGCGCAGGCTGCGCCCCAGCAGGTGCTGCAACTGCACTTCCAGTGCTTCGCGCGGCAGGCTGAGCACCGCGTTGCGGCAGGCGCCACCGGTGACGATACGGCTGCTGGCGAACGGCGAGCTGACACTCAAGCCGCCCGCCGCAACCGCTGCCTGATGGCGCCCCAGGGTCACTTCGCACTGCCCCTGCAAGGTGGTGCGGAACAGGTAGTGCGCACCGGTGCCTTCCAGGCTGACCTCGACCGGCGCGTCATAATCCAGCTCCAGCAACCAGGCCCCGGCGAACGCCACGCCGCTGGCCTGCAAGCGCGGCGGTGTGCCGTTCAGCACCCGCAGCCGATGCGGGCAGAGATAGCGGGCCAGTTGCACCTGCATCTCGGCCACATCGCGCGAATCGAGCAGCGGGAAGCGCTCGAGCATCTCAGGCCTCGGCGGCGTGTTCGCGCTGCAGGCTGTCGCGAAAACACTTGCAGCCCTTGGCCAGCAGCACGATGGCCAGCAGCGAGGCGCCGAAGCTGACGATCGACATCGATGAACCGACTGCCGCCGGGGCGCCGAAGTAGCGGTCGGTGATCAGCGCCACCAGCGTGGTCCCCAGGCCCAGCCCCAGCAGGTTGCTGATCAGCAGAAACACCGCCGATACCTGCGCCCGCACCTGGTTCGGCGAGAGTATCTGCATGGCCGCGGTGGACGCCGGCATCGGGAACGAGGCAAAGAACATCGCCGGCACCAGCAAGGTGACCGACAGCCACAGCGGTTCGACCTGCGAGTACAGCACCGCCGGCACGATCATGCCCACCGCACCGATCACCCCGGTGCGCATCGCCGCATCGCTGTAGCCGCGCTTGGCCAGGTGATCGGTCAGCCAGCCGCCGAACACCACGCCAGTGGTATTGGCCAGCAACAGGATGGTGCCGAGCATGAAGCCGGCCTGCTCCGGGCTCATGCCGTACTTGCGGATATACAGCGCGGGCGTCCAGCTCATCATGCAGAACAGCGCCATGGCGTAGAACGAGAAGCCCAGGTAGTGGCAGCCGAAAGTTTTGCGGTGGCGGCCGATGAAGCGCAGGCCATCGGTAAGCTTCACCTTGCGCACTTGGCCGTCGGCATCGAGCTGCGCGCCCTTGCGCTCTGGGTTGCGTACCGTCAGCCAGACCAGCAGGCCGACGATCACCCCCGGCAGGCCGACGATGAAGAATGCCAGCTGCCAGGCTTTCATGGCGCCGAGCACGGCCACCTCGATGGTTTGCGCATCCTTGAGCAAGGTGATGACGTAGCCGCCGACCAGGAAGGCGACACCGCCGCCGACGAACGAGCCGATCGAATAGATGCCCACGGCGCGGCCGAGCTTTTCCTTGGGGAACATGTCACTGAACATCGAGTAGGCCGATGGCGACAAGGCCGCTTCGCCGACACCGACGCCAATTCGCGCAAGGAACATCTGCAGGAAGTTCTTGCTCAGGCCGCAGGTGGCCGTGGCGATGCTCCAGAAGATCACCCCGACCGCGATGATGCGCGGCCGCGAGAAGCGGTCGGCGAGGTAGGCGATGGGCATGCCCATGAAAGCGTAGAACAGCGAGAACGCCAGGCCGTGCAGCAGGCTGAACTGGGTATCACTGAGCTGCAGGTCGGCTTTGATCGGCTCGATCATCAGGGCCAGGATCTGCCGGTCAACGAAGGAGAATATGTACGCCACCATGCACAGGGTGACCACGTACCACTCGTAGATATAGCGCTTGTTCGGGGTTTTGAGGTGCTGCTCTTGGGTGAGGTTCGTCATGCTCGGGAGTTCCTGATTGGACAGCCTGGGAAGGGATTACTAGGCAGTGACCTGTCAGTAACAGGCGAGCGAACGCTGGGTAGGGTTATGCATGACCAAGGACCTTTTATTGTTATTGGAATGGCGTATGGCGGTGGAGCTTGCTGGGTTCGTACCGGCCCTATCGCCGGCAAGCCGGCTCCCACAGGGGTCAGCAGCGCTGCGGTCGATGTGGGAGCCGGCTTGCCGGCGATAGGGCCATCACAGCTATGGGAAAGACTGCCTGTCAGCCTTCTTGCAGCGCCCGTGGGCGCTGGCTGCGCACTTCGGCCTCGGGTGCCTTGGCCGCCTGCAAGCGGAAGTCGAACGAAAGCTCGGCAAAACGCTCGCCCTTAACGCCACGGTCACGCGCTGCAGCAGCATCGTCGACGAAACGCAGCTCGCCGATCAGGCCATCACGGGTGGCATAGGCAAAGTCGTCCCACAGGTACTTGTCACCTTCAAAGTTGATCTGCGTGGTCAGGTGCCGGTACCCCGGTGCCGAAATGAAGAAGTGCACGTGCGCCGGGCGCTGGCCGTGGCGGCCGAGCAGATTGAGGCATTCCTGGGTCGGCCCCTGCGGGTCGCAGCCATAGCCCGAGGGCACGATGGAACGTGCACGGTAGCGGCCTTCGGCGTCGGTGACGATACGGCGGCGCAGGTTGTATTCGGACTGTGTCGAATCGAAGTACGAATAGGTGCCCTGGGTATTGGCGTGCCACAGGTCGACGGTAGCGCCGGCCAGGGGTTGGCCTTCGGCGTCGAACACCTGGCCCTGGAGGAACATCACCACACCCGGGTCGGTGCCGTCGTCCATGCGCGCCTCACCTTCCGACAGCGGTGCGCCTGCCACGTACAGTGGGCCTTCGATGGTACGCGGGGTGCCGCCGCCAAGACCAGCTTCGGCGTCCTTGGCGTCCTGCAGCAGGTCGAGGAAGTGCTCGATGCCCAGGCCCGCGGCCAGCAGGCCAGCCTCGTTGCGACCGCCCAGGCGGTTGAGGTAGTCGATGGCGTGCCAGAACTCGCCCTCGCTGACCTCCAGGTCTTCGATCAGGCGCGCGGTGTCCTGCAGCACGCGCAGGATGATCTGCTTGAAGCGTGGGTTGCCTTCGGCATGGCCAAGGCCGGCCACTTGCTCGAAGAAGGCCTGGACGTCAGGGGTGTGGGAGATCTTCACGGTCATGTTGCTTACCTCGTATTGTTCTTGTCAGGTAGACGCGGCGCAGGGGCCGCTTTCAGCGGTCGTCAGCGTGGATCGACGAGGGATGGCGGCACAGGCCGTCGACCTCGATGTCCATGTACGGGAACAGCGGCAGCTGCATCAGCGTGTCGTGCAGCGCCTCGACGCTGGGCACGTCGAACACGCTGTAGTTGGCGTAATGCCCGGCGATGCGCCACAGGTGGCGCCAGGTGCCCTCGCGCTGCAGGCGCTGGGCCAGTTCCTTTTCGTCGGCCTTCAGTTGCGCGGCCTTGGCCGGGTCCATGTCGACCGGCAGTTTCACGGTCATCTTCACGTGGAACAGCATGGGTTCTCTCCTTTTCGGTTATCGGCGGGCGAAGCGCGCCAGGCGGGCTTCGTCCAGGCTCAGGCCAAGGCCCGGGGTGCGCGGCACGTGCAGTTGGAAGTCGTGGTACTGCGGCGGCTCGTTGACGATTTCCTCGGTCAGCAGCAGCGGGCCGAACAGCTCGGTGCCCCAGGTCAGCTGGCGCAGGGTGAGGAAGGCATGGGCCGAGGCCAGGGTGCCGACCGAGCCTTCGAGCATGGTCCCGCCGTACAGGGCGATGCCGGCCGCCTCGGCGATCTGCGCGGTGCGCAGCACGGCGCGCGGGCCGCCGTTCTTGGCGATCTTCAGGGCGAAGATGCTGGCGGCGCCGTCGGCGGCCAGGCTGAAGGCGTCCTCGACGCTCTCGATGGATTCGTCGGCCATGATCGGCGCCGGGCTGCGCTGGTTCAGGCGCACCTGCCCGCCGCGGTTGATGCGCGCGATCGGCTGCTCGATCAGGTCGATGCCGTTATCGCCCAGCACCTGGCAGGCGCGGATGGCCTGGGATTCGTCCCAGTACTGGTTGACGTCGACGCGCACGCTGGCGCGCTCGCCCAGCTCGCGCTTGATCGCCACCACGTGCTTGAGGTCCTGGTCCAGCGGATTGGCGCCGATCTTCAGCTTGAACACCCGGTGGCGGCGTATTTCCAGCATGTGCTCGGCCTCGGCGATGTCGCGGGCGGTGTCACCGCTGGCCAGGGTCCAGGCCACTTCCAGGCTGTCGCGCACACGCCCGCCGAGCAGTTCGCTGACCGGCAGGCCCAGGCGCTTGCCCTGGGCGTCGAGCAGCGCGCTCTCAATGCCGGACTTGGCGAAGGTGTTGCCCTTGGCCAGCTTGTCGAGCTTGAGCATGGCGGCATTGATGTTGTCGGCGGGCAGGCCGATCAGTGCCGGCGCCAGGTGCGCGTCGATGTTGGCCTTGATGCCCTCGGGGCTCTCGTAGCCGTAGGCCAGGCCGCCGATGGTGGTGGCCTCGCCGAGGCCTTCCACGCCGTCGCTGCATTTCAGGCGCAGGATCACCAGGGTCTGCTGCTGCATCGTGTGCATGGCCAGCTTGTGCGGGCGGATGGTCGGCAGGTCGACGATGATTGCGTCGATACGCTCGATCAGGGCGTTTGTCATGGTTCGAAGATCCCGTCAAATCGGGCTGCAGGGGGCAGATCCGATACTACATTTACTTGATTATTCAAGCATTGCGCGAGAACCTGACGGCCGTCCAATATCAAAAGAATCTCCCACCATACCTTGGAGGTCTGATGGAGCTGCGCCACCTTCGCTACTTCAAGGTTCTGGCTGAAACCTTGAACTTCACCCGCGCCGCCGAGCTGCTGCACATCGCCCAGCCGCCGCTGAGCCGGCAGATCGGCCAGCTCGAGGAACAGCTCGGCACCCTGCTGGTGGTGCGCGAACGGCCGCTGCGCCTGACCGAGGCCGGGCGCTTTTTCTATGAACAGACCTGCACCCTGCTCCAGCAGCTGGACAACATCAGCGACAACACCCGCAGGATTGGCCAGGGTCAGCGTCAATGGCTAGGCATCGGCTTCGCCCCCTCGACCCTGTACACCGTGCTGCCGGAGCTGATCCGCGAGCTGCGCCAGGACAGCGAACTGGAACTGGGCCTGAACGAGATGACCACCCTGCAACAGGTCGAAGCCCTGAAGAGCGGACGCATCGACATCGCCTTCGGCCGCATTCGCATCGACGATCCAGCCATCCAGCAGCAAGTACTGCGCGAAGACCCGCTGGTGGCCGTGCTGCCCAAGGGCCATGCCCTGGCCTGCGGGCCTCTGTCGCTGGCCCAGCTGGCGCGGGAGGCCTTCATCCTCTACCCTGCCAACCCCAGGCCCAGCTACGCCGACCACATCCTCGCTTTGTTCGCCCACCACGGCATGAGCATCAAGGTCAGCCAGTGGGCCAACGAACTGCAGACCGCCATCGGCCTGGTCGCAGTCGGCCTGGGTGTGACCCTGGTGCCGGAGACGGTGCAGCAGCAGCACCGCACCGATATCGAGTACGCCAAGCTGCTCGACGGCAGCGCCGTCAGCCCGATCATTCTCAGCCGGCGCAAGGGCGACATGAGCCCGATGGTGCAGCGCTGCCTGGCGCTGATTGCCCGGCAGGCAGTTTGATCCCGGCGAACAACCCGAACCAACCACAGGAAACGCCTGCAATGATTCACGGAAAAACCCTTGCGGCATGGTGCGCTTCCCACCCCTTGATAGAGGACCTGGTCGCCCTGCGCGAAACCCAATGGTTCAACCCTGCCATCGCGCCTGCGGCCCAAGCGCTGGGCGACGTCGGCCTCAGCGCAGCGGACGTGCACGCCGCCAGCGCCCGCCTGCAGCGCTTCGCACCGTACCTGGCCACGGTGTTCCCCGACACCGCCGCCAGTGCCGGAATCATCGAGTCGCCCCTGCGCCCGCTGGCCAAACTGCAACGAACCTTGCTGCAAGAGACCGGCCTCGCGCCAAGCGGTGCGCTGTGGCTCAAGGCCGACAGCGAACTGCCGATCTCCGGCTCGATCAAGGCCCGTGGCGGTATCCACGAAGTGCTCAAGCATGCCGAAGACCTTGCCCTGGAAGCGGGCCTGATCACCCTGGACAGCGACTACCGCGTGCTGGCCGAGGAGCCGGCGCGGCAGTTCTTCAGCCAGTACAAGGTGGCCGTCGGCTCCACCGGCAACCTCGGCCTGTCGATCGGTATCATCAGTGCCACGCTGGGCTTCCAGGCCACCGTGCACATGTCGGCGGACGCCCGCCAATGGAAGAAGGACAAGCTGCGCGCCAGCGGCGTGACGGTGATCGAGCACTCGTCCGATTACAGCGTGGCCGTGGAGCAAGGGCGCCAGCAAGCTGCCGGCGACCCTTTGTGCTACTTCGTCGATGACGAGAACTCGCCACACCTGTTCCTCGGCTACGCGGTGGCGGCCGAGCGGCTGGCCCGGCAATTTCAGGTGCAGGGGGTTGTGGTCGACGCCGAGCACCCGCTGTTCGTCTACCTGCCCTGCGGCGTTGGCGGCGGCCCTGGCGGCGTAGCGTTCGGCCTGAAGCTGGTATTCGGCGACCACGTGCACTGCCTCTTTGCCGAGCCTACCCATTCACCGTGCATGCTGCTGGGGGTGTACTCCGGCTTGCACGATACGGTGTGTGTCCAGGACTTCGGCATCGACAACGTCACTGCTGCCGATGGCCTGGCGGTGGGCCGCCCTTCCGGCTTCGTCGGCAAGGCCATGCAGCGCTTGCTCGACGGCTACTACACGGTGACCGACGAGGAACTCTACCGCCTGCTGGTGCTGGCCCACGATTTGGAGCAAGCGCGCCTGGAACCCTCGGCGCTGGCCGGTGTGCCGGGCATGCTGAGGGTGCTGCAGGCAGCGCCTTACCTCGAACGCATGGCGCTGTCGCCAGAACGCCTGGCCAATGCCACGCATCTGGTGTGGGGCACTGGCGGCAGCATGGTGCCTGCCGAGGAATATGCGGCCTATCTGGCCAAAGGCCGAAGCTGACAGCGCGCCTGCCTGGCGCCTTGCGGCAACCCACCATTCAATCGCGCTCGAAGAAACTGCGCCCTTTCTCCTTCAACAAGGCGACCAGCGCACCCGCCGCAGGCGACAGGTAGCCGTCGGTGCGCACGGCCACCGCCACGGTCCTGCGCATGGTGGTCTGCGGCAACGGCACTTCGCGCAACCACGACGCGCCCAGGCCGTGCTCCAGGGTTTCCCGTGCGGCGAAACTCAAGAGCTGGGTGCGGGCGATCAGGCGCGGCAGCAGGGAGATCGCGTTGGTCTCGATCTGCACCCGGGGTGCGGGCAACTGGTGCTCGATGAACACATTGTCGATCCAGCGCCGAGCGGTCACGGTCGGCCCCGCCAGCACCCAGCGATACTGGCACAGGTCCTTGAGGGCAATGGGCCCGGCGAATACCGGGTGTTCGGCGCTGGCCACCACCACCGCTTCGTCTTCGAGGATGGGATGGGTGGTGAACTGCGGGTCATCGGCGATCTGCGGCGAAATGATCACATCCAGCCGCCCGGCCCGCAGCGACTCCTTGAGCACATCGTCCTGGGCGATGGACAGCTTCAGGGTCACCTCCGGTGCCCGTTCCAGCAAGGCCGCAGTGAGGTGTGGCAACAGGTGATCGGCCATGCTCGCCGCACAGCCCAGGCGAATGTTACCGACCAGGCCGCTGGCGAAGTCGCGCACTTCGCGCTCGGTTTCGGCGATGTTGAGCTGCAACTGCCTGCCCCGCGCCAGCAACAGCTTGCCGACATCGGTGAGCTTGATGCGCCGGCCGTCACGCTGGAACAAGCGGGTGCCCAGCGACTCTTCCAGCCGTTGAATGCTCTTGGTCAGCGCCGGCTGGCTGCGGTTGAGACGCTCGGCTGCCCGGCCCAGGTGGCCGAGTTCGGCGATGGTTTCGAAATAGGTGAGGTCACGCAGGTCCATGATTCATGAATTTCAGTTATGGATTCATCAAAAGTAGAAAATAGACTTGATCGATTGCCCCGTCGATAATTTTCTCCGCTGGCGCTGCCAGCCCCGCGTTATCGCTGCGCAAGGAGTATCGACATTGCCCACCGCCCTCTCCCGCTGTTCCAGCCCTTCCTTCCAATGGCCTGCCCTATTGATCTGCGCCGGCGCCGTCGGCCAGGTGCTGCATGCCCTGGCCGTACCGGCCGGTCTGTTTCTCGGCCCCATGTTGGTGGCCATCGTGTTCGGTGTGTGCGGCGCCCGGCTGAGCGTGCATCGCCAGGTATTTCGCTTCGGCCAGGGCTGCGTCGGGCTGCTGGTGGCCCACTCGGTGAGCTGGGCGGTACTGGTATCGATGGCCCAGTCCTGGCACCTGATGCTGGTGGCCACTTTCATCACCGTGGTGCTGAGTGCCCTGGTCGGGCTCGGCACCGTGCGCTTCGGTGGCATTCCCGGTAGCACCGCTGCCTGGGGAACGGCGCCGGGGGCGGCTTCGGCGATGGTGTCGATGGCCGAGGAAAACGGCGCTGACGGGCGGGTGGTGGCGACCATGCAGTATGTACGAGTGGTGTGCGTGGTGATGGTCGGGTCGCTGGTCAGTCACCTGCTTGGGGCCACACCGGGACCGGTGGTTGCCCCCAGCGCTGTGCTGGCACCTGACGCCATGCCGTGGCTCGATACCCTGCTCAGCCTGGCCATCGTGCTGGTTGGCCTGGTGGCGGGCAATCGCATGCCGGCCGGTGCCTTGCTGATGCCGCTATTGCTCGGAGGCGCCCTGCAGTTGAGCGGGCTGCTGACGATCAACATTCCCGAGGCGCTGCTGGCCTTTGCCTACGGGGCGATCGGTTGCTATATCGGGCTGCGGTTCGACCGGCAGACGGTGCGCTATGTGTGGAAGCGTTTGCCGACCATGATCGCTGGGGCGCTGGCGCTGATCGTGCTGTGTGCGGTTTGTGCCTGGGGGTTGGCGTGGGCGATGGGGGTGGACTTTCTGTCGATGTACCTGGCCACGAGCCCGGGTGGGCTGGATGCCATGGCGATCATCGCGGTGGAGACCCATGCCGATGTGGGGCTGGTGCTGGCGATGCAGACGTTGCGGTTGTTCGGGGTGATTCTGACGGGGGCGTTTTGTGCTCGGCAGATTATTCGGTTGAGTCGGGTGTGAGGTGCACGAATCCGATGCCGGTGCTTCAGGGCGAGAATTGAATAATCAGGCTACCAACTTCGTTGGCAGCCGACGCAGGAAAGCGCCTGTCACAAGGTATTGGGTGTTCTTGAGGCCGAACGCCCCCGTGCGGCGCTTGGTCTCATGAACGACAGATAAGCCGCTTGCCTCAATACGACCTCGAATACGACACCACCACCCTGGCGATTGTCTTTCCCCCGGCCACCCGCCACACTCAGCCGGCCAGCCAGGAAGCGGAGTCCAGAGTGCCCACCCCACGCCAGTTCAGCAAAAAGACCAGCACCAGCAACATGCTGCGCCTCAAGTCCACCGCCGGCAGCCCCCAGGCACCCTATCGGGTCGACTTCGTCCTGCTCGAACACTTCTCCATGGCCAGTTTCACGGTGGCGATGGACGTGCTGGTCACTGCCAACCTGCTGCGCGCCGACAGCTTCAGCTTCACACCGCTGTCACCGGACGGCGACCGGGTGCTGAGTGACCTGGGCCTGGAGCTGGTGGCCAGCGAACTGGCAGCGGAGCCACTGAAGGAGCTCGACCTGCTGATCATTTGCGGCGGCCTGCGCACCCCACTCAAGTACCCGGAGCTGGATCGTCTGCTGGACGACTGCGCGGCCCACGGCAAAGCCCTGGGCGGGCTGTGGAATGGCGCCTGGTTCCTTGGTCGCGCCGGGGTGCTCGATGACTACGGCTGCAGCATCCACCCCGAACAACGCGCCAGCCTTTCCGAGCGCAGCCCGCAGACGCGTATCACGCCGGCAAGCTTCACCCTCGACCGCGACCGCCTCACCGCCGCCAGCCCAAATGGCGCCATGGAGCTGATGCTCGGGCTGGTGCGCCGGCTGTATGGCGACGGCCTGGCCGAAGGCGTCGAGGAAATCCTGTCGTTCTCTGGCGCGCGCTATCGCCAGGTCGGGCCGGGGGCGAAGAAGTCCATGAGCCTGCACCTGCGCACCATCGTAGAGCTGATGGAGAACAACCTCGAAGAAACCCTCAGCCTCGACCAGCTCGCCGCCTACAGCGGCCGCTCGCGGCGCCAGATAGACCGCCTGTTCCAGGCCCAGCTGGGCACCTCGCCGCGGCGCTACTACATGGAATTGCGCATCACCAAGAGCCGCCGCCTGCTGCAGTACTCCGACCTGTCGGTGATGGAAGTGGCGGTGGCCTGCGGTTTCGTCTCGGTGTCGCACTTCAGCAAGTGCTACGCGGCGTACTTCGGTTACCCGCCGTCGCGCGAGCAACGGCTGGGCGAGTGAGCGCGGCTCAGGCGCGCAGGTAGCGCATCACCACGTCGCAGATCATCGCCTTGTGGCGCTGCTTGATCTGCTCGTCGGACATGTCGATGTCGAAGATATGGCCGAAAGTGTGCCGGTTGGACACACGGTAGAAGCAGAACGAGCTCATCAGCATGTGCAGGTCGATGACCTCGACGCCCGCGCGAAACACGCCTTCAGCCACGCCGCGTCGCAGGGTCTTGTCCAGGGCCTGCAGCACCAGGCTGCTCATCTCGCGGATCACCGGCGATTTCTTCACGTACTCGCCGTAGTGGATGTTTTCGGTGCAGACCATGCGCACGAAGTCGACGTTGTGGTCGTGGTGGTCGAAGGTGAACTCGGTGAGGCGCTGGATCGCCTGCACAGCTGGCAGCGACTCCAGGTCCAGGCTGTGCTCGGTCTTGCGGATATCACCATAGAGCTTGACCAGGCAATCGACGTACAGCTGCTCCTTGCTGCCGAAGTAGTAGTAGATCATGCGCTTGGAGGTGGCCGTGCGTTCGGCGATGGCGTCCACCCGCGCGCCGGCCAGGCCTTGCTGGACGAACTCGTTGATGGCGGCCTGGAGGATGTCCTCGCGGGTTTTCTCGGGGTTGTTCTTGCGCGATTTGCGCACCCCTTCGACTTCAGGCTGGCCGAGGCTGACTACGGGATTACTCATACCTACTCACGCGCTGCTTATTGGAATAGGGAGGGATTATCCGTGAGCGGGGCGATGCAGGGAAGCGCGCTGTTGGTCGAGTGGTCAGGAATTGAAGTGGCTGGGTGGACCTTTCTGCATGGGTACATTCGCAAGCGTTATACCCCAATGCGCTATGGTTGATAGTACATAGCGCTAGCTAGGATGATGCGCCGAAATCCTAACTCCAAAGTCAAGAAATAAGGACGATTCCATGAAAGCCAGCGCACGCAACGTATTCAAGGGCCAGGTCAGCCAGGTTCAGGAAGGTGCTGTAAATGCCGAAGTCGTGTTGACCCTGCCTGGTGGCGAGCAACTGGTTGCGGTGGTCACGATGGAAAGTATCCGCAACCTCGGGATTGCGGTGGGCAATGAGGCCGTCGCCCTGATCAAGGCACCTTGGGTGATGCTGATGACCGAGTCCAGCGACATTCGCCTGTCGGCTCGCAACTGCCTGGCCGGCAAGGTACTGAGCGTCTCCGATGGTGCGGTCAATGCCGAGGTGGTGGTGGAGTTGGCGGGCGGCACCAAGGTGTACTCGATCGTTACCCGCGAAGCGGTTGCCGAGCTCGGCCTGGCGCAGGGCGTGAGCGCCACTGCGGTGATCAAGGCTTCGCACATCATTCTTGGCGTGCCTGCTTGAGCCACGCTGCATGAACCAGCCTCATCGCCCGGCTTGCCGGCGCTGAGGCTGGTTCAGCCGGTCAAAGTACCGGCTTGCGCACCGCCCCGCTCCTGCGTTTGGCCATCGCAGCCAAGCGCACCGCCACGTTCGCCGCGCCATACCCCGCATACCCACCCTTGCGCTGGATGATCTCGAAGAAGAACCGCTCCTCGAACGCCTCGGTGTACACGTGGAACAGCTCGCCCCCTTGGGCATCACGGTCGTACAGCACGTTGTAATAGGCCAGCTCGCTGAGGAATTCGTCGTCGAAGTCGAACCGTGCGGCGAGGTCGTCGTAGTAGTTCAACGGGATTTCCAGCAACGGCACGCCCGCCTCCTTCGCCCGCGCCACTTCACGGAAGATATCGGCACAATCAAAAGCAATATGATGCACACCCGAGCCTCGGTAGCTCGACAGCGCGTGGGCAATCGCGGTGTTGCGGTTTTCCGAGATGTTCAGCGGCAGGCGCAGGCTGCCGCACTGGCTGCGCAGAGCGCGGCTCTTGACCAGGCCGTAGGGGTCGGGCAGCACTACCTCGTCATCGGCGGCGAAATCGAACAGGCTCTTGTAGAACAGCACCCAGCTGTCCAGCGACTCGGCAGGCAGCGCCAGGGCCATGTGGTCGATGCGCTGCAGGCCGCCGCGGGCGGTGGCGGCCGGGTCCAGGCGGAAGTCGGTGTCGTACAGCGACGGGCCTTGCGCGCCCTGCTCTACCAGGTAGATCAGGCTGCCATCCGGGGCACGCACGGCAGGCACTTCACACTCATTGGGGCCGACCAGGCCGCGGAACGGCTGGCCACGGAAGTCGGTGGCGCGCTGCAGCGCAGCCTGTTCGTCCTTGACCCGCAGGGCGGTGGCGCACAGCGACGGGCCATGGGCCTCGAAGAAGTTGTGACCAAAGGAGTACGGCTCGGCGTTGAGCACGATGTTGATGTCGTTCTGGCGCAGCAGCCGTACATCCTTGCTGCGGTGCTTGCCAGCCTCGGCAAAGCCCAGGCGCTTGAGCCAAGTGCCCAGGCGTGCGCCCACGGCCTCGTCGACGGCGAACTCAAGGAACTCCACACCGTCATAGGCGCTGGCTGCCGGCGGGGTGAACAGCACCCCGGGTTCGATCGCGGTGCCTTGTTGTGCCAGGCGTAGGCCGGTCTGTTCTTCCAGGTAAAGCAGAGAACGCAGGCCGTCAGCGGCGTTCTGCCGTGGCGGGGCGGCGCGGAAGCCATCGTTGAAGATTTCCAGCGACAGCGGGCCGCGGTAGCCGGTGGCAAGAATCGGCGCGAGGAAACCGGCCAGATCCATTTCTCCCTGGCCCGGGAAGCAGCGGAAGTGGCGGCTCCACTCCAGCACGTCCATGTTCAGGATCGGTGCGTCGGCCATCTGTACGAAGAAGATCTTGTCTCCCGGGATCTCGCGGATCGCGGCCGGGTCGCCCTTGAGCGACAGGGTGTGGAAACTGTCGAGGATTACCCCCAGGGCGGGATGATCGGCCTGGCGCACCAGGTTCCACACCTGCTGGTAAGTATTCACATGGCGGCCCCAGGCCAAGGCTTCGTAGCCGATGCGCAGGCCACGCGTCCCCGCATGCTCGGCCAGCAGGCGCAGGTCTTCCACCAGCAGTTGCTCTTCACCCAGCGCGTCGGCCTGTACGTTGCTGCACACCAGCACAAGGTCGGTGCCCAGCTCCTGCATCAGGTCGAACTTGCGCGCGGCGCGGTCAAGGTTCTTCTGCAGGCGGTCACGGCGGCAGCCTTCGAAGTCGCGAAACGGCTGAAACAAGGTGATGGCGATGCCGAGGTCGGCACACATCTGCCGCACTTCGCGCGGGCTGCCGGCGTAATACAGCAGGTCGTTCTCGAAGATCTCGACGCCGTCGAAACCGGCGGCGGCGATGGCTTCGAGCTTTTCCGGCAGGGTGCCGCTCAAGGACACGGTGGCTATCGAACGCTGCATGGGGAGTTCCTTGTTATTGGAGGCTACGGGGCTAGGCGTGGGTGGTTTTCTGCACCGGCCCTATCGCCGGCAAGCCGGCTCCCACGAGGAAGCGCTGCGCAGTACCGGTGGGAGCCGGCTTGCAGGCGATGGGGCCTGCACCTTGGCACGATCGATTATTCGCAGGTAAAGTCGCCCCATCAATCACTTTGTACGGAATGGTTAGTTTTGTGTTCGATTATCGCCCAAAACCCGTTTTGACGAATTGATTAACCCCACCCCGAGGGGCAACCATGAATTCCAGACGCAGGCCCACCTGCGCTGACCCAGCCCAACGCCACGACAGAATAAATTCAATAAAACCGGGTACCGACCTATGCACACTGCTCTCGCCTTGCGCCCCGCACTTGCCTCCTGGCTGCCTGCTCCAGCAATGCCGCAGCCCGCTTCCACGCCTTGCTCCTGAACCCACACTCCCGAGACAACCCCACGCTCGCCGTGCGGGAACCAACAAGAACAACGGAGACAACCATGGCCCACTCAAGCTCTCAAGCGAAGAAAGCCACTGCCAGCGGCTGGATAGGCTCGGCACTCGAGTACTACGATTTCTTCATCTATGCCCAGGCTGCGGCGCTGATTTTCCCGCAGATCTTCTTCCCCAACACCGACCCGAAGATGGCCATCATCGCCTCGCTGGCGACCTACGGCGTCGGCTACCTGGCCCGCCCGATCGGGGCTTTCGTGCTCGGCCACTGGGGTGATACCCGCGGGCGCAAGAACGTGCTGCTGCTGTGCATGTTCCTGATGGGCCTGTCGACCATGGCCGTCGGCCTGCTGCCCACCTACCACGACATCGGTATCCTCGCCCCGGCCTTGCTGGTGGTGCTGCGCCTGGTCCAGGGTTTTGCCGTGGCCGGCGAGATCTCCGGGGCCAGCTCGATGATCATGGAGCACGCTCCATTCGGGCGGCGGGGCTATTACGCCAGCTTCACCCTGCAAGGCGTGCAGGCCGGCCAGGTGCTGGCCGCTGCGGTGTTTCTGCCGCTGGCTTACTTCATGCCGAGCGAGGCATTCAACGACTGGGGCTGGCGGATTCCATTCCTGATGAGTGCGGTGGTGCTGATCGCAGGCTTCATCATCCGCAAGGAAGTGCACGAGACCCCGGCGTTCGTCAAAGAGGAAAAGCAGGACAAGGTGGCCAAGTCGCCGATCAGCGAGGCTTTGCGCCATAACTGGAAGCACATGGTGCTGGTGATGTTCATGGCCCTGATGAACGTGATCCCGGTGGTGGCCACCATCTTCGGCGCGGCCTATGCGGTGCAGCCTGCCTACGGCATCGGTTTCGACAAGAGCGTGTACCTGTGGATTCCGGTGGTGGGCAACATTGTCGCGGTGCTGGTGATTCCATTCGTGGGCAACCTTTCCGACAAGATCGGCCGTCGCCCGACCATGATCGCCGGGTGCCTGGGCTCCGGGCTGCTGGCGTTCGTCTACCTGTACGCGATCAGCATACAGAACGTGCCACTGGCCTTTGCCGCCTCCATCGTCATGTGGGGGATGGTCTATCAGGGTTACAACGCGGTGTTCCCGAGCTTCTACCCGGAGCTGTTCCACACCCGCTACCGGGTCTCGGCGATGGCCATCGCACAGAACGTCGGCACCATGCTGACAGCCATGCTGCCGGCACTGTTCGCACTGGTGGCGCCGCCGGGTTCGGAGAACATTCCACTGGTGGTGGGTGGGCTGGCGTTCTTCGTGACCTGCCTGTGTGCGCTGGCGGCTTACATTGCGCCGGAGACGCATCGGTTGGCGATGGAAGACCTGGGAAATCCGCAGGCCAAACCGATGGAGAAGGAAGCCTTCGAGGCTAGCCGCAAGGGGAGTTTTCAGGCGGTGAGCAGCTGATAGACCGTAGGGGGCTGCTTTGCAGCCCCCTACGTTTTCAGCCTTTGACAACCTGCTGCAAACGCCCCCACAACTTCTCGACATGCTCACGCTCGGTGGGCAACGCCCCCACCGACACTCGCACCATCCACCGCCCGTTCAAGGTCGCCGGGGTCACGTAAGCATCCCCAGAGGCATTGAGCCGATCGGCCCAGGCCCTGGTATGCGCATCCAACGCATCACCGTCCAGCCCTGCCGGCTTGTGGACAATGCACAAAGTCTGCAACTGCACCGGCGCCAGCAACGTCCATTCCCCGGCTGCCTCCACCTGTTCGGCCAGCCAACGGGCATTGTCCAGATCCCGTCGCAAGCGCTGCTGCAGCGCCTCTACACCTTCGCTACGCAGCATGAACCAGAGCTTCAACGCACGGAATCGACGCCCCAGCGGAATGCCCCAGTCGCGCAGGTTCTTCACCTCGCCATCGACCGCCGACTGCAAATAACTGGGGTTGGTGCTCATTACCCGGATCAGGTGCTGCGGGTCGCGCACGTAGTAGATCGAGCAGTCGAAGGCCACGCCCAACCATTTGTGCGCATTGACCACCACCGAATCGGCCAGCTCGATGCCATCCCACATCCAGCGGCATTCCGGCAGGATCATCGCCGAACCGGCCATGGCCGAGTCCACATGCAGCCACAGGCCCTTGGCCTGGGCGATTTCACCAATGGCGCGCAGCGGGTCCAGCGCGGTGGTGGCCGTGGTGCCGGTGGTGGCGACCACTGCACAAGGATGATTGCCGGCCGCCAGGTCCTGCTCGATGGCCGCCTGCAGGGCATCGGGGCGCATGGCGAACTGCTCGTCGGTGGCGATCAAGCGGATGTTGGCGCGGCCGAAGCCGGCCAGCAGCGCGGCCTTGTCCACCGAGCTGTGGGCATGGGCGCTGACGTACACGATCAGGGGCTTGGCTTCGGCCTGCAGGCCACCGCGCACCAGGGCGTAGTCGGTGGCCCGCTCACGAGCGCAGATCAGCGCGACCAGGGTGCTGGTGGAGGCCGTGTCCTGAATCACCCCGCTCCACTGCCCCGACAGCCCGAGCAGTTGGCGCAACCAGTCGAGGGTGGTTTCCTCCAGTTCGCTCAGCGCCGGGCTCGATTGCCACGACAGGCCGAGCACACCCAGGCCCGTGCTGAGGAAGTCGCCCAGCACCGAAGACAAGGTGCCGTTGGAGGGGAAGTAGCCATAGAAGTCCGGGTGTTGCCAGTGCGACAGGCCAGGCATGACCAGCTGGTTGACGTCATCGAGGATCGCCTCGAACGGTTCGCCCTGCTGCGGGGCGGCGGCCGGCAATGCGGCCTTGAGGTAGCCGGGTTCGACCTGGGCCATGACCGGGCGCTCGGCGACGTTCTGGCGGTAATCGGCGATCAGATCGATCAGCTGGTGGCCGTACTGGCGGAATTGTTCGGGGGTCACGGGTGGTCTCCTGGGGGTGTCTGCTGCCTGCCCCCAGTCTAGGCACTTGCTCCGGGCCGAATAACCCCGCTTCGCGCATACCTGCTATGGCAAACCCGCATGACCACCTTGCACCCCGAACTGCGACTGACGCCACAGCTCGAACACCCGGTTGCGCAACCAGCGATGCTCGGCCGACGCCTGCAAACGCTGGTGCCACACCACCCAATAGCGCTGGGTATGCTCGACAAACCCCAGCGGCCGCCACGCCAGGTCATGCAGGCGACACAACTGCCGGGCGATGTGCTCGGGCACGGTGGCCAGCGCCTGGCTATTGGCGATGACCTGCACGGTGGCCGAGAAGAACGGCACCTCCAGGCTAACCCGCCGCTGCAGGCCATTGGCGCGGAGGTGGCGGTCGATGAAACTGTCCTTGTCGCCACCGCCGGATATGCGCACGTGCTTGTACGCCAGGTAGTCGTCCTGGCTCAGTGCCTCATTGCGCGCTAGCGGATGATCACCGCGCATCAGGCACACCGCACGGTCTTCACCGAGCAGCCGACCATGCAGGTTGGGCGGCGACTCGTCGAACAGCGTGGTGGCCAGGTCGATCTCGCCGCTTGCTAGCAAGGCGTACTGGCCAGCTTGCCAGGTACGGTAGTCGATGGACACGCCGGGGGCTTCCTGCTCCAGCGCGGCCACCAGTAACGGCAGCATGTGCTCGGCCACATAGTCCGAGGCCGCCAGGCAGAAGCGCCGCTCACAGCGGGCCGGGTCGAAAGCCGCGGGTTGGCGCAAGGCCTGGAGTTCTTCGAGCACCTGGCGCAGGGGCTCGACCAGGGCTTCGGCATATTCGCTGAGGACGTAACCACGACCTTGGCGTACCAGCAGCGGGTCGTCGAAGGCTTCGCGCAGGGAGGCCAGTTGCCGGCTCAGGGCCGATTGGCTGACGCCCAGGCGTTCGGCAGCGTGGCTGAGGTTCTTCAGCTGCAGGAGGCAGTCGAGGGTGCGCAGGTGGGCGAGGCTGAGGGAGGCGAAGGTTGCGTTCATGCGGGGGTCCTTTGGTTGCCTTCGCTGGCCCATTCGCCAGCAAGCCGGCTCCCACAGGTACCCCACAGCATTCAAGAATTGTCGGGGACTTGTGGGAGCCGGCTTGCCGGCGAATGGGCCGCCAAGCGGCCCCGGCGTTTAGTCGGTCAGGCCAACGTAAACGTTCTGCACATCATCGTTCTCATCGATCGCTTCGAGGAACGCTTCCACCTCGGCCAGTGCTTCAGCACTCAGGCTGGCAGCGCTCACCGGGTTTTTCGGGGTGTAGCCGATCTTCGCCGAAACCACGGTGAAACCTTGCTCCGGCAGGGCCTTCTGCACCGCATCCAGGTCGGTGGTGTCGGTGATGAACAGGGTCGAACCCTCTTCTTCACCTGGCTCGAAGTCCTGGGCACCGGCTTCGATGGCAGCCATTTCCGGGTCGGCATCTTGGTTCGGGGTGGCCTCGATCAGGCCGACATGGTTGAAGTCCCAGGTCACCGAACCGCTCGCACCCAGCTGGCCCTTGCGGAACAGCACGCGGATCTGCGCGACGGTGCGGTTGACGTTGTCGGTCAGGCACTCGACGATCAGCGGCACCTGGTGCGGCGCGAAACCTTCGTAGCTCACCGCCTGGTATTGCACGGCATCGCCGTCCAGGCCAGCACCCTTGCGGATGGCCCGATCCAGGGTCTCGCGGGTCATCGAGGCCTTTTTGGCTTGCGCGATGGCCAGGCGCAGGCGCGGGTTCATGTCGGGATCGGCACCCGATCTGGCAGCGATCTGGATTTCCTTGGCCAGCTTGCCCATGATCTTGCCCTTGGCATTGGCAGCTGTTTCTCTATGCTTGGCTTTCCACTGTGCGCCCATGTCGACTCTCTTTGTTTCAGCGGCCGGTTCAGGAAGCGACCGGCCAAAAGTGGGTGCAGTTTATACGCCCTCGCGCAGTGGATCGACAAGTAATCTCACGCTTTGTCGGCCTTGCTCGCCGCCACAGCCAGACCCTCAGGTGCGCAGTGGCTTGACCGCCATGCTGGTGTTGGGTGCCACGTCCTGGGCCTGGGCGCTGCTGGCCGGGCGGCTGTTCCAGTGCGGCAACAGCACCAGCGCGGAAAACAGCGCGCAACCGGCGAACACGATGAACACCGTGACGCTGTCGAAGTAGCCCGGGAGCAAGCCGCCGAGCACCGCCCCCACCGAACCGCAGCCATTGACGAAACCGGCCGCCGTGGCGCCGGCCTTGGCTGTGCCGAAGTCGATCGCCGCCGCGCCGCTGATCATCGAGTCCGGCCCGTACAGGGTCAGCCCCATGACGAACAGCAGGGCCACCACCAGTACGATGCTGCCGCTGTGCATGGCGCCCATGAACGCTGCCAGGGTCACGGTCAGCAGCACCAAGCTGATCACGCAGGCCGGCATGCGCCGGGCGCCGAACAGTTTGTCCGAAGCCAGGCCGATGATGATCGGGCCGAGCAGCCCGGCCAGTTCGAAGGCGGTGGGGATGATCGCCGCGCCGACCTTGCCGACCGAAGGCATCTGTTCGAAGACGATCACCGGCCCCCACAGCAGGATCGCGTAGCGCGCCGGCTTGAGCAGGAAATACGCCAAACCCAGGGTCAACACCGTGCGGTTGCGCAGGATCTCGCGCAACGGCGCCCACACGCTGCACAGGTTGCCGGCCGGCGCCATGCTCTGCGGCTCGGGCTCCACCGCCGGCAGCCCGACATCCTCGGGCTTGTTGCGCTGCAGGAAGAAAAACAGCACGGCCACCGCAGCCACCACTGCGGCGCTGGAGAAAAACGCCGCATGCCAGGTACCGACCAGGGTATAGGCCCACCAGCCGGCGAATGGCGACGCGACCAGGCCCCCGAAGGCGTAACACGAACTCCACAGCCCCAGCACCCGGCCGCGCTGCGAGGCCGGGAAGAAGCTGCCGATGTTCTTGCACAAGCCGGCCCAGCCGGTGGACTGGGCCAGGCCCTGGATCAGCATGCAGGTGGCGAAGATCGGGAAGGTTGCGTAGCTGCCCATCACCACTGCCGCTGCGGCCGAAATCAGCAGGCCGCCAAGCACCACCACACGCGGCCCGAAACGGTCGGCAAGCATGCCCCAGGTGAACTGGCCCACGGCGTAGGCGGCCAGGTAGATGCCGTCGAGGTTGGCCATGGCGGCCTTGTCGAGCATGAAGGTGGGGTCTTCGCCGATGCCGAGCTTGGCCACCGAGAAGGCTTTGCGGGTGAAGTAGAAGGCGGCGTAGGCCAGCCAGGTGATCGCGAAAATCTGGATGCGCCAACGCTTAAGCGCGGCTACGGAATGATTCATGTGCGTCTGACCTCTTGCTCAAGTGTGCCGGCAGAATGTGAAGAAATGCCTGTCTTGTTCTTGTGTTGCGCACTGCATGACGTGGCTCGTCATTGGTCAGATGGCGCAGGTGGCGCGCCATGGCCCGGCGACCGCTTGTGGCGGTGACGGCGGGCTTGAAATACATGGAAACAGGTACTGACTGATAACGAAAATCGATTTATCGTATTTCACACATAAGGTCAGCTTGTTACTGGAGTGGTCATGTCCGTGTCCCACGCTCAACTGAAGGCCTTTCACGCGGTGGCCGTGCATGGCAGCTTCACCCGCGCTGCTGAAAAACTGTTCCTTACCCAACCTGCGGTGTCCGACCAGGTGCGAAAACTGGAGGAGCGCTTTGGCGTGTTGCTGTTCCAGCGCAACAAGCGTTCGGTACAGCTGACGGACTTGGGCGAGCGCCTGCTGGGCATCAGCAAGCGGCTGTTCGCCTGCGAGGCCGAAGCTCACGAACTGCTGCAGGACTCCCGCGCCCTGCACACCGGCAGCCTGGTGCTGGCCGTGGATGCACCGGTGCACGTGCTGCCGCAGATTGCGCGGTTCTGCCAGCAGTACCCGGGTATCCAGGTCAAGGTGGAAACCGGCAACACCGACGAATCCCTGGCTCGGCTGTTCAGCTACCAGGCGGATTTGGCCTTGCTGGGGCGGGATGTCGACGATGAGCGGCTGTTCTGCGTGCCTTTGCGCCGCGATCCGATGGTGGCATTCGTCTCGCACAACCACCCTTGGGCCAGCCGTGGTTCGATCAGCCTGGCCGACCTGGACGACACGCCGCTGGTGCTGCGCGAACCGGGCTCGGTGACGCGGCAGACGCTGGAAGAAGAGATGCAGCGCGCCGGTTTGCGGATTCGCCCGGCGATCCAGGTCGAAGGCCGGGAAGCGGCGCGTGAGGCGGTGGTGGTGGGAATTGGCGTGGGCGTGGTTTCGGCGGCGGAATTCGGCGCCGATGCGCGGGTGTGTGCGTTGCCGATCGTGGATTGCCAGCGGCACCTGACCGAGACATTGGTGTGCCTGAGTGAACAGCGCACGCGGCGGGTGGTGGCGACTTTCCTGCAGGTGGTGCAGGACGCGCTGTGATGGATTCAAGGGCCGCATCGCCGGCAAGCCGGCTCCCACAGGGATACCACAACCTTCAACAACTGCGGACTACCTGTGGGAGCCGGCTTGCCGGCGATGCGGCCCGCGCAGCCAACATACCCAACCCAGCATTACCCCACCTTCAAAGGCACTGGCCATGCTCTTTCGCCTAGCCGCCGACACCCTGGTCCTGTTGCACCTCGGCTTCATCCTGCTGGTGCTGTTCGGCGGGTTGCTGGTGTTCAAGTGGCGCCCTGCCCTGCTCCTGCACCTGCCCGCCCTGGCCTGGGGCCTGGCGGTCGAGGGCCTGCACCTGGAGTGCCCGCTGACCGACTGGGAAAACCGCATGCGCTTTGCCGCCGGCGATTCCGGCTACCCCGGCGGCTTCGTCGAACACTACATCTGGCCGCTGATCTACCCTGCCGGGCTAACCCCGCAGCTTCAGTGGCTGCTGGGCGCCATCGTGCTGCTGGTCAACCTCGGCGTCTATGGCTACGTGATCTGGCGCTGGCGCCACCGTTAGCGGGTGGCAATCACGAACAGCCGGGGGAACGGCAGCAGCACCTTGCCGTCGGTGGCTGGCGGATAGTCCCGCTGCATGGCCTGCAGGTACATCTGCAGGAAGTCCGCCTGTTCGTCCTCGTCCAGCTTGGCCAGGTAAGGGCGCAGGGCCGAACCCTTGAACCATTCCACCACCGCCTCGGCCCCGCCTGTCAATGGATGGTGATAGGTCGTGCGCCATACATCCACCCGCGCGCACAGGGGGCTGAGCAGGTCGTAGTAGAACGCGGCGCTGTGCCGGGGCGGCAGGCTGAAGTCGGCGAACTTGTCGGCCCAACGGCCACGGCCGGCAATCTCGCGCAGTTGCCGGTGCGCCGGCTCGTCGAGGTTGTCCGGGGTCTGCACGGCCAGGCTGCCGCCTTCACTCAATTGTCGTACCAGGTGCGGGTAGAGCGCGCCATGATCGGGCACCCACTGCAGCGAGGCATTGGCGAGGATCAGGTCCTGGGGTTCGGGGGCGGTCCACTGGCTGATGTCGGCGATTTCGCAGCGCACCCGTGGGATGTGCAGGCGCTTGCGCTCGCGGGCCTTGTCGATCATGTCCTTGTCGCTGTCCAGCGCGGTGACCTGGGCATCCGGGCAACGCTGCAGCAGTACTTCGGTGGAGTTGCCCGGGCCACAGCCCAGGTCGGTGGCATGGCGTACCGGGCGTGGTGGCACAGCGGCAAGCAGGTCGCGCACGGCGCGGGTGCGTTCATCTTCGAAGAGGGAATACTGGGTGGCGGACCAGGCCATGTGGAACTCCTTTTGGCGGGCAGTGTGCTCAGCATAAGCCATCTGCCGGCCGTACGGGCCATATCGCCGGGAAGCTGGCGATAAGGCCCGTACAGGCAACTCAGTCCTTCAATTGCCCATACGCCGTCTCCCGACACATCAACATCGCCACCAAGGCCACCAAAGCCGCCGCCAGCAGATACCCGGCCGGCGCCAGCTTGCTGCCGGTCACCTGGATCAACCAGGTGGCAATGAACGGGGCGGTGCCGCCAAACAGCGCATTGGCCAGGTTGAAGCTCAAGGCGAAGCCACTGAAGCGCACCCGGGTCGGGAAGATCTCTGCCAGCAGGCACGGCAAGGTGCCGTCGTTCATCGCCAGCATCGCGCCGAACAGGATCTGGATCGCCAAGATCACCAGCAACGGCTGGCCGTCGAGCAGCTTGAACAGCGGCACGGTCATCCCGAGGAACAGCAGCGAGGCAATCACCAGCATGGTCTTGCGCCCGAAATGATCCGACAGCCGCCCCATGAGGAAGATCAGGCCGATGTAGGTGGCCAGTGACACCGTCGAGGCGATGAATGAATCGCGCTCACTCATGCCCATTTCGGCCGACAGGTAGGTGGGCATGTAGCTAAGCAACAGGTAGAACGCCACCGCGTTGAGGCAGGTGACGCCAATGCCGATGGCCAGGCTGCGGCGGTGCTGGGTGAGCAGCTCGCGGATCGGCGCCGGGGCCATGCAGGCCTTGCTTTCCAGGCGCTGCTCCATCTCCAGGAACTTCGGCGTGTCCTGCAGGCTCATGCGGATGTAGCGGCCCACCAGGCCGAAGGGCGCAGCCAGCAGGAACGGCAGGCGCCAGCCCCAGCTGTGCAGGTCTTCGGTACTGAGCAACTCATGCAGCACGGCGACGAACGCCGCCCCGAACAACAGCCCGGCCGCCGTGCTGGCCGGCACGATGCTGGTGTATAGCCCGCGCCGGCCAGGTGGCGCGTATTCGGCGAGGAAGGCCGAGGCGCCAGCGTACTCGCCCGAGGCGGAAAAACCCTGTACCAGGCGAATCAGCAACAGCAGGCACGGGGCCCACAGGCCGATTTGCGCATGGCCGGGCAGCAGGCCGATGCAGAAGGTGGAGATCGACATGATCAGGATCGACAGCGACAGCGCGTTGCGCCGGCCATGGCGGTCACCGAAATGGCCCCAGACCACGCCGCCCAGCGGGCGAACCAGGAACGACAGGGCGAACACCGCGAAAGTCGCCAGAAGGCCGGTGGTCTTGTCGGTTTGCGGGAAGAAGGTGGCGGCGATGATGGTGGCGAGGTAGCCGTAGGCGGCGTAGTCGAACCACTCGACGAAGTTGCCCATGAAACTGGCTCTGGCGGCTTTGCGCAAGGCCTGGCGTTCGGCGCTCTGGGGGGCGCCGGCGAGGGTGGGAGCGTTAAGGGTGGTGCTGGACATGACGGGTACCCTCTGATTCTTCTAATTGGAGGCAGGGTCTGGTGGTCATTCGATGTTCTTGTTATGTGTGCCGGCTTCTTCGCGGGGCAAGCCCGCTCCCGCGCAGAAACCGGCACGGCACCGGCGTTTACTTGCGGATGATGTTGTGCTCCGGGCCAAACGGGAATTTGGTGATGTTCTCGGCGCCCGTCTCGTTGACGATCAGGATGTCATGCTCGCGGTAACCACCCGCC